>JAUYFI010000168.1 GCA_030691075.1 Sulfurisoma sp. | reverse complement strand
GGTGAGGTTGCCCAGCGTGTCGGCGTTTCGGTTTCCGCGCTGCGCCTCTACGAACAACGGGGGCTGATCGAAGCCGGACGTTCCGAAGGCGGTACCCGGCACTTCAGCGAGGAGGACGTGGAGCGCTTTCGCGCCATCGTCGGCCTGACCCGCGCCGAGGTTTCCATCGACGCGCTGGCTCGACTTGCCCGTATCCGCTCCGAGAATCGCTCGGGCGACGCCGCCAGCCGTCGGGTCGAGGAGGTCTTGACAGAAGTGGAGGCGGACTTGGCGGCGCGCCTAAAGCGGCTCCAGTCGGCACGCACTGACCTCCGCCGCGCAAAACAGCGACTCGTCGGCTGTCACGACTGCCCGAAACGGCCCACCCGCAGCAATTGCGCCGGCTGCCCGGTGGCCGACAAACTGCTGGAATGCCAGGTCATGCGCATCGTCTGGGATCGGGCACCCAATGTTGCGTGAGCCTCGCGTTACCGTGCCTCAACTATCGCCACGAATTGTGGCGATAGTTTGGTGCGTACGGTAAAGCTCATACGAAGACGCGTTTGCCTGCCGCATAGCTTCGTGCAGCGCAGACCGTGCTCTTGGCGACAACGGGCGGGCGGAGAGGTAACCGTCTCAGCCGACTTCATGCGCCAGCAGCGCCCCGCCGGCTTGCTCTTCAGCCGCCCGAATTCACGCGTTTAATCCCGCGTCGCCGTCCCGCCAGCGCCGACTTTTTCGCGATGCGTCCGGCCGCCGCAATCGCGGCATCGATGCAGGCCGCGGTGGAAACGCCGGCAACATAATTGCCGGTGACGACCAGGCCGGGATACTGCCCCTCAAGTTCGTTCAGGGCTGCAATCCGCTGCGCATGGCCGAGATCGGGTTGCGGCAGGCTCTGGCGCCAGTAGCGCAGACTGTCGAATACCGGGTCGCCTCTAGCGCCTAGCAGATCGGCGGCTTCCGCCCTGACCATGGCGATCAGCTCTTCGCGCGGCAGTTGCGCTAGTTCGGGCTGGCGCGCGCCGCCGACATAGGCGGTCAGAAGCACATGATCGTCCGGCGCGCGCTGCGCGAACAGCGTCGAGGAAAACAGGAAGCCGAGCACCTTCCTATGCTCGACGGTTGGCGTCAGCAGCCCAAGCCCGTCGAGCGGATGGGCAATCTGCGCGCGGCGATAGCCGAGAGCGACTACGGCGAGCGGCGGATGTTCGATGGCCGCGAGGCCGGCGGCGACCGACGGCGCCAGCGGCGTCAGCACCCTGGCGGCAGCGTAGGCGGGGAGCGCGACGACGACGCCATCGACACGCCAGGAGGTCGCGCAATCGCTGTCGCGCAGGGATAGATAAAAGCCGCCGCCCGCCTCGGCGCGCAGCCCCTCGACGCGGACTCCCGACCAGACGCGCGAACCGAGCATGGCCGCCAGTTGTCGCGGCAGGCTCGCCATGCCCTGTCGAAATGAAAACAGATTGCGGCGGCGCGGGTCGAAGCGCGGGTCCATGCCGGCCAGCGCCTTTGCCGCCACGCCGCGCACCACCGAACCGTAACGCAGCTCCAGTTGCTTGAGACGCGGCAGCAGCGCCGTCATGCTGAGATTCTCGGGATTGCCGGCGTAGATGCCGCCGACCAGCGGGTCGAAGACGTAGTCGAGCAGTTCCCGGCCGAAGCGCCGACGGACGAAGTCGGCAACGGATTCGTCCTGCGGACCGCGTCGCACGAAGGGTTCGGCGAGCATCCGCAGGCGACCGCGCAGGCTGAAGAAGCCGGACGAAAAAAAGCCCAGTGGATCGAGCGGCAGCGCATGGGCGCGGCCATCGCGCACCAGATAGCGGTGGCGCACGCCGCTGCCCTTGTCGATACGCTCGCCGCCCAGGCCCAGCGACGCTATCAAGTCTTCCGCGTCGGGCGCCGGCGAGATCATGCTGTTGGGACCGTGCTCGACCAGAAAGCCATCGCGGCGCTCGGTGCGGATACGACCACCGGGCGTCGCGCCGCGATCGAGGACTACCACCTCGTGGCCCTCGCGCATCAACGCATGGGCGGCGGTGAGGCCGGATATGCCGCCACCGAGAACGGCTATCAGGGAGTTCGAGGAAAGAGATCGCGTACGCACGAGGTTCTTGAGGCAAGAGCCGTGCCTTGCCTCAAGGCGCTGTAGCCGGTCGCATCGAGAATTCATTATCGAAATCGACTGGTCGCTTTCTGTTCACCCCGGCAGAAAACTTACCGCACGTTCGCCGCAAGCGAGCGCCGGCAGCAGCGTGAAGCCCTTGCAACGACAAGGGAGCTAGCCGTGGCACGGCTGTTGCGTTAGGCAGTGCAGCCATTTGCTCTGTCCCCGGAATTTTCAAGGAGAAACACAATGAAGAGAGTCTTGACCGGTTGCGCTATTGCCATCGGCGCGATGTTCGTCACTCATGCCATGGCCTACGAGGCGGGCGCGGTTTCCGGCGGCGGCAAGGTCGCCGGCAAGGTCAGCTTCAAGGGCGCCGCACCAGCGGCAAAGAAGCTGCCCATCACCAAGGACAACGCTGTCTGCGGCACGGGCGAACGGGAGATCGTCGAGGTCAATGCCAAGGGCGGCAACCTGGCCGGTGCCGTGGTCTATGTGGCGAAGATCGAAAAGGGCAAAGCCTGGGGCGCGCTGGACGCGCCGGTGCTCGACCAGAAGGGCTGCCGTTTTGCACCGGACACCCTGGTGGTGAAGAAAGACGCGGATGTGACTATCCGCAACTCCGACACCGTGCTGCACAACATCCATACCTACGAAATCATCGGCGCCGTGCGCCGCACCATGTTCAACGTCGGCCAGCCCGATAAGGGCGATCTGAAGCAGCCGATCAAGGTGCGCCGCTCCAATGTCATCAAGGTCGAGTGCGATGCGCATGACTTCATGCACGCCTGGGCCTTCGCCGCCGACAACCCGTATGCGGTGGCGACCAGGGAGGATGGCTCCTTCACGCTCGACAACCTGCCGGCCGGCGACTACGAGATCAAGGCATGGCATCCGGTGCTGGGCGAGAAGAGCGCCAAGGTGACGGTCTCCGCCGGCGGTTCGGCCAGTGCCGCATTCGAATTTACGAAGTAATCACAAGGGGGAACTCTCATGAAACCTTGCACCATAGCTCGCCTTGCAGGCGCGCTGGCCGTGGCGGGTCTCGTCACAGGCCATGCACTGGCCCAGGCGCCGGATCTGCAGCCGCTGCCGGAGCCGAAGTTCAACAAGGCGCAGGCCGAACTCGGCCGCTACTTTTTCTTCGATGTACGCATGTCGGGCGATGCGGCTCTTTCCTGCGCGACCTGCCACGATCCGGCCAAGGGCTGGAGTGACGGCCAGCCGCTCGCCAAGGGCTATCCGGCATCGGAGTATTTCCGCAATTCGCCGACCATCATCAACGCGACTTTGAAGAATCGCTTCATGTGGGATGGTCGGCTCGACGGTTCCGATGCCGGCACTCTGGTGCGCGACATGATGACCGAGGCACACACAATGAACATGGATGCCCGCCTGGCTCAGGAACGCGTCAAGCAAGTGCCGGAATACGTTGCCATGTGGCAGACCGCAGTCAAAAAGGGGGACGACCCCAATGGCATGCGCATCTTCAACATCATCGGCGAATTCATAAAGTCCGTGACGTCAAGGAATGTGCCCATCGACAAGTTCCTCAAGGGCGATGCGACGGCGCTATCGGCGGAAGCCAAGGCTGGCTATGACGTGTTCAAGGGCAAGGGCAACTGCGTCTCCTGCCACAACGGTCCGGTCGGCTCCGACGGCAAGTTGCACAAGACCGGCGTGCCCGAGAACCCCGAGGTCTGGAACGATCCCCTGCGAGCCATCACCATGCTGCGCCACTACTCGACCAGCGGCATGCCCAACTACATGAATGCGCGCACTGACGTCGGCTCCTACGCGATCACCAAGGACAAGCGCGATATTGGCAAGTTCGCCACGCCGTCGATCCGCGACCTCAAGTACACCGCGCCCTACATGCACAACGGCATGTTCGCCACGCTGGACCAGGTCATCGACTTCTACGACAGGGGCGGCGGCGCAGGTTCCGAACTCAAGCCGCTGAATCTGGCGGCCGCGGAAAAGCAGGCGCTCAAGACCTTCCTGCTGGACGGCATGAGCGGCGATCCGGTGACGGTCGAAATCCCGAAAATGCCGGCCTATCAGGTCCGCGCATTCGGCAAGAACTGAAGGGAAAATGCGATGAAACTCAAACCTGTTGTTGCCACCATCGCCGCCATCGGCGCGATCGGCTCCATGGCGCTGGCTGGCGCCGCCGGCACCTTCCCGCCACTGGGTCCGCTGCCACCGCCACCGATTCCCGCCGACAACCCGATGTCCGCCGACAAGGTCGAGCTGGGCAAGATGCTGTTCTGGGACAGCCGTCTTGGTGGTGATGCCAGTTCGCCCTGCGTGGTCTGCCACGAACCTTCCAAGGGCTGGGGCGATGCCGGCGAAATTTCACGCGGCTACCCCGGTACCCAGCACTGGCGCAATTCGCAGACCGTGCTGAACTCGGCTTACTACAACAAGTTGTTCTGGGAGGGCAGC
>JAUYFI010000162.1 GCA_030691075.1 Sulfurisoma sp. | reverse complement strand
TGTCATGCACGTTGCCGATATAGACATAGTGCAGGCCGGCGTCCATGGCGATGCGGCGGGCGTTGCTCAGCGTCGCGTGAGGGGTGGCCGGAACATTGTCGAGTTTCCAGTCGGGGTGGAAGGCGCTGAAGTGCAAAGGCACATCGGGCCCGAGTTCCTTGGCCACCCAGGCGGATAGCGCTTTGAGTTCCTCGTCGCCATCGTTCTTGCCGGGGATCAGCAGGGTGGTGATTTCGAGCCAGCAACCGGTTTCGTGATGGATCATCGCCAGGAAGTCGATCACCGGTTGCAGGTGGGCACCGCAGAGATTCACGTAGAAGTCGTCGGTGAAGGCTTTCAGGTCGACGTTGGCGGCGTCCATCTTCGAATAGAACTCGCGCGCCGGAGCGAGGTGCATGTAGCCGGCAGTGACCGCGACGGTCTTGACGCCCAGGGCATGGCAGGCATCGGCGGTATCCATCGCGTATTCGGCGAAGATCACCGGGTCGTTGTAGGTGAAGGCCACGCTCTGCGAGCCGTGGCGCTGGGCGGCCCGGGCGATGGCCGCGGGGCTGGCCTCGTCCTGCAGCGTGTCCATCTCGCGCGACTTGGAGATGTCCCAGTTCTGACAGAACTTGCAGGCGAGGTTGCAGCCGGCGGTGCCGAAGGAGAGGACGCTGGAGCCGGGATAGAAGTGATTGAGCGGCTTCTTCTCGATCGGGTCGATGCAGAAGCCGGAACTGCGACCATGGGTGGTGAGGATCATCTTGCCGTCGTGCATGGCGCGCACGAAGCAGGCGCCGCGCTGCCCCTCGTGCAGCTTGCAGTCGCGCGGGCAGAGGTCGCACTGGATGCGGCCGTCGGGCAGCGCATGCCACCACTTGGCGGGTGTTCCCGTCAGGACTTCTCCGGTTCTTTCCATTTCCGCACCTCGTAACGAGAGAGCTTCAGGTCAGGCGACCAGAAATCGGCGGGCAGGCCGGCCTTCTGCTTCAGGTGCGCCATGAACCGGCGGGGTTCCGGCAGGCTCTCCCACACCTGCGGCAGGAAGGTGCCGCGATGCATGGCGCATTCGAGGATCACGCCGTCGATGTTCGGGCGCAATTGCGCCACGGCCTCTTCCTCGCTGGCGAAGCAGAGTGGCGTGGCCGGCGTCAGCAGCGATACCTCGACGCGGGTGATGGCCAGTTCGTTCTGGGTCAACGGCATGAAGCGCGGGTCGCGGAAGGCGGCCGCCTTGGCATTGGCGCGCACATCCTGATCCAGCAGCCGCCAGGCCTCGAGCGAGCCGATGCAGCCGCGCAATTCGCCGTGCTGGGTCAGGGTGACGAAGGTCGCCCCCGGCGCGTGCAGTGCCGGATGGTCGGGTTCGGGGCGTGGCGCCTCGCCGAATTCCGCCGCGATCGCGTTGCGGGCGCGGAGCAGCAGCGCCGTGCCGAGAGCGTCAGTGGACATGGCCGCTTTCCTCGAAGGCGAAGGAGGCGTAGCCGACGACGCGGGATTTGTCGCCGGCCGTGTCCCCGGAATTGCGCAGGTCGAGGAGTGTCGGCGTCAGCCCGCGCCGCCGCGCCACTTCGATCATGCCGTTGATCGGCAGCGCGCCGCAGGCCTGCTCGAACTCGCCGAGCGGGGCCAGCCGCAGGATGCCGGCGGTCGTCGCCTGGTCCTTCTGCCGCGCCGTGGCATAGGGCAGGTAATGGGACAGGTCGGAACTGATCACGATCAGCGTTTCGGGGCCGCCCCAGAGCAGGTCGATGACCTCGGCGACTTCGTGGCCGCCGGTCTGGCCGACGACGAAGGGGACGAGGCGAAACTCGTCGAGCACGGCCTGGAGGAAGGGCAGTTGCACTTCGAGCGAATGCTCCATGGCGTGGGCGGCGGCGTTGACGCTGACTTGCGGCAGCGCCTGCGCCGCCTCCATGGCGGCGAGATCGAGCGGGACGATGCCCAGCGGCGTGGCGAACGCCGTCGCGGCCGGCAGGGCGAGGCCATTGACCGCGACGCGATGGGCCGGGCCGAACAGCACGACACGGCGGATCGTTCCGGACAAGGGCGCCAGCAGGGCATAGGCGCTGGCGGCGATCGGCCCCGAATAGATGTGGCCGGCGTGGGGCACGATCAGAGCCTTCGGCACGATCCGCCTCGCCGTCGCCGGCCGGACTTCGGCCAGCATGGCGGCCACTTCGCCGGCCAGAGCCCCGGGTTCGCCGGTGTAGAACATGCCGGCGACGGCGGGCGGACGAATGTGCTCTTGCGCGCACATGACCGTCTCCTTATGAAAAGACGAGGAGTCCGGTCCCGATGCCGGCGGCGATGGCGACCATGCCGGGCAGCACATGGCGCGCAAGCGCCATGCCGCCGATGACGATCACCAGCCCGCTCTTGAAGACCAGGTTGGAAAGCACCGCCAGCGCGATGACGATGACGGTCTGTTGGGCGGCGAGCTTTTCGAGGTTGAAGAGGCGCAGGCTGGACAGGGTGATGGCATCGACATCGGTCAAGCCCGAGGCCAGGGCGACCAGATAGAGGCCGCGGTTGCCGGCGACGTCCTGCAGCCACGCCGACAGGAACAGCACCACCGCGTAGAGCAAGGCGAACGAAAGCGCGGTGCGAATCTCGGTCGGGTTCTTGACCTCGGGCATCGGCAGGTCGGCCTGTGCGCCGAGCCGGCGCCAGCCATAGAGCGTTACCGCCAGGCCGCCGGCAATGCCGGCGCCGAAGACGATGCCGAGCGACAGCATCAGCGCCGGCGCCACCGCCGCCGAAACCAGCCACAGACGAACCATCACCACGAGATTGGCCAGCAGTATCACCAGCGTGGCGGTGCGCACCAGGTCGACCCGCTCGCGGGCATGGCGGGCAAAGACCATGGTGGTCGCCGTGCTCGAAGCGAAGCCGCCGAAGATGCCGATCAGCGCCGCGCCGTGGCGGCTGCCGGCGATGCGCAACGCCGCGTAACCGGCCAGCGAGACGCCGGAAATCAACACCACCATCCACCACACCTGATGGGGATTGATGGCGGCGTAGGGGCCGTAATTCCTGTCGGGGAGGATGGGCAGGACGACGAAGGAGAGCACGGCGAACTGGAGTATGGAGATCAGGTCGCGGTGAGTGAGACTGGCGCTGATGCCATGCAACTGCGCCTTGAAATAGAGCAGCACCGTGGTGGCGATGGCGAGCATGACGGCAAGCTCCGCGTGGCCGTACCACACCGTCGCGCCGAGGCCGAAGCAAACCATTGCCGCGACCACGGAAGTCGTTCCCGGATCGCCATCGTCATGCGGGTCGATATTGACGGCGGCGATCATCATGGCGCCGACGGCCAGGATGCCGATCGCCACGATCCAGCCGCTGCCGGAGCGCGTCGCCAGCAACGCCGAAAGAGCCCCGAGCATGGCGACCAGCGCGTAAGTTCGCAGCCCCGCCTTGGCGTCCGCCTTGCGCTCGCGTTCGAGACCGATCAGCAGGCCGATCGCCAAGCTGGTGGCGAAAGCCTGCAACTGCTCGGGGGTGGTTTGTTCCAAGGGAGTCATGGTGAATTCCTCTTCGGCTGGCCTCGTTTCATTCTAGTCCTTACAATGGGCGCATGGCTTACTTTGCACTGGTCCCGGCCGCCGGCTCTGGCTCCCGCATGGGCGGCGGCTTGCCCAAACAATATCTGCCGCTGGCGGGGCGTCCGCTGATCTTCCACGCCCTGGCGGCATTGGCGGCGGCGGTCGCCATCGAGAAGGTTTTCGTCGTGCTCGCGCCCGACGACGCCGAGTGGTCGCGCCACGACTGGAGCGAACTCGGCGACAAGCTCGTGGTGCTGCGTTGCGGCGGCGACACCCGCGCGGCCTCGGTCACCCACGGCCTGCGCGCCATTCGCGAAGCGCTGGCCCCCGAAGACTGGGTGCTGGTGCACGACGCCGCGCGCGCCTGTCTGACCGTCGATCATGTCGCGGCGCTGATTCGCGAGGCCGGCATCGATCCGGTCGGCGGGATTCTCGCCGTGCCCCTGGCCGATACCCTGAAGCAGGCGGGGGAAACCGCCGACGGCAAGGCGCGCATCGTCGCCACCGTGCCGCGCGAGGGGCTGTGGCAGGCGCAGACGCCACAGATGTTCCGTCACGGCATGCTGCTCGAGGCGCTGGAATTCGCCCCGACCGTCACCGATGAGGCCAGCGCCATCGAGGCGCTCGGGCTCAGGCCGCAGCTGGTGGCCGCCGACGCGACCAACTTCAAGGTGACGTTTCCGCTCGACCTGCAACTGGCCGAGTTGATACTCGCCAGTCGGAGATCCATGGCCCCCACGCTCACTTCATTCGCTGCCCCCACGGGGGGCGCTGCCTCCCTCGGGACGGCCCGTCAGGAGGCACCGTGACCGTCCCTGAATTCCGTGTTGGCCAAGGCTACGACGTGCATGCGCTGGTACCGGGCCGGCGCTGCATCATCGGCGGCGTCGACATCCCGCACGACCGCGGCCTGCTCGGGCATTCCGATGCCGACGTGCTGCTGCATTCGATCACCGACGCGCTGCTCGGCGCCGCTGGCCTGGGCGACATCGGCCGCCTGTTTCCCGACAGCGATCCGCAATGGGCCGGCGCCGACAGCCGCGTGCTGCTGCGCGGCGCGGCGGCGCGTTGCCGCGAGGCCGGCTGGCGCGTGGCCAACGTCGATGCCACGGTGATTTGCGAGGCACCGAAGATCCTGCCGCATGCCGCGGCCATGTGCGCCAACATCGCCGCCGATCTCGGCGTGGCGGCTGACGCCATCAACATCAAGGGCAAGACCACGGAAAAGCTCGGCCTCACGGGGCGCGGCGAGGGCATTGCCGCGCAGGCCGTGGCGCTGCTGACGCGGGATGACGGCTGAAGCCGGGCGGCGGCTTTTCTTCGCGCTGTGGCCGGACGCGGCCGTCGCCGCGGCGCTTTACGCCGCGGCGCGCCAGGCGCACCGGACCTGCGGCGGCCGCCTGACGCGCCGCGACACCCTGCACATGACGCTGGCCTTTCTGGGCGATGTCGCCGCGGCGCGGTTGGACCAGGCGCTGGCGGCCGCGGAGAAAGTCGGCGCCGGCGACACGGCGCCGTGCGTGCTGACCATCGACCGGATCGAATGCTGGCGTCACAACCATATCGTCTGGGCCGGCGGCAGCCGGATGCCCGCCGAACTGCCCGCGCTGGCCGACGCTCTGGCGGCGGCCTTGCGCGAGCGCGGCTTTCGCATCGAGTCCCGCCCCTTCGTCGCCCATGCCACGCTGCTGCGCCAGGCGTATTGCGCCGCCGGCCTCGCGCTGGCGGCCCCGTTCGCCTGGCCGGTGGGCGATTTCGTCCTGGCCGAATCGAAACTCGGCGGCGCGGGGGCGAGCTACGACATCCTCGGGCGCTGGCCGCTGTCGCCGCCGCTCGGCGGTGTTGCACTGCAATGTGCGCGGCCGGCGATTTCGTGGCATGGTGTCGGCATGGGTAAACAAGGCGATCCGCCGAACGATGACTGACCAGGCGCGCGCCCCGGAAACGGACGACGGCAAGGCGGCAAGCCGGCTCGAGATCTTGCTCGAAGAGCAGGAGACGCTGATCGAGAACGTGCTGGTCGGCATCCTGATCACGGCCGACGGCCTGATCCTGCGCTGCAATCGTCAGTTCCTCGATACGCTCGGTTATGTCGGGGTGGAGGGCCTGCTGGGCAAGCCGGCGTCGACGTTCTTCGCCAGCGACAACGACTATCTCAAGTTTTCGGACGCGGTGCGCCCGATGCTCGCCAGCGGCGGCAACATCGACATCGAATGGCCCCTGGCGCGCAGCGACGGCTCGCTGAACTGGATGCATGTCGCGGCCAGGCCGGTGCGCTCGCTGGGCCATGGCTACCGCACGGTCTGGATGATGGCCGACATCTCCGAGCGCCGGCGCGCCGAGGAGTCGCTGCGGGAGGCCAACGAGGAGATGGCGGCGATCCTGGAGTCGGCGACGATCGGCATCGTCTTCGTCCATGACCGCATTTACCGGCGCTGCAATCGCCGACTCGAGGAAATCTTCGGCGTGCCGCCCGGCGGACTCGACAACCGCTCGTCGCGCATTTTCTACCCGGACGAGGCGGCGTACAGGCTGGGCGGGGATGCCTACCGGGATCTCGACAATGGCGGAATCCACCGGCGCGAACAGGAACTGTGCCGGGCCGACGGCAGCATGTTCTGGTGCCGCCTGACCGGACGCCTGGTGGATGCCGCCAAGCCCGACAGCGGTTCGGTCTGGCTGTTCGAGGACGTCGACGAGGAGCATGCGGCGGCCGAGGCCTTGCGCGCCAGCCGGCAGTTGCTCGAGGGCATCGTCGAGCACAATTCGGCGGCGATTTCCTTCAAGACCGCGGACGGCCGCTTCAACATCGTCAACCGGCGCTGGGAGGAGGCGATGGGCGTTTCGCGCCAGCAGGCGATCGGGCGGACGGTCTTCGATCTTTTTCCGGACGCGCAGGCCCTGCGTTTTCTCAGCAACGACCGCCGGACCATGGAGGCAAGGCGGGTCGTCCGCTTCGAGGAAACCATCGACACGCCGGCCGGCCCCGCCGTCGCGATTTCGGCCAAGTTTCCCCTCTTCGACGGCGACGGCGGATTGGCCGGGATATGCACCGTCTCCACCGACATCAGCGACATCAAGCGGCTACAGGCCGAACTTGAGACGGCGAAGGAGGCGGCCGAGGCGGCGGCGCGCAGCAAGAGCGAATTCCTGGCGAACATGAGCCACGAGATTCGCACGCCGATGAACGCGATCACCGGCCTGACCCATCTGGCGCTGGCTTGCCAGCCCGAGCCGCGACTGCGCGATTATCTGCTCAAGATCGAGAACGCGACGGGGACGCTGCTCGGCATCATCAACGACATCCTCGACTTTTCCAAGATCGAGGCGGGCAAGCTGGAACTGGAAACCGAGCCGTTCGATCTGTGCGAGGGAGTGATCGACACCGTGGCCAACATCGTCGCCGTCAAGGCCGGCGAGAAGGATATCGAGGTGCTGTTCGACCAAGCCACCGATCTGCCGCCGATCCTGGTCGGCGATGCCCTGCGGCTCAATCAGGTGCTGATCAACCTGCTCGGCAACGCCATCAAGTTCACCGACGCCGGGCAGGTCGTCCTGCGCGTCCGCAAGGAGGCGCCGCGGATCGGCGAGCGGGTCGATCTGCGCTTCGATATTCAGGACACCGGCATCGGCATGAGCGAGAGCGAGATGGCGCGCCTGTTTCAGGCATTCAGCCAGGCCGACGGTTCGATCACGCGCCGCTACGGCGGCACGGGGCTGGGACTGACCATCTCCCGGCGGCTGGTGGAACTGATGGGCGGCAAGATCGGCGTGACCTCCAGTCCAGGACAGGGTTCCACTTTCTCGTTCGTCGTCGGTTTCCGCGTGCCGCCGGAGGCGCTCTGCCCGCTGGAAACGGTGGGCGAATCCGGGCTGGCCGGGCGGCATGTGCTGGTGGCCAGCGGCGGCGAAACTTCCCGCGGCCTGCTGCGCAGGTATCTCGAGGCATGGGGCTGCCGGGTCAGCGAGGCGGTTTCCGGCGAGGAGGCGCTTGCCCGGCTTCGCACCGCTCCCGCCGACGCACGCCACGATCTGCTGTTGCTGGACTGGCGTCTGCCCGATGGCGACGCGCCCGAGGTGGTGCGGCGAATCCGGGAGGGCGCCCATCAGCCGGCCATTCGCATCGTGGCCGTGGTGTCGCCCTTCGAGTATGGCGCCTTCGAGGCGACGGCCGGCGAAATCTCCTTCGATGCGCAACTGGAGAAACCCTTTTCGCGGGCGGCGCTGCGCAACATCCTGTCGCCGATCTTCAATCGTCCCGCGGAAGGCAAGCGTGACCGGGGGACGGTCGCGGCGCCCGCGGCGATCCGCGGCGCCCGGATTCTGCTGGCCGAGGACAACGAAATCAACCGCCTGGTGGCGTGCGATATTCTGGTCGGCGCCCGTGTTCTGGTCACCGCCGTCGACAACGGCCGGGAATGCGTCGACACCCTGGCGGCCGCGCCCGACGGCGCCTTCGATGCCGTATTGCTCGACGTGCAGATGCCGGTCATGGACGGCTACACGGCCACCCGGCTGATCCGCCAGAACCCGCGCTTCCGGGAAATGCCGATCATCGCCCTGACCGCCAACGCCTTCGCCTCCGACCGGGCGGAGGCGCTGGCGGCCGGCATGGACGACCATGTCGCCAAGCCGATCCAGGTGGCGGAGCTTTTCAAGACGCTCGAGCGCTGGCTCGCGGTCCCGCGGGGGCGCGGGGCGCGGGCGTCGTCGCCGGGCCATGCCGCGGCCGAGGCGCAAGGGGGCGCGTTGGCGCTGCCCGGCTTCGATGTCGAGGACGCGATGGATCGAGTGGGAGGCGACGTCGACTTCTATCGCATGCTGTTGTCAAATTTCGTTCGCGACTACGGCGGCGATTTCGTTCGCGACTTCGAGCAGGAATGCCGCGCGGGCGACCCCATGGGGCCGGTGCGCCTGGCCCACACCCTGAAGGGCGTGGGCGCCACCCTGGGCATTCCCCGCGTGACCGAGGCGGCGCGGCGGCTCGAGCAGGCCCAACGCGAGGGCGCGGACGTGGCGGAGCAATTGCGCGAAGTCGCGGGGGCCATCGACGAGGCCGTGCGGGTCATCGAGCGCTGGGCTCCGCCGGAGAAAGCGGGCTAGAATGCCTCCGTCCTGAAACCGGAGATACCCCGTGGTTCTTGGTCTGTTCCGTCCCAAATCCGTTTCGCCCCGCCTCGAACGGCTGCGTTCGCTCTTCCTTTTCGTCGATCTCACGCCGGCCGAACTCGCCATCGTGGATGGTCTGCTGCACGAGCGTGACTACCTTGCCGACGAGGTCATTTTCGACGAAGGCGAGGACGGGCAGGCCATCTACATCGTGCTCGAAGGCAAGGTGGCGATTCGGCGCGTCGAGGATGGCGTGCCGACGGTGCTGGCCGAAATGGATGGCGGGGCCGTGTTCGGCGATGTCGCGCTGCTCGACAACGCGCCGCGCTCCGCCCAGGCGCGGGCGACAAGCAACTGCCAGCTGGCGGTATTCTTCCGCGAGGACTTCATGGGCCTGCTCGATACCCACGCACGCATCGCCTCGAAGATATCCATGCAGATCGCGCGCACGCTGGCCAACCGCCTGCGCGCCGCGCGCCTGGCGCCGCAGACGCACCAGTACCTGTGAATACGCCGCACTACGGCTCCGGCCCGGTGGTGTGGTCGGGCATCATCGCCGCCACCTGCCTGCTGCTTTTCGTGTTTCAGAAAATGCTGTGGCTGGTCGTGCCCTTCCTGCTGGCGCTGATCCTTTATTACATGCTCTATCCGCCGGTGCAACGCCTGGTCTATCGCGGCATGAGCCGCGACGCCGCGTCGAGCGTGGTGACCCTGGGTTTTCTTGCCCTGATCGGCATCGGTTTCACGCTGATGCTGCCGTGGCTGGCGAGCCAGTTGGCCGACGGCCAGGCGTCGATCGAGCGCTACATGCAGGGCGGCCTCAAGCTGCTGGAGCGCTCGCTGCACATGCTCGAAGCCAAGTGGGCGCTGCTTGCCAATGCCCAGGTCGCCGATACCGTGGTGCAACGCCTCGGCAACCTCGGCGGCCATTTCACCGAGTACATCGAGCCGCTGGCCATGGGGATCGCGGCATGGATGCCCTCGCTGCTGCTCGCTCCCTTCCTCGTCTTCTTCTTCCTGCGCGACGGCCAGCGTTTCAAGCGTTTCCTCGGCAGCGCCGTGCCCAACGCCTTTTTCGAGCGGACGCTCTACCTGCTGCACGAGGTCGATCGCACGGCCCGCGCCTATTTCCAGGGGCTGATCGAACTGACCGTGCTCGACACCTTCACCCTGGCGGCCGGCCTCTGGTTCATGGGCTTTCCCGGGGCGCTGGCGCTGGGCTTCATCTGCGCGGTGCTGGCGTGGCTTCCCTACATCGGCTCCATTCTCGGCGGCCTGCTGGTCGTGCTGGTCGCCGCCACCGATTTTCCCGACACGCCGGCAATGGCGTACTGGGCCGTCATGCTGTTCATCGTCGTCCGCCTGCTCGACGACTTCGTCTACATGCCGCTGACCATCGGCAAGAGCCTGCACATGCATCCGCTGGTAACAGTGATCATGATTTTCGTCGGCGGCGCCGTCGCCGGGGTGCCGGGGCTGATGCTGGTGTTGCCGGTGCTGGGCGTGGTGATGGTGATCGGCGCGACCATCGGCGAAGTGGTCACCGACCCGCGCCTGTTGGCGCGCCACCGCCATGCGCGGGGATTGCGCCAGCAGCAGGCCAGCGTCGATCTGGCGTAAGCCGCCGTCCCGCCAGCGCCAACTTTTTGCGCGCCGGGTGCGGGGATGTTTATGCCGCGGGGATTGTAATGCGCGCGACCAGCCCGCCGCCGTCGCGCGGCAGCAGGTCGAGGCGGCCGCCGTTGGCTCGGGCGATGCGGTCGACGATGGCCAGACCGAGGCCGGCGCCGACGGCGTTGCTGCGGGCGGATTCGAGTCGGGTGAAGGGCAGCTTGAGGCGCTCCGCCTCTTCGGCCGGGATGCCGGGACCCTGGTCGCGGACTTCGATGCGGATCGCCTTGCCGTCGCGGGCGAGGGCAAGTTCGATGGGAAAGTCGGCGCCGGCGTGACGGCGGGCATTCTCGACCAGGTTGCCGATGGCGCGGCGCATGGCCTTCGGTCGCACCGGGTAGGGCGGCAGCGGCGCGGCTTGCGCTTCGACGGTCCAGCCGCGCTTGCGAAACTGTTCGGCCAGCTCCAGCAGCAGCGCCGCGAGGTCGGTTTCCTGCAAGGCTTCGCCGCCGTCGGTGCGGGCAAAATCGAGGAACTGGCCGATGGTGCGATCCATTTCCTCGACGTCGGCGGCCATCGCCTCGCGCGTGGCCTCGTCGGCGCCGGTCATTTCGATTTCCATGCGCAGGCGGGTCAGCGGCGTGCGCAGGTCATGCGAGATGCCGGCGAGGATCAGCGCGCGGTCCTCGTCCAGTCGCGCCAGGTCGGCGCTCATGCGGTTGAAGGCGCGCGCCAGCGTCTCCAGTTCCTCGGGGCCGCGCTCGGGCAGCGGTGCCGGCTGGCGGCCGCGGCCGATCTCGGCGGCGGCGTGCTCGAGGGCTTTCAAGGGGCGGGTGACGCGGAACATGATCAGCCAGGCGCCGATCAGCGACAGCAGCAGGGCGGCGAGGCCCCAGCCGATCCATTGCGCCGGGAAAATGCGCTCGAGTCGTTCGATGGGCAGCGCGACCCAGTAGTCGCTTTCGTCGCTCTCGTCGATGCGGAACGAGGCGAACAGGGCTTTTTCACCGTTGCGTTCCAGGGTCAGCCGCGTCTCCGGTCCGAGCCGTTCGCGCAACAGTTCCTGAGTCCGCAGCAGGAAGGCCCGGTCCGGCAGCGGCGCGATGCGGTCGTCGCCCTCGGCGGGGTAGATGTGGATGCCCTCGCGATCGGAAAGCTCGCGCAGCAGCTCGCGCCGGGCATCGGCGCGGGCCGATACCAGCGAGGTGCGCGTGAGATTCACGACGCTGGCAATCATCTGCGCGATCTGCCGCGCGCGCGGCTCGCGCTCGTAGGTGGTGAAGATCGCGAACCAGGCCAGCACCGAGAGCAGCATCAGCGCCGCCAGCAGCAGGAAGGTACGGGCGAGGAGGGTGCGCGGAACGAGCCTCACGAGTGTTTCTGCCCGTCGGGCACAAACACATAGCCGAAACCCCACACCGTCTGGATGTAGCGCGGCTTGGCCGCGTCGTCTTCGACCAGCTTGCGCAGGCGCGACACCTGCACGTCGATGGCGCGGTCGAATACCTCGTACTCGCGGCCGCGCGCGAGTTCCATCAGCTTGTCCCGCGACAGCGGCTGGCGCGGGTGTTCGACCAGCACCCGCAGCAGGCCGAACTCGCCGGTGGTGAGCTGGGTGATCGTGCCCTCGCGCGCGAGCTCGCGGGTGGCGAGGTTGACCTCGACGGTGCCGAAGCGCACGACTTCCTCGGCGGCGGCGGGTGCGCCGGGTGGGGGCGGCGCGGCGCGGCGGCGCAGCACGGCGTGGATGCGGGCGACCAGTTCGCGCGGGTTGAAGGGCTTGGGTAGATAGTCATCGGCGCCGAGTTCGAGGCCGACGATGCGGTCGACGTCTTCGCCCTTGGCGGTGAGCATGATGATCGCCACCTCGTTCTTGCCGGCGCGCAGGCGGCGGCAGATGGCCAGGCCGTCCTCGCCCGGCAGCATCAGGTCGAGCACGATCAGGTCGTAGAGCTCGCGGTCGAGCGCGCGGTCCATCGCCGGGGCATCGGGCACGGCCTTGACCGCGAAGCCCTGGTCGGAAAGGTAACGCTCGAGTAGCTGGCGCAGGCGGATGTCGTCGTCGACGACGAGAATTTTTTCAGACATGGCGCGCATCGTAGCGGCATCGCGCAAGCTGCGCCAGTGGGCCTCTTAGCAAAACGGGTTGCTCGAACTGGCGCATTCGAATAATTTGAATTAGCAAGTTGGCTGGTAGGCAAGCTGAAAATTTGATCGGCTTCGCGCGCTGATCGATTTCGTCCGCGGAAAACCGAAGGTCCGAGACAAGAAAGTCAGAATTCAGTGCCTTTGGGTCGATGGGGGTTTTCAGGTCAAGGCCCAGGGCATCAATTCGGCTAACCTCGGTCAGGGCTTGTATCTGCTTGGCGATGGTGCGGTTGGCGCGCGTGCCACCAAAGGTCCACAGGCGGGCGCCGACCGCCTCATTCTTGGTTATCGACAAGACCGACGTAACGCCAGGCTCGGGAATGTGTTCCACGACCTGTTCGATTTCAAGTCGAGCCCTTTTTGAAATCACTGCGTGGCCATCTACGCCGTGGCGTAGGGCACGAAAGATTCCTTGGGCGATCTCTCGGCTCAAGGTGCGTCCGCTTCCTGTCCAGCGGGCCTTGCCGCCGTCTTTCGCTGGCTCAAGCCATACCGTTTGTCGCTTCCAGTCGACATCGGTAATGCGCCAACTTTTTCCCGACAGCAGGATCAACCGATCTTCCTTCTCACCAGCCAACATCATCGGATCGATGAAGCCGACCTCAACACTGCCAAAGCGCCCCAAAAGCAGTTGGGCGCCGGAGAAAGATGCGAGCAAGTCTTTGTAGTGAGCCCGTCCGAAATGTTTTTCAGTTGCGGGGCCAATTTGCAGAACTCCGTCAGTTTCCATCAGGAAGCCGAGTTGCACCATGTGCCCGACTAGATCCGAGATGCCTTGAGCACTCGATTCAGGGAAGGACCCACACAATAGAGAAACAAGGTCATGCCTTGGCCATTCAGGGCGCTCCAAAGTGGCTGCCATGGCTTGCTGTGCCACGATGGCCCACGGTTCAGGCGGAGGGAATGCCGCTTCAACCCAGCCTTCACCCCAAAGGCGACAAATGCCCATGGCCAACATGAGCGAGTCGTCATTGGTGCAAAGGAACAAACAGCTTCGTCGTGCGCCAGCCCGGCGGCCGGTGCGGCCCATGCGCTGAAGAAACGATGACACCGTCGAAGGTGCATCGATCTGAATTACATGATCCAAGTCCCCGACGTCGATGCCAAGCTCTAGCGTTGAGGTGGCAACAATTACGCAGTCTTTTTCTTCTGCAAAGGCCGTCTCGGCAAGCTTGCGCTCGGAATGGCTGAGCGACGCATGACTCAAAAATGCGCGCACCTCCTGGCCGCGCAGCGCGCTGGTCAGTTCTTCGGCACTGCTGCGCGAATCGCAAAACACCAGGCGTTTGCTGCCCCGGTACAGGCGGGCAATTACCGTGGCCGCGTTGGCCAAAGAGCCCACGAAATCCACGGTGACATCAGCGTCAGTGCTCACCACTGAGGTACCGACAACCTGTTTGATCCCCGTGGGAGCAAACCAGTTGAGCAGCTCCGTTGGATTGCTCACGGTTGCTGACAGACCAAGCCGTTGCATCTCGTTGGGAACGTACTGTTGCAGACGGTGAAGCACAGATCTCAAGTGCCACCCGCGGTCATCCGCCGCGAACGCATGCAGCTCATCGGCAATCACAACCCGCAGATTGCCAAACCATGCTGGTCGGTCAATGCGTGTGGACACCAACATGCCTTCAATCGATTCGGGCGTAGTCAGCAGAATGTCGGGTGCATCCTTGATGGCATGGCTCTTTTGAGACTGGGAAATATCCCCATGCCAAACAGCAACACGTCTGCCGACCAAGCCAGCGTAATAAGATAAACGCTGTTCGAGATTGTTCAAGAGCGCTTTAATCGGGCAGACGTAAATCACGCTTACCCCTGGCCAGGCATGCGTCAACATTCTCGATAAAACGGGGATGATGGCGGCCTCCGTCTTTCCTCCGGCCGTCGGAGCCAGCAAGAGGCAATGCGCGCCAGAAAGAATCGGATCAATGGCCTGCAGTTGGGTCGGTCGCAGGCTATCCCAGCCCAGCGAATTCACGACGTGATACTGAAGTGCCGGGTGCAGCTTTTCGAACTCGATCACAGCTCGATGTCATCCACGCCGACTGCTCCGGCGGCGGCCCGCTCATTCGCCGTCATTTCGTTTTCCGCCAACGTCAGCTTGTAGTGTTGGCGCGGATCAAAGCTCTCATGCAAATCAACTCGATCGAGCACATCGGCGACCAGTTTCTTGAGAAACAAGCGTGGTGCCACGCCTACTTTTCCGCCCAGTCCACCAGCTACCGCGCGGGCCAGGGTATCAATGTAGGCATCATTGACCAGGGTGCGCAAACGGCTCTCATTGGGCTGCGTTTCCGCGTAAATATCGCGCACGCGCTTTCCGACAGCGACCAGCGAGCCTTGGTCGAAAGGTGCCAGACGAATCTGCACGGCGCGTGGATTATCGAACCGTCGGTCGGTGCCAAAGTCCACATGCAGGCGCTGCGCCAACGGCGCAAGTCTCTGTACGCCTTGGGCGCCGTCAAAGAATGCGGGGGTTCCGGTAATGACGAGGTAAAGGCCAGGAAATCGTCCGGCGTCAATTTCATCGATCAACTGGCGCAACGCGTTCAAGCCACGTTCCCGCGTGTCAGCACGCATGCGCTGGAGTGTTTCCACCTCATCGAGCACCAACACCAGGCCCGGGAAGCCGCTGTCGCGCAAGATGGTCAGCAATCCGATCAGGAAGTTGGCTGCCCCAAAGTGGTCCAAATCTCCCTTGATGCCTGCGGCGCGCTTTACGCTGGCCGCGACATTGGGTTGGCCAGCAAGCCAGCTGATCAACCCTTCAGCAAGCTGATTGTCGCCATCAGCCAAGGCCCGCCGGTAGGTGCGCAGAACAGCCGAGAAGGCCGGCGCGGTTTTGCTGATGGCTGTCAACTGGGACTCCATCAACGCCTCGGTGCGCTCCAGCAGGGCTTTTTCGTTACCGGCATCGACCGACCCGTCGGCGAGAACATCCTGTTCCAAAGCAAAAAACCAACCGTCAATCACACTGCGAAATGCGCCCGTGTTGCTATCCGCTGTCCCGAGTCGCTCGACCAGCCGACGATAGATAGTCTCCAATCGATGCAAGGGCGTTTCGGTTTCGTTAATCTGCACTTCGCTGGTGGCAAAGCCTTTCGCACGGGCACGCTCTTGAAGCCAGCGACCAAAGAAGGTTTTGCCGGTGCCGTATTCCCCCCGTACCGACTTGAACCCACCGCGTCCGCCAGCGACCGTGGCCAGTTCTTCGTCCAGCGTCGGCGCAAAACCGTCAATGCCTACCGCCAGCGCGTCCAGTCCGCTGCTTGGAACGGTCCCTCGACGCAAGGCGCCGACGATGTCATCACGCCTTGCGGCACTGATCATCGGTCACCTCCATTTGCCGTGATTCGAAATTGCTGGAGCAGCAAGGTCCGATTCAGTTCAACGGTGCCGGCAACTTCATCCACGAACAACACAGTGGCTTGATCGACATTCAATATCCGTCTCACGGCGCTCAACATTCCATTCAATCGGATTTCCGGTATGACGAGCCTCTGGGCGAGAGCCGCGCGCGACAGTTTTCCGCCGCGCTCATCCAGAGCTGTAAGCAGCTTGCGCATTTGGTCATTGGGTGGCGCCACACGCGCCGCCAGCGAACGCTGAGATACATACACCTGGCTTTGCAGAAGGATATCGATCCAGTCTTGTGTCTGTGCTGACGATGCTGTGGGGATCGGCGCCATGGACGTGTCAAACAACTGTTCTTGGCCACGTAGTGGTGCTGGTCGGCGCGACGCTGGTCGAGGCACCAAAGTCGGTTGGGGTATCGTGGTTTGCGGGGTTGCCATGCTGGGCAGGTCCCACCATTCCGGCTGGGCTGGCAAGGCTGGCTGCCATTCAGGCAGGCTCATGCCATATGGCACCAACACACTCAAGGGCACGGTCACCTCTTGTAGTGAAATTCCACCGTGGTAGCCGTTCTTGCGGCCGGCGTACCTGACGCTTTCGCTCCATAAACACGCCACCGATGTTGCACCGCTCGCGGTTCGAACACGTCCACCGCTCAAAACGATCTCGTTGCTGTTTCCGACATCGTTGCCTGCACGCCATCGATCGCTTTCGCCACCGGTGATTTGTGTGGTTTCGTCTTCAAGCAGGTGTCCATGATCGGCTGTGATCACGACCACGCGGCGAGCTTCCCGGGCTTCGCGCAGGATGGGCAGGAACAAGCGCAGATCTTCCAGGTTCCAGCGTTGGTGCAGCTGGTCCGGGCCACTGAGATGGTCGTCGACAGCGTTGTACACCAGGCCGACAACGCGTTGTTGCGGGTTGGCAATGGCCGTCCTGACCTCGTTTGACAGGTTCGTTGAGTCGCTCAGATCGCCCTTGTGGAAAAGCTTGGGCGGTACATCAGCGCGCGATTGGGCCAGCAACGCAGCATGGGTTGAAAATCCGGTTTTCTCAAGTGAGGAGGTACCCGTCGTGAGCTTTCCGCAAAGCAAGCTTGCGCGGCTGACCTCGGTGATGGTCGGGAATGCCGCCACGCCGGCCAATGGGCGTGCCAAGGCAGCCGGCACCATCTCGGCCCAACCCAGGCGCTCGGGCCGGGCAAAAAGCTCTCGGAAAATACTGGCGCTCAAGCCATCGACCACCAGCAACAGCACGGGTTGAAGCGCAGCCAGGGGAGCCACGACGCAGTCGAGCACCGATTCCAGCGGAACAATGCGAGCGTCGGTCCCTGGCGCCTGCGCGTTCCAGTTCTGCAACGCCAAAGCAAATCGCTGTCCCAAAGCATTGCGGCGCGCGATGACGGCAGTGCGGACGGCCCCGTAGGCGTGTGACACCTCCACCAGTTCATCCCCCCCCAGCAACCGAAAGCGCGCCCAATCGACAAATGCGCCTTCGTCGGACTGCCAGCACATGAGATCAGCCACCGTGGTGGCAGCTGTTGCCGGCCGCACCAGCCAGCGGGCCATGCGCCTTGCCATTTCTACTCGATCAGCCCGTTGAGGTTGGGCTGCCGCCAGACCATGGGTCAGGACGCGATTGGCGGCTTCCTCAACGGCAGTCAAGGTTTCGTCGGTGGGAGCCTGCACATGCTGGGTCAGATCCGTAGCAAACGAGCGCATGCGCTGGTCGAAGCCCAGAGGCAAAACATCGCTTAGATGGGCGAACTCGGCCACGCGCAGGTCGTTCAACAAAGCATCGGCGCGATCCAGGACCGGCCGGAACATATCGGCACCACCCACGCCACCATCGCGAACCAGTTGCCGCGCCGCCTCAGCCCACGCGCGCCCTTCGATCACG
>JAUYFI010000037.1 GCA_030691075.1 Sulfurisoma sp. | reverse complement strand
ATTTTTGTGAAACATCGCAAGACACAAAGCCCGTCTCACCGGCGAAAGCCGGTGTCCAGATCGTCGCCCCTCTGGATTCCGGCTTGCGCCGGAATGACGAGTTTCATGATCATGGGCGGCGAAAGTCGCCATGATCGTTAGCCCAACACCGCTTCCGCCAGCATCGCCGGCGACAAGGCGTTCACACCTCGAATCGTCTTCCCGTAGAGCGTTCCAAAAACGGGAAGGCCGTTGGGGGCTTTCGCGGGTAGGTAACGGCGATTTTTTGACAGTGCCACTCTTGCCTAATTCTGTGAAATCGCTAATATGGCCATATTGGCCATTTCAAGGAGAATCCATGATTACCGTTACTTCGGTCGAAGCGCAAAGTCGTTTCGGCGAATTGATCGACCGTTCGCAGCGCGAGCCGATCGAGGTCACGCGCCGCGGCCGAACCGTGGCCTATGTGGTCTCGGAGCACGACATGCAGGCACTGGCCGACGTTAACAAGCGCCGGGAAGAGGCTGCGCGGTGGTATTCGCAATACCGGGCGCGGGTGATGCCGCAGCCGGGCGCTGCCGACTTGACCGATGCCGATGTAGATCGGCTGGTGCATGAGCTTCGATAGACGCATCGTCGTCGATACCGGCGTGCTGGTCAGCGCCGCGATCCGTCCGCAATCGATCCCAGCCCTGGCGCTGGAAAAAGCGCTACTGCATTTCGATGTTTGTGTCAGCGAGGAAACACTGGCGGAACTGGCGACGGTGTTGCTGCGCCGGAAGTTCGATCGCTATGCATCGAAGGCATTGCGCCAGGACTTTATCAACGGCTTTCGCCAGCGGGCGGTGTTGTTCGCGGTTACCCGTGAGGTTGGCGATTGCTCCGATCCGAAGGACAACAAGTTTCTGGCCCTGGCCGAGGCCGCGGAGGTCGAATTGATCGTCGCCAGCGACCCGCATCTGACGAACATGCATCCCTGGCGCGGCATTCCGATCATGCCGCCGGCGCCGTTTCTGGTGGGAATTCGCTAGCCGCCGCCGTTACGGACCGGCAATGGCTTCCGCCTGGAAGCGTTGCAGCAGGAAGCGGCTCATGCGTTCCTCTTCGGCCAGCACCGCTTCGATCTCGGCGAGGCGCCGGCGATGGCGCGGGATGACGTTGTAGCGCAGGGCATTGACCCGCTTCTGCGTTTTTCGCTCTTCGAGCAGCAGGCGGCGCAAGGCCGTTTCCGCTTCGCCGAGGCGGGCCAGCAGCGCGACCAGATCGAGCAGGCTGGCGCGCGCCGCGTCGAAACTCGGGTCGGTCCACATCAACGCCACGGGCCGGCCGGGCAGGATGTCCACGGACACCGTCGGATACTCGACGCCGACGCTGCTGCGCGGCAGGATACTCACCGCCAGCGCCGGTTCGAGGCCGACCGCAAGTTGTTCGAGCACGTGCCCGCCCATGCGCAACTCGGCGATGCCCAGCCAACGGTAGGCGCCGGCCAGGGCCTGCTGCGCCAGGGCGCGCCGGGCGCGATAATCCTTCAGCCGCTCGCGCACCACCAGGGTCAGCAACTCGCGCTTGCGCTCGAGCATGTCGTGCCCCTGCTCGATGAAGCGCAACTGGCGGCGCAGGTAAAGCAGCGCGCTTTTCGTCGGCGGCAACTCAAGCGGCATAACCATCCTCCGCGGCGGCCGGCGGCGGGCGGTGGTGGCGCGCCAGCAGATCCTCGTCGAGCCGGGTCAGGCCGGCTACCGGCAGCAGCGAGAGGATGTCCCAGGCGATGGTCAGGGTCTCCTCGATCGAGCGCTGCTCGCTCTCGTCCTGGCCGACCAGACGGCGTTCAAAGGCTTCGGCGAATTCGAGGTAGCGGCGGTCGGCGGCGGGCAGATCCTCGGCGCCGATGATCGCCGCCAGGTTGCGCGCTTCGAGCGCGCGCGCATAGCTGGCGAAGAGCTGGCTGGCGACCTGCGGGTGGTCGGCGCGCGTGCGCTCCTTGCCGATGCCGTCCTTCATCAGGCGCGACAGCGAGGGCAGCACGGCGATCGGCGGATAGATGCCACGGGCATGGAGTTCGCGGGCCAGCACGATCTGGCCTTCGGTGATGTAGCCGGTGAGGTCGGGCACCGGGTGCGTGATGTCGTCGGCGGGCATCGACAGCACCGGCAGCAGGGTGATAGAGCCGGGCTTGCCGCGAATGCGCCCGGCGCGTTCGTAGATCTCGGCCAGGTCGGAGTAGAGGAAACCGGGGTAGCCCTTGCGCGAGGGCACGTCGCCGCGCGCCGTGGTCACCTCGCGCAGGGCATCGGCGTAGAGAGTCATGTCGGTCATCACGACGAGGACGTGGAGGTCGAGCTCGAAGGCCAGGAATTCGGCGGCGGTCATCGCCGCGCGCGGCAGGATCAGGCGTTCCAGCGGCGGGTCGTCGGCAAGGTTGACGAACATCGCGACCTGCGCCAGCACGCCGCTGTCGGCGAAGCTCTCGCTGAAGAACGCGGCTTCGGCATGGGATACGCCCATCGCCGCGAAGACGATGGCGAAACGTCCCTCCTCGCCGGGCAGCCGGGCCTGGCGCACGATCTGCGCGGCGAGCCGGTGATGCGGCAAGCCGGAGGCGGAAAAGATCGGCAGTTTCTGGCCGCGGACCAGCGCATTGAGGCCGTCGATGGCGCTCACGCCGGTCTCGATGAACTCGCTCGGATAGGCGCGCGCCGCCGGGTTGAGCGGCGCCCCGTGCACCGGCCGCGAGCTGCCGGCGATCAGCGGCGGGCGGCCGTCGCGCGCGGCGCCGGTGCCGGTGAACACGCGGCCGAGCAGCTCGCGCGAGACCGTCAGGGCGAAGGGCGCGTCGAGAAAGCGCACCCAGGTGCTTTCCAGGTCGAGATCGTCGGTGCCTTCCAGCACCTGGACCAGCACCGTGTCGCGGCCGCTGGCGATCACCTGCCCCGAGCGCCGCCGCCCGGCGCGGTCGGCGACCACCACGCGGTCGCCCAGCGCAATGCCGGGGGCATCGCGCAAAAAGAGCAGCCCGCCGCGAGCGGCGTAGGCGGTGCGGTACTCGACGGCGCTCATTGGACTACCCTCCCCCCAGCCCCCTGCCCAAGGCAGGGGGTGACGGTGGTTCGCCGCTGCGCGGCTCCATAGTTTGGCGGCGCCTTCCTTGGGGCGGCCCGGCGGGCGGCGCTCATGGGCCTTCCCCCCATCCCCCTTCCCGGGGAAGGGGGTGACGGATGTTCGCCGCTGCGCGGCTCCGCGCGGTTGGCGGCGCCTTCCTTGGGGCGGCCCGGCGGGCGGCGCTCATGGCGTTCCGCCTCCGTACTCGGCGGTCAGTTGCGAAAAGCTGTTGCGGATGTGCTCGCGGCGCGCGCCGAGTTCGGCCATTGCCGCGTTGCCGTAGGCGGTCTTGTAGCG
>JAUYFI010000121.1 GCA_030691075.1 Sulfurisoma sp. | reverse complement strand
GGATGATGGGCGACACCGGCCCCTGCGGCCCCTGCACCGAGATATTCTACGACCACGGCGAGCACATTCCCGGCGGCCTGCCCGGCTCTCCCGAGGAGGACGGCGACCGCTATATCGAAATCTGGAACAACGTGTTCATGCAGTTTAACCGCGACGAGCAGGGCGTCATGCACCCGCTGCCCAAGCCCTCGGTGGACACCGGCATGGGCCTGGAGCGCATCTCCGCCGTGCTGCAGGGCGTGCACGCCAACTACGAGATCGACCTGTTCCAGGCCCTGATCAAGGCGGCGGCGCGCGAAACCCATTGTTCCGACCTGGACAGCCCGTCTCTCAAGGTGTTGGCCGACCACATCCGCGCCTGCTCCTTCCTCATCGCCGACGGCATCATCCCCGGCAACGAGGGGCGCGGCTACGTGCTGCGCCGCATCATCCGCCGCGCCATCCGCCACGGCTACAAGCTGGGCGCCCGCGCTGCCTTCTTCCACAAGATGGTGGCCGACCTGGTGGCCGAGATGGGCGACGCCTATCCCGAGCTGAAGGAAAACCAGGCGCGCGTCACCGAGGTGCTGAAGCAGGAGGAAGAGCGCTTTTTTGCCACCATCGAGCACGGCATGGCGATCCTGGAAGCGGAACTGGCCGAAATGGCCGGCAAGGACAACAAGGTATTCAACGGCGAGACCGCCTTCAAGCTGCACGATACCTACGGTTTTCCCCTCGACTTGACCCAGGACGTGTGCCGAGAGCACGGCGTCGGCGTGGACGCGGCGGCTTTCGACGCCGCCATGGCGCATCAGCGCGAACAGGCGCGCGCCGCCGGCAAGTTCAAGATGGCGGCCAACCTGGAATACGACGGCCCGGCCACCACCTTTCACGGTTATGACATGCTGGAAGCCAAGGGCAACGTGCTGGCCCTGTACAAGGGCGGCGCTCAGGTCAACGAATTGCTGGAAGGCGAGACCGGCGTGGTGGTGCTGGATGACACGCCGTTCTATGCCGAATCGGGCGGACAGGCGGGAGACCGCGGCTTGCTGCAAAGCACGCATGGCATTTTCGCCGTGGAAG
>JAUYFI010000074.1 GCA_030691075.1 Sulfurisoma sp. | reverse complement strand
CGAATAGCCATGAACATCCCCGACTTCACCGATACCGAATGGCAACTGGTCAGCCAGATTCTGCTCGAGCGTTACAGCCGCCTGGTTCCGCTGCAGTCGGCCGACGTCGAGCTGCAACTCGACCCCGCCAGCGAGACGCTGACCACCTGCCCCTCGCTCTACTGGAACGAGCTTGGCGCCGAATTCATCGTCAGCAAGCTGGCGGACCAGCGCTACCGCTGCCAGTTCTTTTATTCGGCCAACGAGCAGTTCGGCACCGGCCGGGATGTCTATGACAATCTCGGCGATTGCGTGACCACCCTGCTGCAGCTCCAGGCCGACCACCACGGCACGCGCTCCTCCGCATTGACCGAAACCCTCGGCAACAAGGCGCCGGAGCCGGATGACGACTACCATGGCCCGCTGGTGATATGACGCTGGAGAGGGCACGACAGCTGCTCGGCACCCAGGCAAGCTTCGGCGGCGGCTACAACCGCAATTCCGCACGCCTGATCCTCGCCGAGGTGGTGCGGGAGCATGGCCAGGCGGCGGCGGACGCGTTGATCCGCGAACTTCGCCTCGACGAAATCTTCGGTTTGACGACCGGCAAAGCGCAATGAAAGTCTGCATTCTCTCCGACAGCCATGACCGCGGCCCCCTGATGGCGGCGGCGGTAGCCACGGCCAAGGCCGAAGGCGCCGAGGCCGTGATCCATTGTGGCGACATCATCGGCGGCAACACGCTCAAGGCATCGCTCAAGCTCGGTCTGCCGATACACGCCGTGCATGGCAACAATCTGGGCGACCCGGTCTCCATCGCCCGCATGGCCTGCCATTCGGAAGGCCTGCTGCACTACCACGGCCAGGATGCCGAGATCGAACTTGGCGGGCGGCGCATTTTTCTCACCCACTATCCGCATCTGGGTCACGGCATGGCCTGCACCGGTAACTACGATCTGGTCTGCTGCGGCCACAGCCATGAAACAGAGATCCGGCAACAGCCCAACGTCAAGGGCGGCCTCACCTGGCTGGTCAATCCGGGTACCGTCGCCGGCCTCGGCGCACCGGCCGCCACATGGATACTCGGCGACCTGGAGACACTGAGGTTCGAGATCCGCGA
>JAUYFI010000068.1 GCA_030691075.1 Sulfurisoma sp. | reverse complement strand
AGATGGTGATGCCGGGCGACAACGTGCAGATGGTGGTGAAGCTGATCTGCCCGATCGCCATGGAAGAAGGCCTGCGCTTCGCCATCCGCGAGGGTGGCCGCACCGTCGGCGCCGGCGTCGTCGCCAAGATCATCGAGTAAGAACCACTTGCATTGCTGGCGAACGGGTGCCATAATCTTGCCCTTTCGCTTTTCGGCGCCTTTTTCGCGCTGCGCTCTTTAAGGAATCGCAATGCCGAACCAGAAAATTCGTATCCGCCTCAAGGCGTTCGACTACAGGCTTATCGACCAGTCGGCCCTCGAGATCGTGGATACGGCCAAGCGCACCGGCGCCGTCGTGCGCGGCCCCGTGCCTCTGCCCACGCGCATCGAGCGTTACGACGTGCTGCGTTCGCCGCACGTCAACAAGACTTCGCGCGACCAGTTCGAGATCCGCACCCATCTGCGCCTGATGGACATCATCGATCCCACCGACAAGACCGTGGATGCGCTGATGAAACTCGATCTGCCGGCCGGCGTCGACGTGGAAATCAAGCTGCAATAAGCATTCTGTCCGCCGCCGACTTTTCTGGCAGTGGGTTGTATCAGGTAGTCATTGGTAGTTAAACAGGTCTCGGTCAATCGCAACCGGGGTTAGGAGAAAAAATGAGTCTAGGTCTTGTCGGACGCAAGGTCGGCATGACGCGCATTTTCGCCGAGGATGGTCAGTCCATTCCGGTGACGGTGCTCGATGTGTCGAACAACCGCGTCACGCAAATCAAAACGCCTGATGCCGACGGCTACGCCGCGGTACAGGTGACGTTTGGCAAGCGTCGCGCCAGCCGGGTGAGCAAGCCCGCCGCCGGCCACCTTGCCAAGGCTGGCGCCGAAGCCGGTCACATCCTCAGGGAATTTCGCGTCGAACAGGATCAGCTTGCCGGCTTCAAGCCCGGTGACGTCGTTTCGGCCACGATCTTCCAGCCGGGGCAGATGGTTGATGTCACGGGCACGAGCCAGGGCAAGGGCTTCACCGGCCCGATCAAGCGCTATCACTTCAGCTCGAACCGCGCCTCGCACGGCAACTCGCTTTCGCACAATTCGGCTGGCTCGATCGGCATGGCGCAGGACCCCGGCCGCGTCTTTCCGGGCAAGCGCATGGCCGGCCACCTCGGCAGCGTGCAGCGCACCCAGCAGAACCTGGAAGTGGTCCGTGTCGACGAGACCCGCCAGTTGCTCCTGGTCAAGGGCGCCGTGCCTGGCTCCAGGGGTGGCGACGTGATCGTCTCCCCGGCCGTCAAGGTCAAGAAGTAAGGGGAGCGCACATGGAACTCAAACTGATCAATGATCAAGGCCAGGATTCGGCGACCGTTTCCGCCTCCGACACTCTGTTCGGCCGCGACTTCAACGAAGCTCTCGTGCATCAGGTGGTTGTGGCTTACCAAGCCAACGCGCGCTCAGGTAATCGCAAGCAGAAGGATCGCGAAGAAGTTCACCACAGCACGAAAAAGCCCTTCAAGC
This sequence comes from Sulfurisoma sp., assembly GCA_030691075.1. GTDB lineage: Bacteria > Pseudomonadota > Gammaproteobacteria > Burkholderiales > Rhodocyclaceae > Sulfurisoma. Next base: position 13,250 of record JAUYFI010000068.1, on the reverse strand, counting down.
AGAAGGGCACCGGCCGCGCTCGTGCCGGCATGACCTCCAGCCCGCTGTGGCGCGGCGGCGGCCGCATCTTCCCGAACTCGCCGGAAGAGAACTTCTCGCAGAAGGTCAACCGCAAGATGTACCGCGCCGGCGTTGCTGCCATCCTGTCGCAGCTGGCTCGCGAAGGCCGCCTTGCCGTGGTCGACAACTTCTTGGTCGAAGCGCCAAAAACCAAGCTGGTTGCCCAGAAGCTCAAGGGTATGGGCATCGACTCCGTGCTGGTCATTACCGACAACCTCGACGACAACCTGCTGCTGGCGGCGCGCAACCTGCCCAACGTGCTGATCGTCGAGCCGCAGGAGGCCGATCCGGTCTCGCTGATCCGCTTCCCCAGGGTCCTGATGACCAAGGGGGCGGTGACCAAAATGGAGGAGATGCTGGCATGAGCACCCCCAAATTCAACGAAGAGCGCCTGTTGCAGGTCCTGGTTGCGCCGCAGATCTCCGAGAAGGCGACCATGATCGCCGATCGCAACGAGCAGGTGATCTTCATGGTCGCCACCGATGCGACCAAGCCCGAGATCAAGGCCGCCGTCGAACTGCTGTTCAAGGTGCAGGTCGATTCTGTTCAGGTCGCCAACGTCAAGGGCAAGGTCAAGCGCACCGGCCGCGGCATGGGGCGTCGCTCCGACGTGCGCAAGGCTTTCATCTGCCTCAAGCCCGGTCAGGAAATCAACTTTACCGAAGGGGGGGCTGCGTAAATGGCTCTCGTCAAAGTCAAGCCGACTTCCGCCGGCCGCCGCGCCGTCGTCAAGGTCGTTAATCCGAATCTGCACAAGGGTGCTCCGCACGCCGCGCTGGTCGAGAAACAGATCAGCACCGCCGGTCGCAACGCCCATGGCCACATTACCACCCGTCACAAGGGCGGTGGCCACAAGCAGCACTATCGCGTGATCGATTTCCGTCGCAACAAGGATGGCATTCCGGCCAAAGTCGAACGTCTCGAGTACGACCCTAACCGCACGGCCAACATCGCACTGCTGCTGTATGCCGATGGCGAGCGTCGCTACATCATCGCGCCGCGCGGCATGGTCGTTGGCCAAGAGATCGTCAGTGGCCCCGAGGCTCCGATCAAGGCCGGCAACACCCTGCCGATTCGCAACATCCCCGTCGGTACCACCATTCATTGCATCGAGATCACCCCGGGTAAGGGCGCCCAACTGGCGCGCGCCGCCGGTACCTCGGTTCAGCTTCTGGCACGTGAAGGCACCTACGCCCAGGTGCGTCTGCGTTCCGGCGAGATCCGGCGCGTGCATGTCGAGTGCCGCGCCACCATCGGCGAAGTCGGCAATGAGGAAAACAGCCTGCGCAAGATCGGCAAGGCTGGCGCCCAGCGCTGGCGCGGTATTCGCCCGACCGTTCGCGGCACGGCCATGAACCCGGTCGATCATCCGCACGGTGGCGGCGAAGGCCGTACCGGCGAAGGCCGTGTGCCGGTGAGCCCGTGGGGCCAGCCGACCAAGGGCTATCGCACCCGCAGAAACAAGCGCACGGACAGCATGATCGTCCAGCGCCGGCACAAACGCTAAGAGGTAAGACATGGCACGTTCGATCAAGAAAGGCCCGTTCGTCGACGGCCACCTGGTTAAGAAGGTGGACGCCGCCCGCGCCTCCAACGACAAGCGCCCGATCAAGACCTGGTCGCGCCGTTCGACGGTTCTGCCCGATTTCGTCGGCCTGACCATCGCGGTGCATAACGGCAAGCAGCACATTCCCGTGTATGTGTCCGAGAACATGGTCGGCCACAAGCTCGGCGAGTTCGCGCTGACCCGTACCTTCAAGGGTCACACCGGCGGCAAAAAAGCCGTCGCGAAGCGGTAAGGGGTCAAGATGGAAACCAATGCGATTCTGCGCGGTGTTCGCCTGTCCGCCCAAAAGGGCCGCCTCGTGGCGGACCTGGTGCGCGGCAAGCCGGTGGATCAGGCGCTCAACATCCTCGCTTTCAGCCCGAAGAAGGGTGCCGTCATTCTCAAGAAAGTGCTGGAGTCGGCGATTGCCAATGCCGAGCACAACGACGGTGCCGACATCGACAGCCTGAAGGTGACCCGCGTCTATGTCGAAAAGGCGGCGGTGCTCAAGCGCTTCACTGCCCGGGCCAAGGGTCGGGGCAACCGCATCGTGAAGCCCACCTGCCACTTCTTCGTGACCGTCGGGGACTAAGGAAAAAATATGGGACAGAAGATTCATCCGACCGGTTTTCGCCTCTCGGTCACGCGCGACTGGACGTCGCGGTGGTACGCCAACTCGAAGAATTTTTCCCAGATGCTCTTGGGCGACATCGATGTTCGCGACTACCTGAAGAAGAAGCTGGCGCATGCCTCCGTCGGTCGCGTCGTCATCGAGCGCCCGGCCAAGAACGCCCGCGTCACCATCTATAGCGCCCGCCCCGGCGTCGTCATCGGCAAGAAGGGCGAAGACATCGAGGCCCTCAAGAAGGAACTGCAGGCCCGCATGGGCGTGCCGGTCCACGTCAACATCGAGGAAATCCGCAAGCCGGAGACCGACGCCCAGTTGATCGCCGATTCGATCGCCCAGCAGCTCGAAAAGCGCATCATGTTCCGCCGCGCCATGAAGCGCGCCATGCAGAACGCCATGCGCCTCGGTGCCCAAGGCATCAAGATCATGAGTTCCGGCCGCCTCAACGGCGCCGAAATCGCCCGCCGCGAGTGGTACCGTGAAGGTCGTGTGCCGTTGCACACGCTGCGCGCCGACATTGACTACGGCACCGCCGAGGCCAAGACAACCTACGGCATCATCGGCATCAAGGTCTGGGTTTTCAAGGGTGAGATGGCCGGTCGCAACGAGGCGCTGGCCGCCGCGCCGGAGGCTTCCACCGAGGATCCGCGCAAGAGCCGCCGTCCCGCCGCAAGGCCGGAAGGCGATGTCGCCAAGCGACCCGCCGTGCGCAAGCCAGCCGCCGCTGCCAAGCCGGAAGGCGCCGCCGATGCTCCGGTCAAGGCTCCGGTCAAGCGCGTGCGCAAGCCTGCTGCTGCGCCGACGGCCAGCACGGAAGTCAAGGAGTAATAAGCCATGCTGCAACCCGCACGCAGAAAATACCGCAAGGAACAGAAGGGCCGCAACGTCGGCCTCGCCACGCGCGGCGCCAAGGTGAGTTTCGGCGAGTATGGCCTCAAGGCCATCGGCCGCGGCCGCCTCACCGCCCGCCAGATCGAGGCGGCGCGTCGTGCCATGACCCGCCACATCAAGCGCGGCGGCCGCATCTGGATACGCATCTTCCCGGACAAGCCGATTTCCAAGAAGCCGGCCGAAGTCCGCATGGGTAACGGCAAGGGCTCGACCGAGTACTGGGTCGCCGAGATCCAGCCGGGCAAGGTACTCTATGAGATGGATGGCGTCGACGAAACGCTGGCGCGCGAGGCATTCCGTCTCGCCGCGGCGAAGCTGCCGATCGCGACCACCTTCGTCACCCGCCACCTGGGGTAAGACATGAAAGCAAACGAACTTAGGCAAAAGAACGAGACCGAGCTCGGCAAGGAACTGCTCGACTTGCGCAAGGCGCAGTTTTCCATGCGCATGCAGCTGGCCACGCAGCAACTCAACAACACGGCCCAGCTCGGCAAGGCGCGCAAGGACATTGCGCGCATCAAGACCATCCAGCGTGAAAAGGCGGCTGCAAAATGACCGAGACCGTTGAAAATATCCACCGCACCCTGCAAGGTCGTGTCGTCAGCGACAAGATGGCCAAGACCGTGACCGTCCTGGTCGAGCGCCGCGTCAAGCATCCGCTGATCGGGAAAGTGCTGATCCGTTCGCGGAAGTACCATGCCCACGTTGAAGGCCTCGAGGCCGGCGCTGGCGACATGGTGCAGATCGAGGAGTGTGCACCCATCTCCAAGACCAAGGCTTGGCGCGTCATCAAGGTGGTCGAAAAGGCTCGCGCAGCCTGAGCAAAAAATTGCAGCGCGATAGTTGACATACCCGGAGGCAGGGGATACAATTCTGCCTCTTTTTCATAGCCGGTCGCCTGGCTGGTCTTGGCGCCTCGGTGTTCCGACCCGGACGGGTTCCAAGACTGACCACGAGCCAGTGGATTAAGTTGGAGAATACGAATGATTCAAATGCAATCGATACTGGACGTCGCCGATAACACCGGCGCCCGTTCGGTCATGTGCATCAAGGTGATGGGCGGCTCCAAGCGTCGCTACGCCGGCATCGGCGATGTCATCAAGGTGAGCATCAAGGATGCCGCACCACGCGGCCGCGTCAAGAAGGGCGAGATATATAGCGCCGTGGTGGTTCGTACCGCCAAGGGTGTGCGTCGTCCCGACGGTTCGCTGGTCAAGTTCGACGGCAATGCCGCCGTGCTGCTCAACAACAAGCTGGAGCCGATCGGAACCCGCATCTTCGGGCCGGTGACGCGCGAACTGCGCACCGAGAAGTTCATGAAGATCGTCTCCCTGGCCCCTGAGGTTCTGTAAGAGGATGCGGCCATGAATAAGATTCGAAAAGGCGATGACGTGATCGTCATCACGGGCAAGGACAAGGGCAAGCGCGGCACGGTCCTTTCTTTCGGCGACGACCAGCGCGTCCTGATCGAGGGCGTCAATCGCGTCAAGAAGCACACCAAGCCCAACCCGATGAAGGGTCAGCCGGGCGGCATCGTCGAGAAAGAGATGCCGATCCACATTTCCAATGTCGCATTGTTCAACCCCGCCAGCCAGAAGGCGGACCGGGTCGGCGTCAAGACGCTCGACGACGGCCGCAAGGTGCGCGTGTTCAAGTCGAACAGCGAAGTTGTAGACGCGTAAGGACAGATCATGGCGCGCTTGCAGGATTACTACAAAGACACGGTGGTGGCGCAGCTTCGCGAGAAGTTTGGCTACAAGTCCATCATGGAAGTGCCGCGCATCACCAAGGTTACGCTCAACATGGGCGTTGGCGAGGCGGTGGGCGACAAGAAGATTCTCGATCATGCGGTCGGCGATATGACCAAGATTTCCGGCCAGAAGCCGGTTGTCACCAAGGCCCGCAAGGCCATCGCCGGCTTCAAGATTCGCGAAGGCTACCCGATCGGCTGCATGGTGACGCTGCGCGGAACCCGCATGTTCGAGTTCCTCGATCGCTTCGTCAGCATTGCCATGCCGCGCATCCGCGACTTCCGTGGCGTGCCGGGCAGCAAGGGCTTCGACGGTCGCGGCAACTACAACATCGGGGTCAAGGAGCAGATCATTTTCCCCGAGATCGAGTACGACAAGATCGACGCCCTGCGTGGCATGAACATCAGCATCACCACGACGGCGAAGACCGACGACGAGGCCAAGGCCCTGCTCGCCGCTTTCAAATTCCCCTTCAAAAACTGAGGGAAACATGGCGAAACTTGCACTAATCAATCGCGAAGCCAAGCGCGCCAAGCTGGTGGCCAAATATGCCGCCAAGCGCGCCGAGCTCTTCGCCATCATCAACAACGCCAAGCTGAGCGACGAGGAGCGCATGGATGCGCGCCTCAAGCTGCAGCAGCTTCCCCGCGACGCCAGCCCGGTCCGTCAGCGCAATCGTTGTGCCCTGACCGGTCGTCCGCGTGGTGTTTTCCGCAAGTTCGGCCTGTGCCGACTCAAGCTGCGCGAAAGCGCCATGCGCGGCGAAGTGCCGGGCATGGTCAAGGCGAGCTGGTAAGGAGATCGACAAATGAGTATGACCGATCCTATCGCTGACATGCTGACCCGCATCCGCAACGCGCAGATGGCGGACAAAGTGGCGGTGACCATGCCTTCCTCCAAGCTCAAGGTGTCCATCGCCAAGGTGCTCAAGGATGAAGGCTACATCGACGACTTCGCCGTGCGCGACAACGGCGGCAAGCCCGAGCTCGACATTGCGCTCAAGTACTACGCGGGTCGCCCGGTCATTGAGCGCATCGACCGCGTTTCGAAGCCCGGTCTGCGCGTCTACAGGGGCGCCGATGACCTGCCGCGCGTGATGAACGGCCTCGGTGTTGCCATTGTCTCCACCCCCAAGGGTGTGATGACCGACCGCGCGGCTCGCGCCAGCAATGTCGGCGGCGAAGTACTCTGCGTCGTGGCCTAAGGAGAGACGATTCATGTCCCGCATCGCCAAATATCCCGTCCCCGTGCCGAAGGGCGTCGACGTCACCCTGTCGGGCGGCGCGATCAGTGTCAAGGGCCCGCTCGGCACGCTGACCCAAGTCATTCCGCCGTCGGTCATGATCGACATCGATGGCGACAATCTGCAGTGCCGCGCCGTCGAGGGTTCCGTCAATGGCGGAGCCATGTCCGGTACCATGCGCGCGCTGGTGAATAACATGGTGACTGGCGTCACCAAGGGCTTCGAGAAGAAGCTGACGCTGGTCGGCGTCGGCTACAAGGCGCAGGCCCAAGGCAGCAAGCTCAACCTGTCGCTCGGTTTTTCGCACCCCGTCGCGCACGATATGCCCAACGGTATCAAGGTGGAAACGCCGACTCCGACCGAGATCGTGATTAAGGGTACCGACCGGCAAGTGGTCGGCCAGGTGGCCGCCGAAGTCCGCGCTTACCGTTCGCCGGAGCCCTACAAGGGCAAGGGTGTGCGTTACGCCGGCGAGGTGGTCGTCATCAAGGAAACGAAGAAGAAGTAAGGGCGCAGGAAAATGGACAAGAAACAGACTCGCCTTCGCCGTGCGCGCAAAACCCGCGCCAAGATTGCGGAGCTCAAGATGTTCCGGCTCGCGGTGCATCGCACCAACGGCCATATCTATGCGCAGGTTTACTCCGGTTTCGGCACCGAGGTGCTGGCAGCGGCATCGACCGTCGAGGCCGATGTGCGCAAGCAGTTGCCCAACGGCGGCAACGTCGCGGCCGCCAAACTGGTCGGCAAGCTGATTGCCGAGCGGGCCAAGGCCAAGGGCGTCGAGGCCGTTGCCTTCGATCGTTCCGGCTTCAACTATCACGGCCGCGTCAAGGCGTTGGCAGAGGCGGCCCGTGAAGGCGGCCTCAAGTTCTGAGCGAGAACATCATGGCTAAACCACAAGGCAAGAAACAGCAGCAGACCACCGAAGAGCGCGACGACGGCTTGCGTGAAAAGATGGTCTCCATCAATCGTGTCACCAAGGTGGTGAAGGGAGGCCGTATCCTCGGTTTTGCCGCGCTGACCGTGGTCGGTGACGGCGAGGGCGGCGTCGGCATGGGCAAGGGAAAGTCTCGCGAAGTGCCGGTCGCCGTGCAGAAGGCGATGGAGGAAGCCCGCCGCAAGATGGTCAAGATATCCCTCAGGGACGGCACGTTGCATCATTCCGTCACCGGCAAGCACGGCGCCACCACGGTGCTGATGTCGCCGGCGCCGAGCGGCACCGGCGTGATCGCCGGCGGCCCGATGCGCGCCGTCTTCGAGGTGATGGGTGTGACCGATATCGTCGCCAAGATTATTGGCTCGACCAACCCCTACAATCTGGTTCGCGCTACCCTGCACGGTCTGCAGGCCGTGAGTACGCCGGCCGAGATCGCGGCCAAGCGCGGCAAGAGCGTTCAGGACATCCTGGAGTAAGCCATGGCGGACAAGAAAATCAAGGTGACTTTGGTCAAGAGCGTCATCGGCACCAAGCAGGACCACCGCGCTACCGTGCGCGGTCTTGGTCTGGGCAAGCTCAACAGCAGTGCGATGCTCGAGGATACGGCCGCCGTGCGCGGCATGATCCGCAAGGTTGCCTATCTGGTAAAGGTCGAGGGCTAACATGGAACTGAATACTCTAAAGCCGGGCGCCGGCTCCAAGCACGCCAGCAAGCGCGTCGGCCGTGGCATCGGTAGCGGCCTTGGCAAGACGGCGGGTCGTGGCCACAAAGGACAGAAATCCCGCGCCGGTGGCTTTCACAAGACCGGTTTCGAGGGTGGCCAGATGCCGCTGCAGCGTCGTCTGCCCAAGCGCGGCTTTGTCTCGCTGGTGGCTGGCCGCAATGTCGAAGTGCGTCTGTCCGAACTGGACAAGTTGCCAATCGGTGAAGTCGACCTGCTGGTGCTCAAGCGGGCCGGTTTTGTTCCCGCTGACGCGCTGTCGGCCAAGGTAATCCTGTCCGGCACGTTGAGCAAGAAGATTGCCCTCAAGGGTGTCGGCGCGACCAGGGGTGCCAAGGCGGCCATCGAGGCGGCCGGCGGTTCCGTCGCAGAAATCGCCGCGGCCTGATCGCGACAGCAGGGAAACGGGAACGCACGTGGCAACAACGATGCAGCAGGCGTCAGCGCTGGGCAAGACTGCCAAGTTCGGCGACCTTTGGCGCCGACTGTGGTTTTTGCTGGGCGCGATCGTCGTTTATCGCATCGGTGCCCACATTCCCGTGCCGGGCATTGACCCGGCCAAGCTGGCCGAACTGTTCCAGGGCCAGCAGGGCGGTATCCTCGGCGTCTTCAACCTGTTTTCCGGTGGTGCGTTGTCGCGCTTCACCCTCTTCGCGCTGGGCATCATGCCCTACATCTCGTCGTCGATCATCATGCAGCTGATGACGATCGCCGTGCCCTCGCTCGAGCAGTTGAAGAAGGAAGGCGAGGCCGGGCGGCGCAAGATCACCCAATACACGCGCTACGGCACGCTCGCCCTCGCCCTCTTCCAGGGACTGGGCATCTCCATCGCGCTCGAATCACAGGCCGGCCTGGTGCTCGATCCCGGCATGATGTTCCGTTTTGTCACGGTGATGACGCTGGTGACCGGCACCATGTTCCTGATGTGGCTCGGCGAGCAGATCACCGAGCGCGGCCTCGGTAACGGTATTTCCATCATCATTTTCGCCGGCATCGCCGCCGGTCTGCCGGCCGCCCTGGGCGGCCTGTTCGAACTGGTCCGCACCGGCGCCATGCATCCGCTGGTGGCGCTGCTCATCTGCCTGCTGGTCGCGCTGGTCACCGGTTTTGTCGTCTTCGTCGAGCGCGGCCAGCGCAAGATCCTGGTGAATTACGCCAAGCGCCAGGTAGGCAACAAGATCTACGGCGGCCAGAGTTCGCACTTGCCGCTGAAACTCAACATGTCGGGCGTGATCCCACCGATTTTCGCGTCCTCGATCATCCTCTTCCCCGCCACCATCGCCGGCTGGTTCGGCGCGAGCGAGGGCATGGGCTGGCTCAAGGACATCGCCGCGACGCTGTCGCCCGGCCAGCCGATTTACGTCCTGCTTTACGCCACCGCCATCATCTTCTTCTGCTTCTTCTATACCGCCCTGGTGTTCAATTCCAAGGAAACGGCCGACAACCTGAAGAAGAGCGGCGCCTTCGTTCCTGGCATTCGCCCCGGCGACCAGACGGCCCGTTACATCGACAAGATATTGATGCGCCTGACCCTCGTCGGCGCGATCTACGTGACGCTGGTCTGCCTGCTGCCCGAGTTCCTCATCCTCAAGTGGAACGTGCCGTTCTATTTCGGCGGCACTTCGCTGCTGATTATCGTGGTCGTGACCATGGATTTCATGTCCCAGGTGCAGGCCTACGTCATGTCGCACCAGTACGAGAGCCTCCTCAAGAAGGCAAATTTCAAGGGGGGGGCGGGCTTGCCCGTCCGTTGATGTCGTATGTCCAAGGACGACGTCATCGAAATGCAGGGCGAGGTTTTGGAGAACCTGCCCAATGCAACGTTCCGGGTGAAGCTCGAGAACGGGCATGTGCTGCTCGGTCACATCTCCGGCAAGATGCGCATGCACTACATCCGCATCTTGCCCGGCGACAAGGTCACGGTCCAGCTCACGCCCTACGACCTCACCAAGGGCCGGATCGTTTTCCGCGCCAAGTAACAGTCACGAATTAATTTTCCGGAGACCAAAATGAAAGTTCTCGCTTCGGTCAAGCGTATCTGCCGCAACTGCAAGGTTATCCGTCGCAAGGGCGTGGTGCGGGTCATTTGCACCGATCCGCGTCACAAGCAGCGTCAGGGTTGATCAAACGGTCAGCACTGGATATAATCGTCGGTTTTCCAATTTTGGCATATCAATAGCCAAGATAAGCGCAAGGTAAGCATATGGCCCGTATCGCAGGCGTCAACATCCCGAACCACCAGCACACCGAAATCGCCCTGACCGCGATCTACGGCGTTGGCCGCACCCGCGCGCAGAAGATCTGCGACACGGCCGGCATCAAGCGTTCGACCAAGATCAAGGACCTCACCGACGGCGAGTTGGACAAGCTGCGGGAGGAAATCGGCAAGTTCTCCGTCGAGGGCGATCTGCGCCGCGAGGTGACCATGAGCATCAAGCGACTCATGGACCTCAGCTGCTATCGCGGCGTCCGTCATCGTCGCGGCCTGCCGGTTCGCGGTCAGCGCACCCGCACCAATGCCCGTACCCGCAAGGGTCCGCGCAAAGCCATCGCCGCGTCGAAGAAATAATCAGGAATCCACCACATGGCCAAGACCGCAACCAAAGTCCGCAAGAAGGTCAAGAAGAACGTCGCCGAGGGCATTGCCCACGTTCACGCTTCGTTCAACAACACCATCATCACCATCACCGACCGTCAGGGCAACGCCCTGTCGTGGGCGACATCCGGCGGCGCCGGTTTCAAGGGCTCGCGCAAGTCGACCCCCTTCGCCGCCCAGGTTGCCGCCGAGGCCGCCGGCAAGGCTGCCCTGGACTGCGGCATCAAGAACCTCGAGGTGCGCATCAAGGGCCCCGGCCCCGGCCGCGAATCCGCAGTCCGCGCCCTCAACGCGCTCGGCATCAAGATCTCCAGCATCACGGACATCACGCCGATCCCCCACAACGGTTGCCGGCCGCCCAAGCGCCGCCGCATCTAAGGCTAAGGAATAGAACATGGCCCGCAATCTAAGTCCCAAGTGCCGCCAATGCCGCCGCGAGGGAGAGAAGCTCTTCCTCAAGGCCGAGAAATGCTTCACCGACAAGTGCTCGGTCGAGCGCCGCGCTTACGCGCCCGGCCAGCACGGCCAGAAGTCGGGTCAGCGTCTGTCCGGCTACGGCCAGCAACTGCGCGAGAAGCAGAAGATCCGCCGCATCTACGGCATCCTCGAGCGCCAGTTCCGCAAGGGCTTCGCCGAAGCCGAGCGCAAGAAGGGCCAGACCGGCGAGAACCTGCTGCAGTTGCTCGAGTCGCGCCTCGATACCGTCGCCTATCGCATGGGCTTTGGCGGCTCGCGCGCCGAAGCGCGCCAGGTCGTGCGCCACAATGGCGTTCTGATCAATGGCAAGCGCGTGAATATCCCGTCCTACTGCGTTCGTCCGGGCGACGTGATCCAGTTGACTGACGTCGCCAAGGGCCACCTGCGCACCAAGGCTGCCCTCGGGGCCGCCGATTCGCGCGGGTTTCCGGCGTGGATCGAGGTCAACGTCCAGGAAGCCCGTGGCCTGTTCAAGGCCCTCCCGGCGCGCGAGGAACTGCCCGCGTCGATGAACGAAGGCCTCGTGGTCGAACTGTACTCGCGCTAATACGTAGTCCGGCGCCGGGCGCGCAACCGCGAGGTGGCGCCGGCGCGTTTCTTTTTTGAAGGAATGCAGATGCAAAGCAATGCACTTCTGAAACCGCGCATCATCGATGTCCAGACGTTGTCGCCGGTTCACGCCCGCGTGGTGATGGAACCCTTCGAGCGCGGTTACGGCCACACGCTGGGCAACGCCCTGCGCCGCATCCTGCTGTCCTCAATGCCGGGCACCGCCCCGACCGAGGTTTCCATCGACGGCGTGCTGCACGAGTATTCGACGCTCGAGGGTGTGCGCGAGGATGTCGTCGACATCGTCCTCAACCTCAAGGGCGTCGTGCTGAAGATGCACAACCGCGCCGAGGCCACGTTGACGCTGTCCAAAAAGGGTAGCGGCACCGACACCAAGGTTACCGCGGCCGACATCGAAGGCACACACGACATCGAGATCATCAACCCCGACCACGTCATCGCCCACGTCGCCGCTGGCGGCAAGCTCGACATGCAGATCAAGGTCGAGAACGGTCGTGGCTATGTTCCGGCCAACGCCCGTCAGAACGCCAAGGAAAACCACGGAATCGGCAATGTCATGATCGACGCCTCCTTCAGCCCGGTGCGCCGTGTCAGCTATCAGGTCGAGTCCGCTCGCGTCGAGCAGCGCACCGACCTCGACAAGCTGATCATCGACATCGAGACCAACGGCGCCATCGACCCGGAAGAGGCTATTCGCTACGCCGCCCGTGTGCTGATGGACCAGCTCTCGGTCTTCGCCGACCTCGAGGGTACCCCGATGTCCATCGAAGCACCGAAGCAGACCTCGGTCGATCCCATCCTGCTGCGCCCGGTCGACGACCTCGAGCTGACGGTGCGCTCGGCCAACTGCCTCAAGGCCGAGAACATCTACTACATTGGCGACCTGATCCAGCGCACCGAGACCGAACTGCTGAAGACGCCGAATCTTGGCCGCAAGTCGCTCAACGAGATCAAGGAAGTGCTCGCCTCGCGCGGCCTTACTTTGGGCATGCGTCTCGAGAACTGGCCTCCGGCCGGCCTCGAGAAGCTCGCCTGATTTTTCAACACGCGTTCAATAACCATTAACGGGCCGTTTGCCTTGGCGGCGGCCCCACAAGAACGAGGAATACATCATGCGTCATGGAAACGGACTTAGAAAACTCAACCGCACCTCGTCGCATCGCCAGGCGATGCTGCGCAACATGGCCAACGCCCTGCTGCGCCACGAGGCCATCAAGACCACCCTGCCGAAAGCCAAGGAACTGCGCCGCGTCGTCGAGCCGCTGATCACCCTCGGCAAGAATCCCTCGCTGGCCAACCGCCGCCTCGCCTTTGATCGCCTGCGCGACCGCGAGATGGTCGTCAAGATTTTCGACGTGATGGGCCCGCGTTACGCCTCGCGCCCCGGCGGCTACCTGCGCATCCTCAAGATGGGCTTCCGCGTCGGCGACAATGCGCCGATGGCCTACGTCGAACTGCTCGACCGGCCGGAAGTTTCCGAGGTCGCTGAGGCGCCCACGGCCGAGTAAGCGGATCCCGCCTCCTTGAAGAAAGCCGGCCTTGCGCCGGCTTTTTTCTTGTGCGCCCGGCACGGGCGCACTCTTGTGGGTGAAAGTCCCACCGTAAGTTGATCACAGCGAACGAAGCGAAGCGCAACTGCATGAGGGCGACCGAATGTGGGGAGGAAGCGTGGAGCGAAGCTGCGAGCCGATGGACAAGAACCGGATAGAAGGCGTTGCCGAGCAGGGCGAGCGGGCAAGATTCCGCGAAGCTCTCGTGATCAAGGCGAAGCGGCGTCCCACGGGGATTTCCTTCGGTCATAAATCCGGCGGTTGTGCAGTGAAGGAGTG
>JAUYFI010000065.1 GCA_030691075.1 Sulfurisoma sp. | reverse complement strand
CCTTCGCCTCGTCTCGGCCCTGCTGGCCGAGTGCGACGAGGACTGGATGACAGGCAAAATCCATCTCAACTTGAAAGACTGATCTCATCATCCCAATGGAATCGCCCGGGAATATTTACAGAAAAGAAGTTGCACTGCCGCGAAGGATGCTGGCGGCGAAAGGGTTTATCGGATCGCCTGACCGTCTCCGGCGCAAAGGGTGTCCATTGAACTGACACCCTTTTCTGCGCCCAAGAGTCTCGGTGGCACCAAGGTGTCAAGGATGGCGCCGGCGTGATGGTCGATACCACCCTTCGTGAAACCTTGTCAGTAGACAACGACCATCACAACCGTCACCTCGGTGACGTTGGTGATAGTGGTGACGATGCCTCTCTATTATTAAATGGTGGGCCCGGTGGGACTCGAACCCACGACCAAAGGATTATGAGTCCTCTGCTCTAACCGACTGAGCTACAGGCCCCCAGGCCGTGCGTGGTTTTGTCGACTGCGCCTCGCCGTACTATTCGTACTGTCGTCGGCTTGTCTTCGCGCCACGCGCGGCCTGAAACTTTGACTGACTACTCCGCGCCGTCGAGGAAGTGGCGCAGCTTCTCCGAGCGCGAGGGATGGCGTAGCTTGCGCAGCGCCTTGGCCTCGATCTGGCGGATGCGCTCGCGCGTGACGTCGAACTGCTTGCCGACTTCCTCCAGCGTGTGATCGGTGTTCATCTCGATGCCGAAGCGCATGCGCAGCACCTTGGCCTCGCGCGGCGTCAGCGAGTCGAGGATTTCCTTGACCACGTCGCGGCGGCTGGCATCGATGGCGGCCTCGACCGGAGCCAGCGTGCTCTGGTCCTCGATGAAGTCGCCGAGGTGCGAGTCGTCGTCGTCGCCGATCGGCGTCTCCATCGAGATCGGTTCCTTGGATATCTTGAGGATCTTGCGGATCTTGTCCTCGGGGATCTCCATGCGGATCGCCAGCGTCGCCGGATCGGGCTCGGCACCGGTCTCCTGCAGGATCTGGCGGCTGATGCGGTTCATCTTGTTGATGGTCTCGATCATGTGCACCGGGATGCGGATGGTGCGCGCCTGGTCGGCGATCGAGCGGGTGATGGCCTGGCGGATCCACCACGTCGCGTAGGTCGAGAACTTGTAGCCGCGGCGGTATTCGAACTTGTCCACCGCCTTCATCAGGCCGATGTTGCCTTCCTGGATCAGGTCGAGGAACTGCAGGCCGCGGTTGGTGTATTTCTTGGCGATGGAGATCACCAGGCGCAGGTTGGCCTCGGTCATCTCGCGCTTGGCGCGACGAGCCTTGGCTTCGCCCGTCGACATCTGCTTGTTGATGTCCTTGATCTCCTTCAGCGGGATGCCCATGCGCTCCTGCAGATCGATGAGCTTCTGCTGCTCCTCGATGATGGCCGGCGCGGCGCGCATCAGCTGCGCGGCATAGGGCTTGCCCGATTGGACCTCGTGCTTGAGCCATTCGAGGTCGGTCTCGTTGCCGGGGAAGACCTTGATGAAGTGCGGGCGCGGCATGTGTGCCTTGTCCACACAGAGATGCAGAATCTTGCGTTCGTGGCCACGCACCTGCTCGACCGAGTGGCGCACGGAGTCACACAGTCGTTCGATGGTGCGGGCGGTGAAGCGAACACACATCAACTCGTCGGAGATCTGCTTCTGCACGCGCAGGTAGCCCTTGTCCTGCGAGCCCCTGCGGGTCAGCGCCGTCTGCAGCTTGGCGTAGAGGTGATGAATGTTGGAAAAGCGCTCGAGCGCGTCCTGCTTGAGCTGCAGCAGCGAGGCCGAAATCGCGCCGCTGCCATCCTCGTCCTCGTCCACTTCTTCGTCGACCTCGAGTTCCTCGGCCTCGGCCAAGGCCTCGATGTCGTCCCCGCTGGCGTTGGGGTCGATCACGCCGTCGACCAGTTCGTCGATGCGCATCTCGTCGCGGGCGACCTTGCCGGCCAGCTCGAGCATCTCGGCGATGGTGGTGGGGCAGGCGGAGATCGCCATGACCATGTGCTTCAAGCCATCCTCGATACGCTTGGCGATCTCGATCTCGCCCTCGCGCGTCAGCAGTTCGACCGAGCCCATCTCGCGCATGTACATGCGCACGGGGTCGGTGGTGCGGCCGAATTCGGATTCGACGGTGGACAGCGCCTGCTCGGCCTGCTCCTCGACTTCCTGGGCGTCGACGGCGGCGGGCGAACCCTCGTTGAGCAGCATTTCCTCGGCGGCCGGCGCCTCGTCGAAGACTTGGATGCCCATGTCATTGAAGGTGGTGATGATCGACTCGATCTGCTCGGCGTCGACGAGGTCGTCCGGCAGGTGGTCGTTGATCTCGGCGTAGGTGAGGAAGCCGCGTTCCTTGCCCAGCGCGATCAGGGTCTTCAGGCGCGTGCGCTTGGTCTCCAGATCGAGCGGTTGCGCCGCCGCGGGCAGGATCATCGGCGCGGCCTTGCCCTTGCCCTTGCGCGGCTTGGCTTCGACGGCCGGCTTGGCGGGTATGGCCGGCGGCTGGGGCGCGACTGGCGCGACCGCGGCGACGGGCTTGGCGGCGGCTTTCGTCGCGACCGGCTTGGCGGGAACGGGCTTGGCTGTCGCCTTGGCCGCAGCTTTCGGCACCGGCTTGGCGGCGGGCTTCCTGACAGGCTCTTTCGTGCGGGCTACCGGCTTCTGGGCAGCCTTGGCCGGCTTTTTTGTGTTCGGCATGTCTTTCCTCAACGTCGGGCGGCTCTCGCGTGTTCCCGGCGCGGCGGTTTCGCCGCTACCGGGTTCGAGGGCTTTTCAGGGAAAAGCCTCGAATTATATAGCAAAATCAGCCCCCTTTCGAGGGCTCTGCGGGGCGTCCGCCGCCTCCCTGTGCCTTGCGCGTCAGCAGTGCCTTGAGCCGATCGCGCTCGTCGGGGCTGAGCGCGGCTGTCCGGGCCTGGGCACTGAGAGCGGCGATTTCCTGCGCCAGCCCGCTTTGCCGCAGCCGGTCGAGGGCGTCGTTGAACACGGCCTCGAGCGCGCCTTCGTCGATATCCTCGGCCAGTGCCGCCGCCAGCGCACCGATCACCGCCTCTTGCGGGCTGCCGCGAAAATGCTCGAGCAGCAGGCCGACGCCGCCGGCGGGAAGCTCGCCGTGCTCGAACGCCGCGGCGATGGCGTGCAAGGCCAGGCCCTCGGGCGTGTCGGCTGCCATCTGCTGCAAGGGCAGGCGCGCGGCGCGCTCGGGCCGGCGGATCACCAACTCCAGCAACTGGTGCTCGAGTTGGCGCGGGGCCGCGCGGCCCCGCGGCTTGGGCGGGGGTGGCCGGCCCCGCGCCAGCGGCTTGATGCCGCACTCGGCCTCGACCTCGGCCTGCGTCAGCGCAGCCGCTTCGGCCAGCGCCTTGGTCAGTTGCACACGCAGTATCGGCGCGGCCAGGCGCTGCAGCATGGGCTTGGCCTCATGCACCAGGTGGGCGCGGCCCTCGGCGGTGGCCAGGTCGACATGCGAGGCGAGTTCGCGCAAGAGGAATTCGGTCAGGGTCGTCGGGTGCGCTGCCAGCTGGCGGAATTTTTCCGCGCCCTCGGCGCGAACGAAGCTGTCCGGGTCGTGCTCGGGCGGCAGGAAGAGGAAGCCGACCATCTTGTCGTCGGCGAGTTGTTCGAGACTGGCCTCGAGCGCGCGCCAGGCGGCTTTGCGCCCGGCGCGGTCGCCGTCGAAACAGAACACCACCTTCGCTGCCTGGCGCAGCAGCTTGTGCAAATGGTTGGGCGTGGTGGCGGTGCCGAGTGTCGCCACCGCGTTGCCGATGCCGTGCTGCGCCAAGGCGACGACATCCATGTAGCCCTCGACCACGATCACCGTGTCGGAGTCGCGGATGGCCTGGCGCGCCTGCGGCAGGCCGTAGAGCTCACGGCCCTTTTCGAACAGCGGCGTTTCTGGCGAGTTCAGGTATTTCGGTTCGCCGTCGCCGATGACGCGACCGCCGAAGCCGATCACGTTACCGCGCTGGTCGAGGATGGGGAACATGATGCGATCCCGAAACCTGTCATAGCGCCGTCCCTGATCGTTCTCGATCACGAGGCCGCACTCGAGCAGCGCGGGATCGCGGTAGTCCGGGAAGATTCCCTCCAGCGACTGCCATGCGTCGGGCGCGTGGCCGAGGCCAAAGCGGGCGGCGATTTCGCCGGTGAGGCCGCGGGCCTTGAGATAGTCGATGGCCTTGGGTGAAGCCTTCAACTGCTCGCGGTAGAACGTCATGGCGCGCGCCATCAGCTCGGTGAGCGGCGCTTTTCTTTTCTGCTCCTGCTGGTTGTGCGCGACGATGCGCGGCACCTGCATGCCGGCGGAATGGGCGAGCTCCTCCACCGCGTCGATGAAACCCAGCCCGGCGTACTGCATGACGAAGCCGATGGCGCTGCCGTGGGCGCTGCAGCCGAAGCAGTGGTAGAACTGCTTCGACGGGCTGACGCTGAAGGAGGGCGTCTTCTCGGAGTGGAAGGGGCAGCAGGCCTGGTAGTTGGCGCCGGCCTTCTTGAGCGGCAGGTAGCGCTCGATCACGTCGACGATATCGACGCGGGCGAGTAGTTCCTGAATGAAGCTTTCCGGGATCACTCGGGCATTATGCCGGAGTGAGTTTTGCCTTGACGAGTTTCGAGACCTCGCCCATGTCGGCGCGGCCGGCGACCCGCGGCTTGACCAGCGCGATCACCTTGCCCATGTCGGCCGGGCCCTTGGCACCGGAGTCGGCCACGGCCTGGACGACGATGGCCTCGACTGCGGCGGCGCTCATCGCCTGCGGCATGTAGGCCATCAGCACCTCGACTTCGAACTTCTCGGCGTCGGCCAGATCCTGGCGTTTGGCGGCCTCGTACTGGGTGATCGAATCCTTGCGCTGCTTGAGCATCTTCTCGATGACACCGACCACGCCGGCGTCGTCGAGCTCGATGCGCTCATCGACCTCCTTTTGTTTCATCGCCGCCATCAGCAGGCGGATCGCCCCCAGGCGCGCCGTCTCCCTGGCCTTCATCGCGATCTTCATGTCTTCGTTGATGCGGGTCTTCAGCGACATTTTTTTGTCCCTCGGCAACGACAAAACCGCCCGGAGGCGGTCGCGTCAATATTCGGTGGCGAAAGCTTAGTAGAGCTTCGGCGGCAGCAACTGGCTGCGGATGCGCTTGTGGTGGCGCTTGACGGCGGCGGCCAGCTTGCGCTTGCGCTCGGAGGTGGGCTTCTCGTAGAACTCGCGCGAACGCAGTTCGGGCAACGTGCCAGCTTTCTCGATGGTGCGCTTGAAGCGCCGGATGGCAACTTCGAACGGCTCATTTTCCTTGAGGCGGATACCGGGCATTGCGTGCTTCCCTAGGTGGTTGAGGCGGAAAGCGGCGCATTCTAGCGCTTTCCGCGAGTTTGTCAAAGTAGCAAAGTACAATGGCCGCCCCATGCTCACCCTCGGCATCGAATCCTCCTGCGACGAGACCGGCATCGCGCTCTACGACACGGAGCGTGGCCTGCTGGCCCACGCCGTGCATTCGCAGGTGGCGATGCACGAGGAATACGGCGGCGTCGTGCCCGAACTGGCCTCGCGCGACCACATCAGGCGCTTGATTCCCTTGCTGCGCACGGTCCTCGCCCAGGCCGGCGCCAGGAAGGAGGACATCGACGCCATCGCCTACACGGCGGGGCCTGGCCTGGCCGGGGCGCTGCTGGTGGGGGCGAGCTTCGCCGAGTCGCTGGCGCTGGCGCTGGGCATTCCCGCGCTGCCGGTGCATCACCTCGAGGGCCACCTGCTGTCGCCGCTGCTGGCCAGGGAGCCGCCCGCCTTCCCCTTCGTCGCCCTGCTGGTTTCCGGCGGCCATACCCAGCTGATGCACGTCACGCGCGTCGGCGCCTACGAACTGCTCGGCGAATCGCTCGACGACGCCGCCGGCGAGGCCTTCGACAAGACCGCCAAGCTGCTCGGTCTCGGCTACCCCGGCGGGCCGGCGCTGGCGCAACTGGCCGAGGGTGGCACTCCCGGGAAATTCAGGCTGCCGCGGCCGATGTTGCACAGCGGCGATCTCATGTTCAGCTTCTCCGGGCTGAAGACGGCCGTGCTGACCGCCGCGCGCGGACACGAGCTGTCGGAACAGGATCGCGCCGATCTCGCCGCCGAGTTTCAGGAAGCGGTGACCGAGGTGCTGGCCGCCAAGGCCTTGGCGGCGTGTCGCCAGCGCCGACTTTTCACGCTGGTCGTGGCCGGCGGTGTCGGTGCCAACCACCGGCTGCGCGCGCGCCTCGACGAGGCGGCGGCGCGCCACGGCATTCGCGTCTATTACCCCGAACTGGAGTTGTGCACCGATAACGGCGCGATGATCGCCTTCTGCGGTGCGCAGCGCCTCATGCAGGGCGATCGGCCGGCGGGCGGTGGTGCCTTCGCGGTGCGCCCGCGCTGGCCCTTGAGCGAAGTTACTGGCTAGTTTTCCTGCCGCCGATGCCGCCCTCGGTGCCGGCCGCCAGGTTGGCGATGTTGGAACGGTGGCGCCAGAGCAGCAGCAGGCACATCCCGATGACCGCCGAACTGATGGCGCCGATGCCGAACTTCTGCAGCGCCAGCGTCGGCGCCACGCAGGCGGCGGCAACGGCGGCGAGCGAGGAATAGCGGCTGACGAGCGCAACGGTCAGCCAGGTGGCGACGACCAGCGCGGCGAGCATGGCATCGATGCCGATCAGCACGCCCAGCGCCGTGGCCACGCCCTTGCCGCCCTTGAACTTGAGGAATACCGGAAAGACGTGACCGAGGAAAGCCGCCATGCCGGCCATGGCGCTGCCCGCGGCGTCGGCGCCGAGCTTTCCGGCCAGCCACATGGCCAGCCAGCCCTTGGCGGCGTCGCCGAACAGGGTCAGCAGCGCGGCCAGTTTGTTGCCGCTGCGCAGCACGTTGGTGGCGCCGGGATTGCCCGAGCCGAAGGTTCGCGGATCACGCAGGCCGAAGGCTCGGGAGACGATCACGGCGAAGGGCAGCGAGCCGAGCAAATAGCCTAGCGTGGCGAAAATGAGCGCGTTCATTGGGGATTCCCTACAATGCGCGGCATTGTAATCGAGTGGTCATCATGGACTTCATCTTCATCGACGACATGCGCGTCGAGGCCCACGTCGGCATCTACCCGCGTGAGCGCGCCGCGCCGCAGACGCTGGAAATCTCGCTGACCTTCGGCGTGCCCGACGAGGCCGCGCGCGACGACGACATCGCCAAGACCATCGACTACGCCGTGGTTATTACCCGGGTTCGCGCCGAGCTGGCGGCGCGCCATTTCAACCTGCTCGAAACGCTCGGCGAGTACGTGATCGGCCTGATGCTCGACGAGTTCGCCGCACCGTGGATCAAGATTTCCATCGCCAAGGTCGGCATCGCCAAGGGCGTGCGCCGCGTCGGCGTGCAGATCGAGCGCAGCCGGCTTCCTGGCTGAGCCGGAAGCCGGCCCGGCTCAGGGCGCCGGCTTCGTCCTCACCTCGCGGCAGACCGCAATTTCCTCGTCGCTCATCGCCGGCTTGATCACGCAGCGGGCCTCCCAGGCCGCCTGTCGCTGCTTGCGCTCATCCTCCTTCTCCAGCGCCGCCAGCCGCCGTGCCTCCTTCTGCTCGGTCAGCTTGCGTTTTTCCTCCTCGCTGCTGGCGAGGTCGATGAGCCTCTGCTTTTCGGCATCGGCCTGAATCTGGGCGGCCGTGCGCGAGGCTTTGGCTTCCGCCGCCGCCTTTTCATCGGATTCCTGCTTCTTGCGCCGCTTTTCCTCGTCCTCGGGCGAGAGTTTTGGCCCGCCCGTCGGCGCCTTCATGTAAGACGCGGCCGCGCTGCCGGCCACGGCGCCTGCAGCGCCGGCGACCGCCGCCGTGGCGGCGGTGCTCGCGCCGGACGACCCGCCGCCGCTGGTGACGTTGATCTCGATGCCGCGGGACTTTTTCTCGTCGACCGTCTTGTCCGTCTTGGTCGCCGATGACGAAGAGGAAGACTTGCTCGACGACTTGCTACCGCCCTTGGCGAATGCCGCGTCCGTGGCCGCCATTGCACCCGCGATCGCCAGGATCGCCGCCAGCGTTGTCATTTGATTCATGGTTCAGTCCTCCAGTCCGACGGTGACGGGTATTGGGGTCGGCACGCGCAGGATGCCGTGCGGATGTACGCCGACCAGATAGCCCCGCGCCGGCCACCGTTAATATAGCGCTTTCGTGGCCCGATTCTACCCACGAGGGTGGTGCATCTGGTGCAACTGCTTGAGTCGTTCGCGCGCGACATGGGTATAGACCTGCGTCGTCGAGATGTCGGCATGGCCGAGCAGCATCTGCACCGCGCGCAGGTCGGCGCCGCGGGCAGTGACGAACACCGCGTCGCAGCCCCGACCCTTGAGGATATCGCCGCGTGCCTCGGTCAGGTAGCGCCGCAGCCACTCGGCGGCGAGCTCGCCCAGTGGCACCAGGCGTTCCTTGGCGCCCTTGCCCAGCGTGCGCACCACGTCGTCCTGCAGGCTGACCTCGAACGGCTTGAGGCCGACCAGCTCCGACACGCGCAGCCCCGTGGCATAGAGCAGTTCCAGCAGCGCACGGTCGCGCAGGCCGAGCGGCCTGGTCAGGTCCGGTGCGGCGAGCAGCGCCTCGACCCACGCCTCGGACAGCGTTCTTGGGAAACGCGCGGCGCCAGCCAGGCGGCGAACAGCGCGAGATCGGAGCGATAGGCGGCCAGCGTGTTTTTCGCCAGGCCGTCGGCAAGCCACAGCGCATCGACGAACTCGTCCGACAGTGTGCTAGCGGCTTCGCTCATGATCGAGGAGCCAGCGTTTGACCTCGAGCAGGAAGCCGCCGCGCTCGCGGGCAAAGCCACCCAGCCCGCCGGCGGCGACGACGCGATGAC
Source organism: Sulfurisoma sp. (assembly GCA_030691075.1). GTDB lineage: Bacteria > Pseudomonadota > Gammaproteobacteria > Burkholderiales > Rhodocyclaceae > Sulfurisoma. The sequence goes on along the minus strand of JAUYFI010000065.1, from coordinate 17,985 downwards.
AGGGGATGACCAGCGGGTAGGGGTTGGCGCCGCAGGCGCCGCCGACAGGGCGCGGGGCGCTGTGCAGCGCGGCCGCCAGTTCGCCGTAGGTTCGGGTCGCGCCGCGCGGAATGGCGGCGATCTGCTGCCAGACGCGGCGCTGGAAGGTCGTGCCGGAAGGCTGAAGCGGCAGGTCGAATGCCGTCCCCGGGTCGGCCAGCCAGGCACGCAACTGGCGCGCGGCCTCGCGGGCAAGCGGCGTCCGCGCGGGAACTTCCCGATGTGGTTCGATGAACTCGATCGCGGTGATCGCATCATCGCGGCAGCGGATGCCCAGCGCGAAACGTGGCGCGGGCACGATGGCGGCAAAGGGCTCGTCCATGGCCTAGCTCGCGGCGACCTCCCAGGTGCCGTCCCACGCCGGCGGAGGCGGCAGCCTGCGGTAATGCTCGCAGCGTTCGAGGTAGATCGCCGTCGGTCGATCCTCCGGATGCGCGGCCAGCGCGGCACGAAAGGCCATGACGGCGGCATCCCAGCGTCGTGCCTGGTAGTCGGCCATGCCGGCGGCAAAGGCCTCAAGCACTTCGGTGATGCGCGGAAAGGTTTCCGCGGTATGGAAGTCGAGCGCCTCGTAAATGGTTACCGGCTCCTGGCGGCCGCGCACGCGCAGCGAGTCGATGCGGCGCAGCGTGGCGGGACGCTTGAGTTCGGCGACGGTGAACTCGGACAGCAGGATGCTGGTGCCATAGTACTTGTTGGCCGATTCCAGCCGCGGCGCCAGGTTGACCCGGTCGCCGATCACCGTGTATTCCATGCGCTTGGGCGAACCGATGTTGCCGGCGACCACCTCGCCCGAGCTGATGCCGACGCCGATGCGGATCGGTTCGGCGCCGCGCGACGTCCGTCGCAGGTTGAGTTCGCCCAGCTTGATCATCATGCGGTTGGCTACCGCCACGGCGTTGTCGGCGTCGTGATCGGTCTTGAAGGGCGAGCCGAACACCGCCATCACCGCGTCGCCGATGTACTTGTCGAGGATGCCGTCGTGGGCGAAGACTACATCCACCATCTCGGTGAAATACTCATTTAGCATTGCCACCGTCTCGCGCGGCCCGAGCTTGGCCGACATGGCGGTGAAACCGCGGATGTCGGAGAACAGCACGCTCACATCCTGGCCGGTGCCGCCCAGCACCGCGTCGCCGGATTCGAGCAGGCGTTCCATCACCGCCTTGCTCATGTAGCGCGACATGGTGTTCTTCAGGCGTTTTTCGCGGCTGATATCCTCGATCACCAGTAGCGTGCCGAGCCGTTTGTCCTGCATGCTGACGAGCGGCACCGTGGTGAGGTTGATCGAGGCGGCGGTGCCGTCGGGCAGCTGAAGGTCGGTGTCGACCTGGATGTCGGTGCGGCCGCTTTGCGCCACGCGGCTTACGCTCTCGCCCAGCCAACTGTTGCTCGATCCGCAAAGCTGGTCGATGGTGTCGCCCGCGGCCGGCGGCTCGTGCAGCCGCAGGATGCGCAGGGCCGCCGTGTTGAGTTTCTTGATCCGGCGTTCGGCATCGAGAGTGATGACGCCAGCCGAGAGGCTCTTGAGGATGGCCTCGCTGTAGCCCCGGGCGTTGCTGATTTCCTCGAAGAGTCGCGCGTTCTCGAGGCAGATCGCCGCCTGCGCGGCGAAAGCCCCGAGCCGGCGCTCGTCCTGTGCCTGGAACGATCCGCCCCGCTTGTTGAGAACCTCCAGCACGCCGATACGGGCGCCCCACTTGTTTACCACGGGTACGCAGAGGATGCAGCGGGTGCGGTAAAGGGTGTTGCGGTCGACCGCGGGGTTGAAGCGCGGGTCGGCATAGGCATCGGCGATGTTGATTACGTCGTTGGCGGAAAAGCATTCGCCGGCGAGGCCGGCCCGCGCCGGGAAGCGGATCTCCTCGACGTCGCCGCCCCGGGCCACGCGGGAATAGAGCTCTTCGCGGTCGGCATCGTGGAGGAACAGGGTGCCGCGATCCGCGTCGAGCAGCGTGCAGGCGGTGTTGACGATCTTGTCGAGCAGACGGCCGAGATCGAGTTCGGAGACCAGCGCGTTGGTGACCTCGAGCAGCAGAGCCTCCTCGCGCTGCGCCTGCTCGACCTTCTCGAACAGCCGGGCGTTTTCCAGCGCGGCGGCGATATGGACGCCGAGCGATCCGAGCAGTCGCTGGTCCTCGACGTCGAAAGCGCCTTCGCGCTTGTTGAGCACCATGGTGACGCCGACGACGGCGTCCGCCTTGTTGCGCAGCGGCACGCAAAGCACGTCGCGGGTGCGGAAGCCGGTGCGGCGATCGAAGTCCGGGTTGAAGCGGGGATCGGCGTAGGCATCGGGAATGAGGGCCGCCTGGCCGCTGCTGAAAACGTCGCCGGCGATGCCGCGGTCGGGGCGGAAACGGATTTCGTCGATGCCGTCGCCTTGCAGCACGCGGGAGAACAGCTCGCCGGTTTCGGCGTCGTGCAGGAACAGCGAGCTGCGCTCGGCGTTGAGGGTTTCGCTGATGGTCTCGATCAGCTTGACGAACAGCAGGTCGAGCGAGAGCGAACCCGAGACATTGTTGGCAATCTCGATCAGCGCCGAGGTGCGCCGCAGCAGGTCGCCGATCTTGTTGAACAACTCGGTCTTCCTGGCCTCGGAGAGGCCGCTCAGAAGGCGGTCGATGTCCGACTGCTTGAGGCGATGCTGGAAGATGTCGCGGATGGTGTCGTAGCTGATGTCCATGCGGCGCGCGGTGATATTTGTCGGCGCCTATGTTACCCGCTACTTGCCGAGCAGGGCGTCCTTGAGATCGTCCTGGGCCGGCTTTTCACCCAGCCAGATCCTGAGCAGCGCGCGGTGGAAGTCTTCGCCCGGGATGTCTTCGCCGCGCCTCTCTCCGGCGAAGCTCAGGCGAGTGCCAACCTCGGGCAGCCAGTCGATCTCAACAACGGCCCCTTTCGGCGCGGTCTTGATATCCAGCACGATGCCGCGGAATTTCTCGATGCGCGCCTTGAGCGGTTCAATTTCGGCGTCCGCGTGATTCTTGTGGATGCCTTCGACCAGGGCGTCGGCGAACTGCTCGGCGGTAAGTTCGCGCAGCGTGACGATCCGCAGGCGTTTTGCGCCGGCGGCGGCGAGTACATCGGCTGCCGCCGCCTTTTTCCCGGGCAGGTAGAGGCCGATCGCATACACTTTGAAAAAGACGCGGCTGCGCAGGCCCGCGCCGTTCAGCACGAGTTCGGCATTGCCGAGCCGGACCCCGTCCTCGAACTTCACGCCGGCAACCTCGGTGGCCTGCGCGATGCCGGCGAGGCCGCATGCCAGGACAAGCAAAATGAGGCGACGCATCATGCGCGTACCTCCCCGTTGCCAAGCACGATCCATTTCTGCGAGGTGAGACCCTCAAGACCCACCGGGCCGCGCGCGTGGAACTTGTCGGTGGAAATCCCGATCTCCGCGCCTAGCCCGTACTCGAAACCGTCGGCAAAGCGGGTCGAGGCGTTGACCATCACCGAGCTCGAATCGACCTCGCGCAGAAAGCGCATGGCGTTCGTGTAGTCCTCGGTGACGATGGCCTCGGTGTGGGCCGAGGAATACGTGTTGATGTGCTCGATGGCTTCGCCGACGTCGGCGACGACCTTGACCGAGATGATCGCGGCGAGGTATTCGGTGTGGTAGTCCTCGCTGCTGGCGGGCGTGGCGGATGAAACCAGATGGCATGTTTCCTTGCAACCCCGAATCTCGACACCATGCGCGGTCAGCATGCGGGCCAGCGCCGGCAGTTGCGTTTCGGCAACCGGACGGGCGATCAGCAGGGATTCGGCCGTGTTGCAGGTGCCCAGGCGCTGGGTCTTGGCATTCTCGACGATGCGCATGGCCTTGACGGGGTCGGCGGCGGTATCGACATAGACATGACAGTTGCCGTCGAGGTGCTTGATCACCGGCACCCGCGCCTCGCGGCTGATGCGTTCGATCAGCCCCTTGCCGCCGCGCGGAACGATGACATCGACGTACTGCGGCATGGCCACCAGTTCGCCCACCGCCGCGCGGTCGGTGGTCTCGATTACCTGCACGGCGGTTTCCGGCAGGCCGGCGGTCTTGAGGCCGGCACGGACGCAGGCGGCGATGGCCTGGTTGGCGCGGATCGCCTCCTTGCCGCCGCGCAGGATCGCCGCGTTGCCGGACTTGAGGCAGAGCGCCGCCGCATCGGCGGTGACGTTGGGCCGCGCCTCGTAGATGATGCCGACCACGCCGAGCGGCACGCGCATCTTGCCGACCTGGATACCCGATGGGCGGCGCTTCATGTCCGTGATCTCGCCGACCGGGTCGGGCAGGGCGGCGACCTGTTCGAGGCCCTGCGCCATTGCCTCGACGCCCTTGGCGGTGAGGGTCAGGCGGTCGATCATGGCGGCGTCGAGGCCGTTGGCTTTCGCTTCGGCGACATCCTCGGCGTTGGCGGCGAGCAACGCCTCGCGGCCGTCGCGGATACTCTGCGCCATCGCCAGCAGCGCCGCGTTCTTGGCGGCGGTCGAGGCCCGGGCCATCTCGCGCGAAGCGGCGCGCGCGGCGCGGCCGACGTTTTCCATGTAGTGCTTGATATCCATTACGCGGTCCTCGTCATGCGCAGCGACAACTGCAGGAACTCATCCCACAGGTCGCCTCGCGCCACGCCCTTGATCATGCGGTCGATTCGAGCCGCGTGCAAGAGGGCGGCCCGCGCGGCGCGCCGGCGGTTGGGAACTTTCTGGAACAAGTTGCGCGCCTCGGTGGCGATGGCCCACAGCACCAGCGGCGGCGCGGCGCCCTCGGCGCGCAGGCCATCGATGACGCGGGCGCAGCGCGCCGGGTCGGTATCAAGCAGCGCCTGGCGCAGCTTGCCGACGTCGTAGCGGGCGACATTGAGCACGGCGGCCTCTATCTGCGCCAGGCTGATCTCGCCCTCGGGGTGGAGCAGGCCGAGCTTCTGGATCTCCTGATGGGCGGCGAGCAGGTTGCCCTCGACGTGGGCAGCGATGAACTCGAGCGCCTCGCGCGGCGCGCTCTGCTTCTGCCGCGCCAGCCGCCCGGCGATCCACTCCGGCAGCCGGACCAGCGGCGGCGCATTCAATTCCATGGCCACGCCGGCGCCGACCAGCGCCGAGAGCCAGGCGCTCTTCTTCACCTGCCAGTCGAGCTGCGGCAGGGTCACCAGCGTCACCACGCCCCGCGGCAGTTGCTTGCAGTAGCGCTGCAGGGCTTCGCCGCCTTCGCGACCGGGTTTGCCGGTGGGAATGCGCAGGTCCACCAGCTTGTCGCCGCCGAACAGCGAGAGATTGCCGGCGGCGAGGAAGAGATCATCCCAGCGGAAGCCGGCACTGGCGACCAGCACCTCGCGCTCGGCGAAGCCCTGGGTGCGCGCGGCGGCGCGGATGGCGTCGGCGGCCTCGATCACCAGCAGCGGCTCGTCGCCGTGCAGGACATACAAAGCCGCGAGCGGCTTGGTCAGGTGGGCTTTGATCTGTTCGGCGCGCAGCTGCATCGTTGCTCAGTTGCCGGCCGCTGCCGCTTCGAGAACTTCCGGTGGTCTTGCCGCCGACAGCCGGCGCAAGAGCTGCTGCGCAAGGTCGCCCTGCATGTCGCGCCAGAGCAGCGCTTCTTCCGATTCCTTGGCCAGCACTTGGGCGTCGCTGAAGCCGATGTCGCGACGGATCGCAACCTGGGCCGTCGGCAGCCAGTCGTGGCCGACTGGGTCGTGCACACGATAGGTCACAGTGCGCACCAGCTGGAACTCGCGCACGCGGCCGGAGGTATCAAGGGAAAGGATGTTCTTGGTCTGGACATCGCCGGCGATGGTGAGGATGACCTGCGCTTGCCCGGGACGGTCGACCACGCGTGTCTTGGTCGAGGCCTCGATGCTGCGCTTGAGCATGGCATGCAGTTCGCTGGTCGTCGGCAGCGCGATGTGCACGGTGTCGAATGGCAGGGTGTAGCTGCCGCGCAGCTGGAAGCCGCAGGCGGAGAGAAGCAGCGTGGCGACGAGAATCAACAGGTTGCGCATGATCAAGCGACGATGTTGACCAAGCGACCGGGGACGACAATGATCTTTTTCGCTGGCCGGCCTTCCATGAATTTTTGCGCCATCTCGGAGGCCAGCGCGGCGGCCTCGATCGCCGTGCCGCCAGCGCCGACTTTTACGCGCAGGTTGCCGCGGTGTTTGCCGTTGATCTGCAGCACCAGCTCGATCTCGTCCCGCACCAGCGCGGCTTCGAGCGGCTCGGGCCAGGGGGCGGCAAGGATGTCCCCATTCCCTTCCGCGAAGCCGAGTTCGCGCCACAGCGCGTGGGCGATGTGCGGGGCGATCGGGGAGAGCAGCCGCAGCAGGATGGAGAAGCATTCGGCCGCGACGGCGCCGCTGCCATCCGCATCACGCGGCATCTTCTCCAGCGCGTTGAGCATTTTCATCGTCGCCGAGGCGACGGTGTTGAACTGCAACTTGCCGAGGTCGTGGTTGGCCTGTTTCAGGATGGCGTGGATCTCGCGCCGCGTCGCCGCCAGCGTTTCGGGCAGCATCGAAGGCATCGCCGGCCTGGCCAGCACGGCGTCGCGCACCGCATGGCCGTGGGCCCAGACGCGCTTCATGAAGCGGTAGGCACCCTCGACGCCACTGTCCGACCATTCGAGGGTCTGTTCCGGCGGGCTCGCGAACATCATGAAGAAGCGCGCGGTGTCGGCGCCGTATTGCTCGATCAGCGATTGCGGATCGACGCCGTTGCGCTTCGATTTCGACATGGTGCCGACGCCGCCGTAATCGACCGGCCGGCCGTCGGCCTTGCTCGTTGCGCCAGTGACATGGCCGGCTTCGTTGCGGATCGGCTCGATTTCTTCCGGCGCGAAATACTCGATGCCGCCCTTGTCGGTGCGGCGCGAGAAAATGTGGTTGAGCACCATGCCCTGCGTCAGCAGGTTGGCGAAGGGCTCGTCGTGGCTGACCAGGCTCTGTCCATCCACCTTGATGTCGCGCATCACCTTGGTCCAGAAGCGCGAGTAGAGCAGGTGCAGGATGGCGTGCTCGATGCCGCCGATGTACTGGTCGGCCGGCATCCAGTATTTCACCCGTTCGTCGACCATGGCGCCGTCGTTGCCGGCCGAGCAGTAGCGGGCGTAGTACCAGGACGAGTCCACGAAGGTGTCCATGGTGTCGGTCTCGCGCCGCGCCGCCTTGCCGCATTTCGGGCAGCTGCAGGCGAGGAAGTCCGGACGCTTGAGCAGCGGGTTGCCGGAGCCGTCGGGCACGCAGTCTTCCGGCAGCACCACCGGGAGTTCCTCGTCGGGCACGGGCACGGTGCCGCAGGCGTCGCAGTGGATCAGCGGGATCGGGCAGCCCCAGTAGCGCTGGCGCGAGATGCCCCAGTCGCGCAGGCGGTACTGCACCTGCTTGTCGCCGAGGCCTTTCGCTTTCAGATCGGTGGCGATGGCGTCGATGGCGGCATCAAAGCCGAGGCCGTCGTACTTGCCGGAGTTGATGCAGACGCCAAGCTGCTTGTCGGCGTACCACTCCTGCCAGGCGTCGAGCGAGTACGGCTTGCCGGGAACGTCGATCACCTGTTTGATCGGCAGGCCATACTTTTTCGCGAAGGCGAAGTCGCGTTCGTCGTGCGCCGGCACGGCCATCACCGCGCCCTCGCCGTAGCCCATCAGCACGTAGTTGCCGACCCACACTTCAGTCTTCTCGCCGGTGAGCGGATGTTCGACGAAGATGCCCGTCGGCATGCCCTTCTTTTCCATGGTCGCCATGTCGGCCTCCATCACCGAGCCATGCTTGCACTCGGCTATGAAGGCAGCGAGCGCGGGATTGCCTTTCGCGGCATGGGTCGCCAGTGGATGCTCGGCGGCCACCGCGCAGAAAGTCACGCCCATGAGGGTGTCGGCGCGCGTGGTATAGACCCAGAGTTTGCCCTCTCCCCCCTGCCCCTCTCCCGCGGGGGGAGCGGGGAGATCGTAAGGGAAGGCAAAGCGCACGCCGTGGCTCTTCCCGATCCAGTTGGCCTGCATGGTCTTGACCCGCTCGGGCCAGCCGGGCAGGGTGTCGAGCGCGGACAGCAGCTCGTCGGCGTATTGCGTGATGGCGAGGTAGTAGCCGGGAATCTCGCGCTTCTCCACCGGCGCGCCGGTGCGCCAGCCGCGGCCCTCGATCACCTGCTCGTTGGCCAGTACCGTCTGGTCCACCGGGTCCCAGTTCACCACCTGGGTCTTCGTGTAGGCGATGCCCTTTTCCAGCATGCGCAGGAACAGCCACTGGTTCCACTTGTAGTAGTCGGGCTTGCAGGTCGCGATTTCCCGTTGCCAATCCAGGCCGAAGCCAAGCCGACAGAGCTGCTGCTTCATGTAGGCGATGTTGTCGTGGGTCCACTGCGCCGGCGGCACCCTGTTCTGCATCGCGGCATTCTCGGCCGGCAGGCCGAAGGCGTCCCAGCCCATGGGTTGCAGCACGTTGAAACCGCGCATCTTGTGCCAGCGCGTCAGCACGTCGCCGATGGTGTAGTTGCGCACATGGCCCATGTGCAGCTTTCCCGACGGATAGGGGAACATCGACAGGCAGTAGTACTTGGGCTTGGCGGAATCCTCGACGGCGCGGAAGGCGCCGGTCGAATCCCAGTGCGCCTGGGCGGCCTTTTCGATTTCGGTGGGGTGGTATTTTTCCTGCATGGCGGTGGCGCGGCAAGAACGTGGGAAGGTGTGAATTATAATCGACCGATCATGTCCGACCTCCTGCGCGGCCTCAATCCGGAACAGCTGGCCGCCGTCACGCTGCCACCGCGACATGCCCTGATCCTCGCCGGCGCCGGCAGCGGCAAGACGCGCGTGCTGACCACGCGCATCGCCTGGCTGATCTCGACCGGCCAGGCCGCGCCGCCCAGCGTGCTCGCCGTGACCTTCACCAACAAGGCGGCGAAGGAGATGCTCACGCGCCTGTCGTCGATGCTGCCGATCAACACGCGCGGCATGTGGATCGGCACCTTCCACGGCCTGTGCAACCGTCTGCTGCGCGCCCACCACCGCGACGCGGCGCTGCCGCAACTGTTCCAGATCCTCGACTCGGCCGACCAGCTCTCCGCCGTCAAGCGCCTGCTCAAGTCGGAAAACGTCGACGACGAAAAGTTTCCGCCGCGCGAGCTCTGCCATTTCATCAACGGCCAGAAGGAAGCCGGTCGGCGCGCCAATGCCGTCGAAGCGTGGGACGGCTACACGGAAAAGCGCGTCGATCTCTACGCAAAATACGATGCCCAATGCCAGAAGGAGGGCGTGGTCGATTTCGCCGAGCTGCTGCTGCGCTCCTTCGAGCTGCTCTCGCGCAACGAGCCGCTGCGCCGCCACTACCAGGAACGCTTCCGTCATATCCTCGTGGACGAGTTCCAGGACACCAACGTTCTGCAATACCGGTGGCTGAAGCTGCTGACGGGTGGTGGCGCGGCGATGTTCGCCGTCGGCGACGACGACCAGTCCATCTACGCTTTCCGCGGCGCCGATGTCGGCAACATGCGCGACTTCGAGCGCGAGTTTTCCGTCAGGAACGTGATCCGCCTCGAACAGAACTACCGCTCGCACGGCAACATTCTCGACGCCGCCAACGCCATCATCAAGCACAACGCCAAGCGCCTCGGCAAGAACCTGTGGACCGAGGCCGGCAGCGGCGAGCCGATCCGCGTCTTCGAGGCCTGGTCCGATCTCGACGAGGCGCGCTGGATCGTCGAGGAGGTCAAGGCGTTGTCGCGCGACGGCCACGCCCGCGCCGAGATCGCGCTGCTCTATCGCAGCAACGCCCAGTCGCGGGTGCTCGAACATGCGCTGTTCGCGGCGGGGCTGCCCTACCGCGTTTATGGCGGCCTGCGCTTCTTCGAACGGCAGGAGATCAAGCACGCGCTGGCTTACCTGCGCCTCATCGCCAATGCCGACGACGACACGGCCTTTGCCCGCGTGGTGAACTTTCCGACGCGCGGCATCGGCGCGCGCAGCCTCGAACTGTTGCAGGATGCGGCGAGGGCCGCCGGCGTCAGCCTGTTCGCGGCGATTCCGCAGGTGGCCGGCAAGGGCGGCGCCTCGTTGGCGAAATTCGCCGAACTGATCGAGAAGATGCGCGAGGCGGCGCAGCTGCCGCTGCCCGAGCTGATCGAGCATGTCGTCGAACTCTCCGGCCTGCGCGCGCACTACCAGACCGAGAAGGAAGGCCAGGACCGTCTCGCCAACCTCGATGAACTCGTCAATGCCGGGGTCAACTTCATCGCCGAGGAGGGTGCCGTCGGCGATGAAGGCGAACAGACAGGCGAACTGCGGGCCGATCTCGCATCGTTTCTGGCGCACGCCGCGCTCGAGGCCGGCGAGCACCAGGCCGGCGAGGGCGACGATGCGCTGCAGCTGATGACGGTGCACTCGGCCAAGGGCCTCGAATTCAACGTCGTCTTCATCAGCGGTCTCGAAGAGGGCCTGTTCCCGCACGAGAACGCGACCCGCGAGGCCGACGGCCTGGAAGAGGAGCGGCGGCTGATGTACGTCGCGGTGACGCGGGCGCGACAGCGGCTCTATCTTTCGCACGCCCAGACCCGCATGCTGCACGGCCAGACGCGCTACAACCTGCCCTCGCGTTTTCTCGACGAGATTCCCGCGGGGCTGCTCAAGTGGCTGACGCCGAAGGCCGGCAAGACGGGATTCGCCGTGTCGCCAGCGCGCCCCGCGGGAAGTACCCTTGGGGTGCCGACTTTTTCACCCACCTCGCGTACCGCGCCCGCTGACCGCGGCGGCGGCTTCCACATCGGCCAGAACGTCGAGCACACCAAGTTCGGCGCGGGCGTCATCGTCAATGCCGAAGGCTCGGGCAGCGACGCGCGCGTCCAGGTCAATTTCGGCGCCGCCGGCATGAAGTGGCTGGCGCTTTCGGTGGCGAAACTGACGCCGGCATGAATTGCATGAGGAGACGAGAATGACGATGCACGGAATTTCCAGGAGTGAGCTGCAGGCCATGCTCGATCAGCTCGAACAGGCGATAAGCAACCACCAGAAGTGGCATGAATTCCTGGCCCGGATTCTGGTGTGCCGCCTGCCTTTCGATCCCCGCCTGGCCTCGCCGAACGCTCATCGCGAGTGTGCGTTCGGGGCCTGGTACCACGGCAACGCGTCCGACAAGCTGCGCGCTTATCCCGCTTTCGGCGCCATGGAGGCGAAGCACGCGGAGATGCACGAACTGGCATCCGCGCTCCTGCATGGATCGGCGGCGGGCAGCGTGGTCGATGCCGGCGACTACGACCATTTCACCCAGCAGATGGCCCAGTTCCGCCTGGAACTCCAGACCCTGAAAGCGGAGCTGGAAACGGCCGTGGGAAATCTCGATCCCCTGACCGGGGCCAACAACCGGATCGGGATGCTCACCTGGCTGCGCAACCAGCAGGAGCTGGTCAGGCGGAGCGTCCTGCCGTTCAGCCTCGCCATGATCGACCTCGACCACTTCAAGCTCGTCAACGACAACCATGGGCACATGGCCGGCGACATGGTTCTGATGGGTGTCTCCCGTTACCTGCTCGATCACATCCGGCCCTACGACAGGCTTTACCGCTACGGCGGGGAGGAGTTCCTGCTCTGCATGCAGGGCGTCGACCTGGGCGCCTCGCATGTCCTGGTGGATAGATTGCGGGACGGACTGGCCGGCAGCCCCGTCACCATCGATGGCGGCCAGATTTCCTGCAACGTCTCCTGCGGCGTGGCGCCGGTCGATCCCGAACTGCCCGTGGAGACGGCCATCAAGCGTGCCGACGAAGCCCTGTATGTCGCCAAGGCCAGGGGGCGCAACCGTACCCAGGTCTGGGAGCCCGCGACGAAATGAGTTTCATGAAGCTGCACGCCAACGGCATCGACATTCACTACGAAATCTCCGGTCGCGGGCCCTGCGTGATGTTCGCCCATTCGCTGGGCAGCGACCTCTCGATCTGGGAGGCGCAAAAGTCGGCGCTGGCGGCACGCCACACCGTGCTGTGCCACGACCTGCGCGGCCACGGCGGCACGGACGCGCCGGCCGGCGCCTGCGATTTCGACCTGCTGGCGGCGGACGCGGTCGCCCTGCTCGACGCGCTCGGGATCGAGCGCGCCAGCTTCGTCGGCATCTCGCTCGGCGGCATGATCGGCCAGGCCGTGGCGCTGGCCGCGCCGCAACGTATCGAGCGGCTGGTGCTGGCCTCCACCGCCAGTCGCTACCCGCCGGAGGCGCGAACGGCATGGGCCGAACGCATCCGCCAGGTCGAGGCCACCGGCCTCGAACCGCTGGTCGGGCCGACGCTCGAGCGCTGGTTCACCGCGCCGTATCGCGCCGCGCATCCCGAAGTCATGGCGCGCATCGGCGGCCTCATCCGGGCGACGCCCGTGGCGGGCTACGTCGGCTGCTGCCACGCCATCGCGACGCTGGATTTCACCGCGCGACTCAAGGCGCTGGCCATGCCGACGCTGGTGCTGGCGGGCGAGCAGGATCAGGGCACGCCGCCGGCCATGGCGCGCGAGATCGCCGCGGCCATTCCGGGGGCGCGGCTGGAAATCATCGGCAACGCCGCGCACCTGGCCAACATCGAGCAGGCGGATGCCTTCACGGGATTTCTGGCGGAATTTCTCGGGTAACCATCGCAAGGATGGGCCATGCCGCAACTGGGTAAATTGCATGTTCTGCTGGTCGAAGCCGCCGATGCCGCCATGTACCAGACCAAACAGGCCGGGTGCGGCCGGGCGGTGATCGCCGGGTCGGATTAGTCTCCACCGCCGCAGCCCCCGCCCCCGCCGTCTCCCCGTCGCTGCCGAAACTGCTGTCGCCGCAGCCGCCATCGCTGCCCGACCCGCTGCCGAGATCGGCTCCGCGGTGCGTGGAGCCGCTTTGTCCCGGGGCGAGCGCCTTGCAATCGAGCACGTAGCTGAAGCCGTTGGCAATGCCAAGTTTCGTGTCGGGCGCGAACAACAGCGGCAGCCGCGAGGCGTTGCGTGGGTCGATGTTTTCCTCGCGGCAGCACCAATCCGGCAGCGGCGCAAACCTTCGTTCCAGCGCCATCGCTGAAGTAACCCAAAAGGCGGCTGAGATGAGTCAGACCGCCGCCCGCTTGCGGCAGCTAATCGGCCATTTCCGCTTTACCCCTTAGTTCTACTTTTCCAGATTCACCCACATGCCGATACGCTGGGCATGAGCGCCTGTTTTCTCCATGTTGCGCCGGCGGCACGGGAACAGACCGTGCAAATAGAAGCGCGCCGCGACAGCGAAGCCGAGCATCCACTTGAATGGAATGGATATAGTCCATTTGAGTGTAATATCAGCCCGCCGCAACGCGGTGCGCACTTCACTATATAGCTACAAACCTACCTAAAGGAGATACCATGAAGTCGCTTCGCATCCCGCTTCTGTTCGCTGCACTGGGGCTCGTCTCTGCCGCCGCGTTGGCGCAGGCACCCCCACCGCCCATCGCGCCGATGGAGATAGCGGGTGCAACCACCGTCAACTACGAAGGCGTGATCGGACTGATCGAAAAGACGCCGGGGCTGGTGGTGGTGGATGGCCGCCTGCTCGCCGACTATCGGAAAGGCCACATCGAAAAGGCGATCAACATCGTCAGTGACGAAATGACCGAGGGCGCGCTGGCCTCGCACGTTGCCACCAAGCAGAAGCCGGTCTTGTTCTACTGCCAGGGCCTCACGTGCGGACGTGCGGCAGCCTCGGTAAGGAAGGCGGTCGGTTGGGGCTACACCAAGATTTATTATTATCCGACGGGGTTGGACGAGTGGCTCAAGCAAGGGATGCCCTTGGTCCGCAGTAAGTGAGTCAACCGCGGTACTTTAGAGTCGGGCGCTGATCCCGCCCCCGTCCATCGCCGGGAATACCATGAAACGCAACACTATCCTGCTCTCGCTGCTGGCGCTGACAAGCGGCGTAATCCTGCTCGCGACCTTTGGTATCGGGTTCAACATGACCAGGGACTATGAGGCGCTGGTCTTCGAGTTCCATCGGGAGCAGGCCCAGAAGATCGTGGACGTGGCCGTCGAGGATACCTTGTGGAAGGGCCATGTCGGGGCAGTCACCCAATCCGCTCACGACCTTGTGCAGGAACTTGGCACACCCTACCAGCAGCGCGACATGACCGGTCTCCAAAAGAAGCTGGAAGGCCACTACGGCACCGGTCTGGTTGCCCACGGTCGCGGTGCCATCAACCTGCTGGGGATGACCGTTCACGACCTGAGCGGCACACTGGTGGAGGAATACTGGCGCAGCCCACGACCGGTGCTTCCCCCGGTGCTCATCGAACGCGTGGTGGCGCGGACGGGAAGCGGTCGACTGCGGCCTTTCACGCAGGCGTGGCGGGACGGCGACGCGCCACGCCTGTCGGTGACGGTGGCGCTGGGAGGGCTCCGCCCCAGCGGCTACCTGATCTTGCACGTCAACCCCATCACGGCGCTCCATTCCATCGACAAGTTGCTCGGCATGGAGGCGGAGGTGCTTGGGTTGGAGTCGCGGGAGCGACTCGCCGCCCCGGGCAACTACCGGGTGCCGGACGGCGCCAGGGTATCCAGCGCCGACCTCCTGTTGCATGGGCCTGAAGGGGAAAAGCTCGCGTATCTCCACGTCAGCCGGGATGTGACAGCCCTCACCTCGGCGCTGAGCGCCACCCGGCAGGAAGCCTTTCTTATCTTCGTCCTGATTGCGGGCGGCCTGAGCATCGCTTCGGTGGCGGCCGTCTGGCTCTACCTGCGCATCGGCGAGAAGCGGGAGCGCACCATTCTGGAGGCCAGCCCCGTCGGGGCAGCCATCTTCGAGCAATCAGGGGTCATCGGTTTCGCCAACGGTCGATCCGGCGAGATGCACGGTACCACCGCGCAAGCACTGGTCGGCGCGCCGGCCAGCGATCTCTTCGCCGATTCCGAATCCATGGCGCGATTGTTCGCCGCTCTCGAAAGCGAGGGGCGGGTCAGAGACATGGAGGTGGAGCTCAAGCGCCACTCCGGCGAGCGCTATTGGGGGCTGCTCTCCGCGGACCCGTTGGAGTTCCGCGGCAAGCCCGCCACCCTCGTCTGGGCTTATGACATCTCGGAGCGCAAGAAGACCGAGCAAACGCTCCAGAGGCTCAAGGAGGCGGCGGAAGAGGCCAACCGCGCCAAGTCCGACTTCCTGGCGAACATGAGCCACGAGTTGCGCACCCCGCTGAACGCCATCATCGGCTATAGCGAGATGCTGGAGGAAGAGGCGCGGGAACTGGGACAGGAGGAGTTCACCGCCGACCTGCGGAAGATACACTCCGCGGGCAAGCATTTGCTGAAGCTCATCAACGACATCCTCGATCTGTCCAAGATCGAGGCGGGCAAGATGGAACTCTACCTGGAGGACTTCGACGTCGGCGCCATGGCCTCGGACGTTTGCAGCACCATCCGACCTCTCGTCGAGAAGAACGCCAACCGGCTGGAACTGCACTGTTCCAGCGACCTGGGCGAGATGCGGGCGGACCTCACCAAGGTTCGGCAAATGCTGTTCAACCTGTTGTCCAATGCCAGCAAATTCACCGAACAGGGCAGCATCACCCTGGAGCTTACTCGGGAGAACACTTCACAGAGGGACTGGATGGTCTTCCGCGTCGCGGACAGCGGCATCGGCATGACGGAGGCCCAGCTTGGGCGCCTGTTCCAGGCGTTCACCCAGGCCGACGCCTCGACTACCCGCAAGTATGGTGGAACCGGTCTTGGACTCACCATTACCCGGAGTTTTTGCGAAATGATGGGGGGCTTCATCGATGTGGCAAGCGCTCCCGGCGAAGGCACGACCTTCACCGTGCGCCTGCCCGCCGTGGTGGCGGAAGAGAAGAAGAAGTCTCCCGCCGTTGCCCAGCCCGCGGCTTCTCCCGGCCTTTGCGGCGGAGAGGGTTGCTCCGTGCTGGTGATCGACGACGACCCCGCCGTATGCGAAATGATCAAACAGGCTCTGAGCGGCGAAGGCCATGAAGTTGTCATGGCCACCAGTGGGGACGAGGGTCTGGCCCTGGCCCGCACGCTGCATCCCTGTGTCATCACCCTGGATGTGATGATGCCCAGCATGGACGGCTGGGCGGTTCTTTCCGCCCTCAAGCGCGATCCCGACCTGGCGAATATCCCCGTGGTCATGCTCACCATCGTGGAGGAGCACAACCTGGCCCATGCCCTGGGCGCGGCGGAATACCTGGTTAAACCCGTTGATCGTTCCCGGCTTATCGGCACCCTGGAGCGTTTCTGCCAGAAGCATGTCGAACACTCCGTGCTATTGGTGGAGGATGATCTCATTACCCGTGAAATGATCCAGCGGATGCTGAACAAGGACGGCTGGACGGTGGCTTTGGCGGGCAATGGCCTGGAAGGGCTGGAACAGATGGCCAAGCGTCGTCCCGAGTTGATCCTGCTGGACCTCATGATGCCCGAAATGGATGGTTTCCAGTTTCTCGAAGAACTGGAGAAGCGGGAGGATTGGCGTGACATTCCCGTGGTGGTGATGACGGCAAAGGAGCTCAGCCGCGAGGACCGCGATTTCCTTAACGGCCACGTGGATCGCATCTTGCGGAAAGGGGCTTGCCAGCGGGAAGATTTGGTGAGCAGCGTCCGTGACCTGGTGTTCGCCCGGCGATTCTGCGCCGTCGAGCGCGCCAAGGTTCAGGAAGTGCTGGGATGAAAAAAATACTGCTGGTGGAAGACAACGAAATGAACCGGGATATGCTGTCCCGGCGTCTGGAGCGCAAGGGGTTTCAGGTGATTAATGCCATGGACGGCGAGCAGGCGGTCAGCGTGGCGTCCTCCGCACGGCCCGACCTTATCCTGATGGACATGAACATGCCCGTGCTGGACGGCTGGGAGGCTACCCGGCGCATCAAGGCCAACCCCGAAACCGCGGCCATTCCCGTCATCGCCCTCACCGCTCACGCCATGACCGGCGACCGGGAGAAGGCCTTGGCGGCGGGCTGCGACGAGTACGACACCAAACCCGTGGAATTCCCCCGCCTTCTGGATAAAATCACTTCCTTGCTGAACCCCCGCGGTTGACGCATCGCATCAAAAAAACAAAAGGATATCCCGTCATGACGAACCGCCCCTACTCCCTCCTGGTGGTGGACGACACGGAGATGAATCGAGACCTTCTCTCCCGTCGCCTGAGAAAAAATGGCTACCACGTGGCTTTGGCGGCGAATGGCCTCGACGCCCTGACCCAGTTGCGCGATGCCGAATTCGACTTGATCCTGCTGGACATCATGATGCCGGTGATGGATGGCTACCAGGTGCTGGAAACCGTGAAGGCCGATGGGAAGTTGCGTCACATCCCGGTCATCATGATTACCGCCCTGGAGGAGATGGACAGCGTGGTGCGCTGCATCGAGATGGGCGCGGAAGATTATTTGCCCAAGCCCTTTAATCCCGTTCTTCTCCAGGCTCGTATCAATGCCAGTCTGGAAAAGAAGCGCGCCTACGATACCGAGCAATATTACCGGCGGCAGATCGAGGAACACAACAGCCAATTGGAAGAGCGGGTGCAACAACAGGTGAAAGAGATTTCCTCCGCCCAGCTCGCCACCATATTCGCCATGTCCAAGCTGGCCGAGTCTCGCGACACCGATACCGGCCAGCATTTGGAGCGGGTGCGGGAATACTGCAAGGTGCTCGCCCTCCATCTCGCCAAGACGGAAAAATATGCCGACCATATTGACGCACGTTTCGTGGATGACATTTTTGCGGCCAGCCCACTCCATGACATTGGCAAGGTCGGGGTACCGGACCATATCCTGCAAAAGCCCGGACGGCTTACCGCCGAAGAGCGGGAAACGATGAAAACGCACACCACGCTGGGCGCGGACACACTGCGCGCGGTAAGGCGTCGCGCAAAAATAACATGACTAAGTATTCTTCCGTGTTGGCAAGACCGCATAGTTCCAGTCGCCGTGAAACTTATCCAATTTGAGATTGAGGGAGGCCAACTCTGCATCGGTGATCTTGATGCCGGTCGGGTA
>JAUYFI010000034.1 GCA_030691075.1 Sulfurisoma sp. | reverse complement strand
TACGAAAACGTGCGCGAAATGGCCGACGACCGTTTGCGCGGCCGCTCAGGTGCATGGACAGTCGTGTTGGATTTCCCTTTTGACGAACCCAACCGCAGTTCCGCGGACGACATCGCCCGCCTGGCGGACTACCATGGCGGTGACACCAAGACGCTGGTGTGGTTGCCCTCGTTTTTCAGCAACAAGGCGCTCGCCGATTTGGGACGCCTCGTGGTCCTGGACCACATTCTTTCGGGTGACCGGTTTGAAAGCTACGCATCCCACCTGAGCTTTGTGGATCGGGTGCAGGCCAAGGCCTTGGCCAAGAATCAATTGGGTCAACTACAGATCAAGCTGCGCAGCCAGCTTGAAGTAGCTTTTGGCATCAGCGCCGAGCCACACGATGCAGTAAGCAACGCGCTTACCGCTGACCAGCAGTTTCACTCCCTGGACCCCACCTTGTCACCGCGACCGCCGGTAGGCGCCAACTTCAAGGAAGCATTCGAGGCGCTATTGGGGCAACTCTTTGCGCACCAGTACCCTGCCCATCCGGAATTCGATACCGATATCAAACCTGCCGTCATTCGCAGGATTTGGCCGGAGGTGCAGCGTGCCATTGAAGCGACAGACCGTCGGGGTCTGGTGCAGGATTCCGCTACACGCCGATTGGTTCGCTCCGTGGTGAACCCCTGCCAATTGGGGCAAATGGGCGAGACGCACTTGCTGGTCGAAGATCATTGGCGTTCCCGTTTTGCGCAGAGCCATGCGCGCGATGGCGGCGGCACGATGACGGTGGCGAATTTGCGTCGATGGATCGACACGCCAAACCCCATGGGACTGCCGTTGGAGCTGCAGAACCTCATCATCTTGAGTTTTGCCGCCCTGACAAACCGGCGCTTCATTTTGCGCGGTGGCCCGATTGAACCGACCACTGACAGTCTGCCCGACGAACTTGAGTTGCGCGAACAAGCGCTGCCGGATGCCGCCCATTGGGCGACGGCGGTGAACCGCGCCGCCAGCCTGTTTGGCCTGACGGTGCCGCAAACGCTCAATGCGGGCAATGTCGGCCGCCTGGTTGACGATGTTCGCCGCGAGGCCGCGGCCAAACGTGAAGCGGTGGGCAAACTGGTGGTGTCGGTGCGAGACCGTGTCGCACGCTACGCTGCTTCAATCGATGGCCGTGTGCGCACGAGCGAATCCACTCAGGCGTTGCTGGCGGCACTCCAGGCAGCCACCGACGCTGAACTGGTCCAAGCCCTGGCCACCGCATCCATTGAAACCTCCGAAGCCGCTGTGGGCCGCTGCATGGGTCAAGCCCAGAATTTGGCCGACGCTTTGAGCAACGCAAAGTGGAACATTTTCGATGCCATGCGTGAGCTGCAGGATCATCGACAGGCGGCAGCGGCTTCGATCCTGAGTCGCTTGATCGAAGCGCTGGGCAGCGATGAACACGTTATCCCGTTGAAGTCGAAGCTTGAGGAACTTGAGCGCGACGCGGTTCATTTACTGACCGTCGCCGCACCTGCGTCGACAGCTGCTCCGTCGTCTGCTGGTGCGCCCACGCCGGGCGCCGCGCCCGTGCCCATGCCCATGCCACCAGCCTCTGCGCCTTTTACCGGCACCGGAGCCCCGCCCAAGGCACCCGTACTTGTGGAGGAAGCCCAAGAGGTTGACCTGAATAGCGAAGCGGCCGCGACGGTATTGAAGACCTTGCAAGAGCGGCTTCAAAGCGACCATGAACTGGAATTGAGCCTGAGCTGGCGCCTGGCGCGTCGGAGCTCGCAGCCATGACCCTTTCGGTGCCCCAAATTACCGCGCAGCTTGAAGCGGTTTTGGCGCGCGAGCCGGGGGCATTGGCGGTTGCGATTCGTTCGGCCACCAAACAGGATTGGCCTGACGCCGTCACGCAACGGGGGCGTCGATTTTCCCTGCGCTGGTGCGATTCGATGCTGGCGATGCGCGAGGCCCTGTGCGACGTCGAGCAAGTCGATACGACCCACGCTGGCCTGGTGCTGCTGACGCCGTTGGGTTCAAACGAGATTGCCGAAGATATCGCTGCACGACTGGCGCGAGGACGTGTCTTCCAGCCAGAGGGCTGGCAGATTGTGCGACAGCTCTTTGGCGCCAAAGAGGTGGATGCCCGGTTGGGACGTTACTCCTGGATGCCCCAGGTGCTGGTGGACGGTGCCACCCAAGGCGCATACGCGCCCGTTGCAAACGGATTTCTCGACCTGGAAACAGCGTGGAAAGAGCTGCTTCAGCGCTTTCTGCAATTGGACGTGGCACGACCCGATGCTACTGCCCTGCTGCAATGGACGATGGAACCCAGCGCCGATGCTTCGCTCAATCTGTTACCGAGCACCGCGCGGTCGGATGCACTACGCTGGCTGGGCGAATCGGCAGGTACCGTGGGCAACATGGTTTTGGCCTGCGTGGAAGCGGGCCGCACGGGCGACGCGATGGCGCTGGGGCTGGTTTGTGGCGTCCTGTACGCCCCGGCAGGTGAAGGCGAGGCGGCCTTGGGGAACGCAACGATCAGGCTTGAGCGATTCGTGAATGATACCCACGTCGGCGTGATCGAAGGGCGCGCGTGGGCTGAGGCGGCGCGGCAACTGGTTCGCGATGGTGGCGTGGGTGGTGCCGATATGTTCCGGCCGGTCCTGGATCGCGCCGATGCTTTGTTGAACGACCTGCGCGTGGCCGAGTTCGCCCA
>JAUYFI010000032.1 GCA_030691075.1 Sulfurisoma sp. | reverse complement strand
GCGCACGACATCAGCATTTCTTCGCGTTTCGCCCGCTTCAATTTCGACTCACCCATCGGGTGTCTCCCCTCGGACCGATCAAACCCGCAGCCCGCCTGACATGTGGCTACTTTGCACGCGGTCAAATGCGGTTTTTAGGTTAATTTGCTAGGATGGCGGGGTTCGCATTTTCCGGGCTGCACACCATGAGCCACAAGCACGCCACACTGCTGCGCGCCATCTTTCACGACCCCGTCAGTGGCAACATCCACTGGCGCGAAATCGAATCGCTGCTGAACCACATCGGCGCCACCGTCGAGTCTGGCCACGGCGCGCGCTTTCGCGTGGTGCTCAACCGCATGGAGGTCTTTCTCCATCATCCGCACCACAGCAACGTCTTCGGCAAGCAGGAGGTCAAGCACCTGCGCGAGTTCCTCGCCCGCGCCGGCGTCAGCCCTTCGGTCTACGAGGAGCCCGCCGACAAGGGCGGCCACGGCTAGGCGGCTTATGCCCATGGACTTGAGCGCATCCGACCTGGTTAACATCGGCCTGACGGAGGCCATTCTCTCCGACCGCGGGCCGCCGCTCTACGTCGCCGCCAGCCTGGGCTGCATCGCGGCCGTGAAAGTAATGGCCGAGGCTGGCAGTAACCTTGAGGTGAGCGGCCCCAGGGGCCAGCGCCCGCTGCATGCCGCGGCGATGGCGGGGCATGTCGGCATCGCCGGCATTCTGCTCAGCGCCGGCTGCGTAATCGATCCACTCGACGATGACGGCAACACACCGCTGATCACCGCCATTCTCAATGGCCAGGTCGGTCCGGTGGAGTTGCTGCTAGCCGTCGGCGCCGACATCGACATTGCGCGCGCGGACGGATTCACCGCGGTACACATGTCGCAATTGCCGGATACGCCGAAGTCGATCCGGGAACTGCTGGCGATCGGGCAGCCCTAGGGGTAACTCAGGCGGCTACCCTGTCGCCTTGTGGTTTACGGGCAGTACTGATCGTCGCCAGATGATCGATAACAACCGGCGCGGCCGGTTGGAGAATTGCGCCGCAGGCTCTGATTGGCTCCCTGCCGGGCACACAAAAAAAAGGGCCAACCCGAAGGCTGGCCCTTTCTGTTCCTGAATGCTCCGGATTACTTCTTGGCAGGCTCTTTCTTGGCTTCCATGCCAGCCTGGGGCGCTGCAGCGGGGGCGGCGGCAGCGGCAGCGGGGGCGGCGCCAGCCATGCCAGCCATACCGGACATACCGGCAGCCATGCCTTCCATACCCTTCTGGCCTTCCATGCCAGCCATGCCAGCTTGGGGAGCAGCAACCGAGGCGGCCGGAGCCGGAGCCGGAGCCGGAGCGGGAGCGGGAGCGGGAGCGGCAGCAACCGGCTCTTCCTTCTTGCCACAGGCTGAAACGGCGAGAGCAACCAAAGCGGCGACGAGGAGGGAGTGTTTCATGTTTTGTATTCCTTTATCGATAAAGTGGGGGGGTAAGTCGAAGGTAGAGCTAAAAAAGACAGGGCGCGACCCAGTCAGACGGCGATTATAACAAGATTGTGAATCGCGATGTGACTGACAGGAGTGCGTTTGGTGCAAACGAAAGCGTTGGACGTCCGCGGGGTGATCGCAGGAACAGGCGGGTAAAAGTCGAAGATTCGGAAAGGTGACGGCGGATGTGTCGATAACCCGAGGGAGCGCCACCACACGGTACCCCCCGCGTCAGAATAGTTGTCGCCCCGATATGATCTGGAACTTGGGGGGCGATAAGGACGAAAGATGGCACGGTACGGAGAAGC
>JAUYFI010000031.1 GCA_030691075.1 Sulfurisoma sp. | reverse complement strand
CGCTGGAACACGTCCTGCTGCGGGATCGAGCCGAGCATCATGGTCAGCCAGGTGCCGATGAAGGTCAGCCACAGCCACGGGTCGGGCGCCGGGAAGAAGTCGAGCTTGCCGGCGGCGCGGGCGTGGTCGATCACCGCCGTGGCGCCACCGCCGACTTTTCCGCTGACCGTCCAGGCGATGAACAGCAGGCCACCCATCGACACCGTCATCTGCACGAAGTCGAGGATGGCCACCGAGAACATGCCGCCGAAGGTGGTGTAGGTGAGCACGATGGCCGCGCCGAGAATCATGCCGGCGGACTGCGAGACCGCGCCGTCGGTGACGACGAAGAAGATCAGCCCCAGCGCCTTGATCTGCGCCGCCACCCAGCCGAGGTAGGAGGCGACGATGCAGAGGGTGGTGACCACCTCCACCGTGCGGTTGTAGCGCATGCGGTAGAAGTCGCCGAGCGTGAGGATGTTGAGCTTGTAGAGGTAGCGCGAGAAGAGGATGCCGGCGATGATCAGGCACATCGCCGAGCCGAAGGGATCGGCGACGACACCGCCCAAACCATCTTTTACGAAGGTGGCGGAGACGCCGAACACTGCCTCGGCGCCGAACCAGGTGGCGAACACCGTGGCGGTGACCACGGGCAGCGGCAGGCTGCGACCGGCGACGGCAAAGTCCCTGGCGTTATGGACGCGGGTGGCGGCGAGCAGGCCGATGCCGACCGACACGAGCAGGTAGAGGATGACGAACCAGAGCAGCATGAGCGATGCCGAGTCAATCGATGGCGTTGGAAAGATAATTCATGCGATGCGCAACATTCAGACGGTAACCAAGCCATCGAACTGGAGTTGTGGTCTGCCGGGTTGCCGGTTGAGCGGGAGGCAAAGGGTATGAGCCGCGACTTTGCGATAAAGGCGGGAGACGGGACGCCGCGGATCGCGTTGTCGTTGCCGTGGCCCGGACTGGCGCCAACCAACTCCAGCGCCGGAACTTCCCGATCGCTCAACGCCGGAGAAAATCCCCGTCGGCGCAACCGCGTCTTCACAATGATTTCGCATGCCGCGCAATACACCCGAATGATAAAGCACTCGATGGGCATGGCCGCCTCCCCCGTGGCGTGGATTCCAGACAAACCCACACCGCGGCGACGGCCTTGCCCGCCTTCCTTCCAGCACGGCGGCTTTCACCCTCGAAAGTCGCACATCGCGTGAATCAAGAACGTCAGTACCGAACCGCCCAGCATACTTGGGATTGCGATCCATAGTTGCTGATGCAAACGATTTTCGCTCTGTATCAGGCGAAGAATGGCTATCTGGTGCTCCACACACGTCATTTGGGAGCGGATTTCCGGCAGTTCGTTATGTGGCTTTGTTTCGCTTGATGCCTTCGGAATATCACGGAGGGTGCGCTCCAAACAAGCAAGTTGATGATATAGGTCACTCGCACGTTTGATGCGTTCTGGGCGTTCCATCATTACCTCCACCCACTGCTGTCCGGTTAAATGAGGGGGCGAATCGCTGAAAGCCATGACTGACGGGGGGGATTCCAAGCGACGAAGGGTGGTGTCGATTTGAACGGCAAAATGAGGTTCCGGGCCATGGCCTTCGCCCGACGGACCTACCGCGAGAGCCCGCGCGGCATCGAAGTGCGTCTGTCCGCCCAAGACGCCAAGCTTTACCACATGGGCTTTCGCGAGCCGATCAGGCGGCAGTGATTACTGCCTGACGACGGGCGCCGTCCCGCCAGCGCCGACTTTTCTGGATTAGATCCTGGGCGGCTAGGCGCGCGCCGCATACATTGGTGTCTTTCGTGGTTCTGTTGCTGCCCGGGTGCTGGATGTGCCGCCGTTTCTCAATGGCCGTGGCGGTGGTGCGCATCCGGAAAATGCGGGTGCGCGTGTGTCAGCGTTTCGTGGCGGTGGGGATGGCTGTGTCGCGTTCCCGGCGTAACGGGTGAGTCATGGGCGTGCCGGTGATGGGCATCGTGTTCATGCTCGTGGATGTGATCCAGAGGCTCGTGCCCGTGCTCGTGTTCATGGCGTTCGGTCAGGTGCAGCCAGACGCCGAGCGCCATCAAGCCACCGGCGACAAGCAGCCGGCTGGTGACCGCCTCGCCGAGCAGCGGCAGGGCGAGCAGTGCGCCGACAAAGGGCGCGACGGAAAAATAGGCGCCCGTGCGCGCGGAACCGAGATGCCGCAGGCCGATCACGAACAGGGCCAGACTGAGTCCATAGGCAACCCAGCCGAGCGCGGTGGCGGCAAGCATCGGTTGCCAGGGCGGCCAGCGGTCGAGGGTCGCCGCCGCAATGGCCAGATTGACGCTGCCGGCGCTCCAGCCCTTGCATGCGGCGATCCAGGTGGCATCGGCCAGGGCGACCTTGCGGGTCAGGTTGTTGTCCAGTGCCCAGGCGAAGCAGGCGCCGAGCACCGCCAGCGCGGGCCATGCCGTGCCGAAGCTGGCCTCGCCCGGCCAGGCCAGCAGCGCGGCCCCGGCGACGATGGCGACCATGCCCAGTGCAATGCGGCGGTCGAAGTTCTCGCGGAAGGCGAACCAGGCCAAGAGCGCGGTGAACACGCCTTCCGCGTTCAGCAGCAGCGAGGCGCCCGAGGCCGGCATGTTGGCCAGGCCGAACATCAGCAGCACGGGGGCGACGATACCGCCCGCCACGATGGCCGCCGCCAGCCAGCCCCATTCCTCGCGCGCCAGACGGACCGGCGCCGCGCGCCGGAAAAACCGCAGCAGCGTCAGGCCCAGGCCGGCACCCAGGTAGAGGAGTCCGGCCATCAGCCATGGGCTGACCGATCCGAGCAACAGTTTCGCGAGCGGCGTGCCGGCGCCGAACAGCACGGCGGCGGCAAGCGCGGCCACGATGCCCGGCGAGCGGTAACCTATTGGCGGGGCTTTCATGTGCATTGAAAGTTTATCGGGGGAGACTCGCGCTATCCTAACCCGACCGGCGCAATCGCCCGGTGACATCGAGGGAAGCCCGAGACGTGACCAGGGGGGCGTTCAATATGGCACACGGAACGGGCCGGGTTGAATCGGCCGGCGAGCCGCACGGTTGTTGGGATTGCGGGGTTTCGGATGCTGCCAGGCCGTTGGCACGGATTTTGAGTGTTCCCGGGAACCCTTTGACCATGTGAGCGCCGCGCCCTTGGCTACGTGCCGGAAGATCAGCGCCTGCACGCCGAGCGACAGGCACGCCTGAAATCCGGGCGGCAGCGGTACGGCAACCAACATCTCACCCGCGGGTGCTGCAATGGCACTCGACATGCGCGCGATTCAGCGCCAGCCTTCCCGGTGGCGCATTACATCGGAATAACTCGGAAAGAGATATTTGCCGGGGGCGAACGGCGCTCCGGGCCGGACCACTTTACGGTTCAGATCGTGGCTCGCTTCGCGATCACGATCTAACGTAGAGTTCAGGCGACTTGCGCGGCTTTATGCGCAAGGCCGCCTGGAACGCCGGTTGGCCCGGGCTTCGATACCATTCTTAAAGTCATCGGTGTGCCTGGGCTGAAGTTGCATGCCGAAGCTGGTCACGGCTGACCAGCGTCCAACATTGCGTTCGAGAGGGACGCGTCCCTCAACTTTACGTTCGGCCCCATGGAAAAAGTTCCAGTTCCTTGCTGCTCTTTGCTCCGTTTCTTGCAATTGCACTACTTGCTCAGTGATGTTGCCCGCAGTATCATCATGCTCCATGAACACTGCCGCAAAACTACTTCAAGCCATGCGTAGCAATCCGCTCGATTGGAAGCTTGCGCAGCTTCAAACAGTAGCGCGCCAGAACGGAATCGACTGGCGGCACGTTGGAACGAGTCACTGCGTCTTTGTGCGCGCTGATGGCAAGACGCTCCCCGTTCCGGCCCGGCGTCCTATCAAGCCGATCTATGTCAAGAAGTTCCTGGAACTCGTTGAAGGAGCATGAACCATGGGAAAGAGAATTGACTACCCGTTTGAGATCCGCCCGCTGTCGGCTGAGGAAGGCGGTGGCTTTCTTATCTCGTACCCTGATTTCTCGGAGTGCCTCTCTGATGGCGAGACAGTCGAGGAAGCACTCGCGAACGGGAAGGATGCTTTGAAGTCAACGATTGCCGCGCTCAAGGCCAAGGAGCTACCAATTCCAGCCCCGAACAGCGGGGGTGTCGCATCCGGAAAGTTTGTCGCCCGCGTTCCAAAGACGGTCCACGCGCGGTTGGCTACACGCGCAAAGGCAGAGGGTGTTTCACTAAATACCCTTGTTCTCACGTTCATCGCGGAAGGTCTTGGGCGCAAAGAACGGAACGCGCAGTAGCGAATGTGGCCGAACGAATAAGATTAGATCGTGATCGCGAAGCGAGCCACGATCTGAACCGTTTGTTGGACGAGCCCGGCCCGGAGCGCCGTTCGCCCCCAGCAAATATCTCTTTCCGAGTTATTCCGATGTAATGCGCCACCGGGAAGGCTGGCGCTGAATCGCGC
>JAUYFI010000016.1 GCA_030691075.1 Sulfurisoma sp. | reverse complement strand
CTGGCCGAGGTGGCCGCTTCGGAAGCCGGCGAACTCCTCTCGGTGCGGCGCAAATCGCATCTGCTCCACGCGCAAATGTATGCCCGCCTCGACACACAGGCGGCCCCGCAAAGAACCGCGCCGACGACAACCGAGTTCTCGCGTTGCCGCGGCGCGACCAGGAAAACGCCTGGCGCTCCGACCATGATCGCGGGTTGAGCATCCTGAGCTTCCTTCGCGCGACACTTCGCGCGGCCTTCACTGTCGCCGCCTTCACCCGCAAAAAGCCTGCCTGCTCCGGCAGGTCCGGCGCGCACTGCCGCCGATGAACGTCTTCGTCGGCCCGCTGGGCAAACTGTTTCCCTTCCTGCTGTGGTGGCCGCTGGTCACGCGGCGCACGCTGCGCGACGACCTGCTCGCCGGTTTCAGCGGCGCGCTGATCGTGCTGCCGCAGGGCGTCGCCTTCGCCACCATCGCCGGCCTGCCGCCGCAATACGGCCTCTACGCGGCGATGGTGCCGGCGGTGATCGGGGCTCTGTTCGGATCGAGCTGGCACCTGGTATCGGGGCCGACCACCGCCATTTCCATCGCCGTCTTCGCCGCCCTGTCGCACCAGGCCGAGCCCGGCTCGGCCCAGTACATTCAACTGGTGCTGACGCTGACCTTCCTGGTCGGCGTGTTCCAGATGGTGCTGGGACTGGCGCGCATGGGCGCCTTGGTCAATTTCATTTCGCATACCGTGGTGATCGGCTTCACCGCCGGCGCCGCGATCCTGATCGCCGCCAGCCAGGTGCGCAATTTCTTCGGCATCGACATCGCGCGCGGCACGCCCTTCTACGAAATCGTCCGCCAGCTTTTCCTCCAGGCCGGCCAGATCCATCCCTGGGTCGCCGGCGTCGGCGCCGTCACGCTGGCCACCGGCATCCTCGCGCGTCGCCATCTGAAAAAGATTCCCTACATGATCGCGGCGATGATCGTCGGCAGCGTGGTCGCCGAGATCGTCGTCCTCTGGCTGGGCCAGGACGCGAGCGGCATCGTCACCGTCGGCGCGCTGCCGGCGACCCTGCCGCCATTGTCGCTGCCGGATTTTTCCCTCACTACGCTGCGCCACACCCTGGGCCCGGCGCTGGTGATCACCATGCTGGCGCTGACCGAAGCGGTATCGATTTCGCGCGCCATCGCGGTGCGCTCGGAGCAGCGCATCGACGCCAACCAGGAGTTCATCGGCCAGGGCCTGTCCAACCTCGTCGGCGCCTTCTTCTCGGCCTATGCGTCCTCTGGTTCCTTCAACCGCAGCGGGGTGAATTACGAGGCCGGCGCGCGCACGCCGCTGGCCTCGGTGTTCGCCACGGTGTTCCTGATCCTGGTGCTGCTGCTGGTGGCGCCGCTCGCCGCCTACCTGCCCAATGCGGCCATGGCCGGCATCCTGTTCCTGGTCGCCTGGGGTTTGATCGACTTCCGCCACATCGCCCACATCTGGCATACCAGCAAGGCCGAGTCGGCGATCCTCGCCGCGACGCTGGTCGGCACGCTGTTCAACCTCGAAGCCGGAATATTCGTCGGCGTCTTCTTGTCCTTGGTGATGTACCTCTACCGTTCCTCGAAGCCCGAGGTCGTGCCGCTGGTGCCGGCTGCCGATGAAGGTGCCTACCATTTCATCCGCGCCAGGGGCCGGCCGGAATGCCCGCAACTGCGCATTGTGCGCATCAACGGCTCGGTGTATTTCGGCGCGGCGAGCTTCGTGCAGCAGGCGCTGCAGCAGATCGACGAAGACAACCCGCTGCAGAAATCGGTGCTGATCTCCGCCAACAGCCTCAACACCATCGACATCGCGGGCGCCGAAGTGCTGGCCCAGGAAGCACGGCGACGCCGGCGCCTGGGCGGCGGCCTCTACTTCTACCGGCTCAACAAACCGAATTACGACTTCCTGCGCCAGGGCGGCTACACCCACGAGATCGGCGAGGGGGCCTTCTTCCCGGTGATGACCGACGTCACGGCAGCGCTCTACTGGACGCTCGATCCCGACATCTGCCGCAACTGCAAGACGCGCATCTTCAAGCCCTGCACCGGCAAGCTGCTGCCCGACGGCTTCCGCCGCCAGCGCCTGATGCTGGCCACCGACGGCAGCGAATTCAGCCAGGCGCCGCAGGAAATCGCCATCGCCCTGGCCCGAAGCTTCGGCGTCACCCTGGACATCATGAGCTCGGTGCCGACCACCGAAGACAACGAAACGGCCCGCGCCCGCCTCTCCCTCGCCGCACGCGCCGCGCTGGTGGCGGGCGTCGATATCGAGGAAATCATCCGCCACGGCCGCCAGCCGGTGCAGGAAGTGGTGGCTGCCGCGAAGGCCGCTGACTGCAACATCCTGATCGTCGGTCGCCGCCCGCCGCGCGGCGACCTCAAGGAACGCCTGCTGGGCGACATTGCGACGCAGATCATCGCCCGCGCCCACTGCCACGTGCTGATCGCCGGCTGGCAGGCCAAGATGTGGCGGCAGCGCATCCTTGTCGCCTGCGACGGCTCGCTGGAAAGCGACCACGTCGCGGACGTCGCGGCGCAACTGGCGAAAACAACCCGCACCCCGGTCACCCTGGTCACCGCCATCGCCGGCCCAAGCAAACGGGAACTGGCCGCCGAAGAACTGGCGCTGATCGCCGGCCGCCTGCACGTCGATGGCATCGATTGCGCCACCCATGTCGCGGAAGGCACGCCGGAGAAGGTGATCGCCGCCGCTGCGCTCGAATTCGGCGTCGACCTGGTGGTGGTCGGCCACCACCAGGGCATGGGCGGCGGCGTGCCGGAGCAGATCGTCGGCGGGCTGGCCTGCGCCGTGCTGGTG
>JAUYFI010000013.1 GCA_030691075.1 Sulfurisoma sp. | reverse complement strand
ACGGTGCTGCTGGTTTCCCACGACCGGACTTTCCTCGACAACGTGGTGACGCAGGTCATCGCCTTCGAGGGTGATGGGCATTTGCAGGAATATGCCGGCGGCTACGACGACTATGTGCGGGTCAAGCGCGCACGCGAGGCGATGCCGGAAAAGAAAGCCGAGACGCCGCAAAAAACCGCATCCAAAACTGCCAAACCAGTCGCACGGGTAAAGCTGAATTTCAACGAAACCCGCGAACTCGAAGCTCTGCCGGGCAAGATCGAAGCGCTGGAACGCGAGCAGCAAGACATCGGTGTGATGCTGGCCGAGGGCGAAATTTTCCGTAGCGATCCACAAGGGGCAAAGCGGTTGCAGGCACGGGTGAGCGAGATCGAGGAAGACATGCTGGTGGTGCTGGCGCGCTGGGAAGAACTGGAAGCGAAGCAGAAGGGTGCGGAGTAGATTGGGGTGTTTTTTGTCGAATGTGGACGCAAGTGATAATATTGTGGCTACATTATTGTAGGGAGCATAAAAATGCAGGTTTCCATTCGCGAACTAAAGAATCATCTGTCGAAGTATATTCATCTTGTTCAGGAGGGCGAGGATGTGATCGTGACTTCCCACAGAAAACCAGTGGTTTCGCTGACGTCCATGACTTTATCGCAGGATGGGGTGAGGGCAGTCGAAGGCGTAAAATGGGGGCGGGGCAGGGCGAGTTTTTCACCGCTGGACATTCAGCCCGGGAAGAATGGCAAGACTGTCGCCGAGATGGTGATCGAGGATCGGGGCTAGCGGCTCAATGATCTACCTCGACACTTCCGCGCTGGTCAAACTCTACGTGCGCGAGTCGTTCACCGGGGAAATGCTACAACTGGCCTCCAGCCACGAGCGGCTGGCGTCGCACCAAGTGTTGTACGTCGAATTCCATGCCACCGTTGCCCGGTTGGGGCGCGAATCTCGGGTCACTGAAGATCAGTCGCGCCAGATCAAACGGGATTTCCTGACTGCGTGGCCGACCATTACCCAGGTCGGCCTGACCGGTTCGCTCCTTGAGCGCGCGGCTGAGCTGGCTGAGGGCTTCGCCTTGCGCGGCTACGATAGCCTGCATCTTGCCGCCGCCGATTTGTTGCGGCAAACGGTTTCCGAGCCGCTCGTGTTTGCAAGTTTCGACCGGCATCTCAACCGGGCGGCGAAATTGCTCGGCATGAAATTCCCTGACTTTATCGAAATATGACCCCGTGCCCTCCGAATTTGACCTCATCCGCCAGTATTTCACCCGCCCGACCCCCAGCGCGATATTGGGTGTCGGCGACGATGCCGCGCTGCTGCGGGTTTCGCCAGGCATGGAACTGGCGGTTTCGGTGGATATGCTGGTGGCGGGGCGGCATTTTGGCGAAGCCGACGGCCCGGGCACGGTAGGACACAAATCCCTGGCGGTGAATCTCTCCGATATGGCGGCGATGGGCGCGACACCGCGCTGGGCGACGCTCGCCCTTGCCCTGCCGAGCGCCGACGAGAAATGGCTGCGCGGTTTCGCCGGCGGTTTTTTCGGCTTGGCGGGCAAGTTCGGCGTGGATCTGATCGGCGGCGACACCACGCGCGGCCCGCTCAATATCTGCGTGCAGATCATGGGCGAAGTGCCGCCGGGCCAGGCATTGCGCCGCGATGGCGCCAGGCCGGGAGATGAAATCTGGGGGTCCGGCACCCTCGGCAATGCCGCCCTGGCGCTGGCCCATTACCAGCGCCGTGTCGAGCTGGAGCATAGGGAAGCCGCGGCGATGCTGCCTTGCCTCCACCTGCCGCAGCCGCGCGTGGCGGCGGGCATCGCGTTGCGCGGCATTGCCACGGCCGGGATCGACATTTCCGACGGTCTGCTAGCCGATCTGGGGCATATTCTGGAGCAGTC
>JAUYFI010000012.1 GCA_030691075.1 Sulfurisoma sp. | reverse complement strand
CCAAAAAACCACAAGACGCCGTTCGGCCTGAGCTTGTCGAAGGCCAGTGCTGGCGCGGAACCAGCGGTTCGACAAGCTCACCGCGAACGGCAACTGGTTTGCTGAAACGTAATACTACGTGCGTCAAGGAGATACCCATTAACGATTATTCGGAAAAAGGACTCGAAAAAGGGACGGTTCCTGGCTGATGGGGGGGGTACCGTTCGTGGTGAGCCTGTCGAGCCATGATTGGGCGCCAACCGTGGTTATTGGCCGACGAATTCAGTAAGATCGCGACCCGTTACCGCAACAATACCGAGGACGGAAATTCATGACGGCACCGGCGCTGAACGTCTTCGTGGTCGACGACGATCCGACCGCGCGGATGGTTGCAACTTTTCAGATGGAAGGCCTCGACGCGCGCATCAGCGAGTTCGCCGACGGAGAGTCCCTCCTCGCGGCGCTGGGCGAGGCGCCGGACATCGTGATTCTCGACATCGAGATGCCCGGCATCGACGGGATCGCCGCCTGCCGGGCGATCCGCGCAGCCAGCGGCAGCGATATCCAGATCGTCTTCGCTTCCTCCCACGACGATCTGGAAACCCGCCTGACGGCCTACGACGCGGGCGGCAACGACTACATCGTCAAGCCCTACGCGCCGGAGGAACTGGCGCGGAAAATCGAGGTGGCGCGGCGCGTGCTGGAGGAAAGGCGCGCGGCGGCCGGGCAGACACAGTACGCGCAGCAGGCGGCCTTTGCGGCCATGTCGTCGATGAGCGAAATGGGCGTGACGCAGGAATTCCTGCGCGCGTCCTTCGGCTGCCGGACGACGGATGAGCTCGGTCGCGCCCTGTGCCACGCGCTGGAACAATACGGTGTGCCGGGGCTGGTCGCGCTGAGCGACGCGACGGAGAGCCGCTGCCATTCGAGCCAGGGCGCGTGTTCCGAACTCGAAGTCTCCATCCTCGGCCATGCTCGCGGCCTCGATCGCATCTTCCAGTTCCGCGACCGGCTGGCGATCAACTATCCCCATGTCACGCTGCTGATCCCCAACCTGCCGCTGGCCGACCTGGATCGGGTGGGGCGCCTGCGCGACCACCTGGCGGTGCTGGCCGAGGGCGCCGAGGCGCGCTTCCTCGCCATGTCGGGCGAGACGCGACGCATTGCCCAGGCGCGGGCCGTGATCGGCGCCGTCACCGAACTCACCCGCACCCTCGAGGAAATCGAGAGCACCCAGCAAGACCATCGGGTGCAGGTGCTCCACATCGCCAACGACCAGCTCGAATCCCTGACCCGCGCCTTCGTCCATCTGGGACTGACGGAAGGGCAGGAAGAA
Source organism: Sulfurisoma sp. (assembly GCA_030691075.1). Lineage (GTDB taxonomy): Bacteria > Pseudomonadota > Gammaproteobacteria > Burkholderiales > Rhodocyclaceae > Sulfurisoma. The sequence continues at coordinate 15,589 of JAUYFI010000012.1, read as the reverse complement.
AGCCTCGTCGCGTTGACGCAGGAAGGCATCGACAAGATCGCCCGCTTGCAGGATTACGCCACCACGCTGAGCGGACGCCTGCGCGACGTGACGATCCGGCTGAAGGACGTGGCGGCGGAGAACATCTGAACGCGCCACCTTGCAAAGTCGGCGCCGAGGGATAGAAAATAAGATCAGTGGGTTGGATCGAAAAATCTGGCCATTTTCACTTGTGGGGACTTGCGATGCGCGTTTTTGTCTGCTTCCTGTTACTAATATCGACCGGCGTTCTCAATGGTTGCTCGGTCATGGTTATTGCCGCCGATGCCGCTGTTTCAGCCGGGGTGGCGGTGGTGGGGACGGCTGCTGACATCACCGTGGCCGGAGTAAAGGCCGTGACGGGGGGCCGTTCCGACGAAAAGAAGTGACAGCATGAGGCCATGCCAGCGTGGCGTGTTCAAGCGGGGCGGCGGTCATGGCGCCGCGGGAACGAATACCTTGGGATGCCGGCGCAGCCGGGCGAAATTTCGGGTGGCGAGGACGTCGGCGAGGTAGCCGAGGTTGCGCTGGATCGCTTGGTCGTAGGGGTCACTGCCGGCGAAGTGGCTGGCGATGAAGCGGCGTACGTTGCCAAAGTCCTCTTCAAGTCGCCGGGAGATAAATCCGGTGTAGAAGCCGGGTGTCTTGGCCAGCAGGGTTTCGCGATCGGGGTAGGGGGTGTCGGCGGAGCCGGCGATACCGATGGCGCTGAACTCCACGAACAGGAAGTCGCGGCATTTCTCGATGTAGTAACGGTCCGACATCTGGCTCAGGAGGTCGGCCGTGGCGATCATGCTGCCGAGCTGGCGGTGCATTGCCGACCACTCGGCGGGGATATGGAAGACCAGCTTGGTCGGCATGATCAGCTCGGCCTTGTCGGCGAGCATGACTAACGAGGTGCCGGCGAGGTACTCGCGGAGGAATTCGACGCCGCGCTCCTCATGAATTGGAGTGAGTGTCGCGCCGAACAGATCGGCCTCGCCGTCGCGGCGCAGCAGGCCGATGTCGTGAAACAGCGCCAGGATGACGCAGAGGAGGGCGTGCGAACCGTCGATCCGCTCCTTGCCGTCAGCGGGTTCGCGTGCCTGGCCGTCGAGCATGCGGGCCATGGTGAGCCCGGTTTCGAGGGCGTGGCGCAGGTCGTGGTAGAGGGTATCGCAACGGAGCAACCCGGGATAGTCGCCGCGGAAGGCCCGCTCGAGGTCGTCGATCGCCCGCGTCAGCAGCGCCGGGTCATGACATCCCCCGTGCAGGCCTTCCAGAAGCGAGCGGATGGCTGCCTCGACGGCGCGTGGATCTTCAAGATCCACGCGCCCGGTCGGATCGCGCTGGGAGCGTTGAGCGGGCGAGGATGAAGTCATGTTCACGGGTGGCTGTGCGTCATCCGGTCAGGCCTGCCTTCGGCCGACGGTCGGATTCGGGCATGATGCTAACGTTAACCCCCGGGAGATCACCGTGAGACAGCTTGCTTTAAGTGCCGTTCTTGTGACATTTGTCACGGCTGCATGGGGGCAGGCCATGGAAGTCCTGCCGTTGCGGCACCGCGGCGCCGAACAGTTGTTGCCGCGGTTGCAGCCTCTGGTGGAACGCGGCGGAATGCTTGCGGGCAGCGGCGACAGACTTTTCCTGCGCGCGTCGGAGGGCAACAAGGCCGACATCCGCCGCGTGGTCGAGGAACTGGACCGGCCGCCGCGGCGGCTGATGCTCACCGTGCGCCAGGGCGGATCGGTGGCCGGCGAAAAAGTCGGCGCTGGCGCCACGGTGACGCTGTCGCCAGGCGACAGCAGCGTGCGGGCCCGCGTTGGCGAGCGCAGCTATGCCAGCCGCGAAAACATTTCCCAGAACGTGCAGACGGTCGAGGGCGGCCGCGCCTTCATCAATGTCGGCCAGTCCATTGCGCTGCCCTTCCGCCAGGTCGTGCTCACGCCGGCCGGCGTGGTGGTGTCCGAGGGGCTGGTCTGGCACGACATCGGAACGGGCTTTCATGCCGAGCCGCGCGTCGTCGGCGACCGCGTGACGCTCGACATCGGCCCGCGGCACGATACGCCCGGCCCCGTGCCGGGAAGCGTCAATGTGCAGCGGCTCACCACGACGGTGTCGGGCCGCCTCGGCGAATGGATCGCGCTCGGCGGCGCCAGCCGCGACAGCTCGGGCGACAGCGCCGGCACGCTTCACTACTCGACGCGCGGCGCCCGCGACGACCGGCAGATCTGGCTGCGCGTGGAGGAACTGCGGTAGCAGCCTGTAGCGCCTCAGGCTGCCTTCAACGCCTGGTCGAGATCGGCGATGAGATCGTCGATGTGCTCGATGCCGACCGAGAGGCGGATCATGTCTTCCGACACGCCGGCCTTGGCCAGTTCCTCGGGCGACAACTGGCGGTGAGTGGTCGAAGCCGGGTGGCAGGCGAGGCTCTTGCAGTCGCCGATGTTCACCAGGCGCGTGACCAGTTGCAGCGCGTCCTGGAACTTGCCGCCGGCTTCGCGGCCGCTCGCGGCTCCTGTTCCTTTTACACCGAAATTGAGGATGCCCGAAGCTTTGCCCCCCATGTATTTCTCGACCAGCGGGTAATCCTTGTGATCCTTGAGGCCGGCGTAATTGACCCAGCCGACCTTGGTGTGCGACTTAAGGAACTCGGCGATCTTCACCGCGTTCTCGCAGATGCGGTCCATGCGCAGCGGCAGCGTCTCGACGCCTTGCAGGATAAGGAAGGCGTTGAAGGGCGAGATCGCCGCGCCCATGTTGCGCAGCGGCACCACGCGGGCGCGGCCGATGTAGGCGGCGGGGCCCAGCGCCTCGGTATAGACCACGCCGTGATAGGACACGTCCGGCTCGTTGAGGCGCTTGAACCTGGCCTTGTGCTCGGCCCACGGGAACTTGCCGCTATCCACGATCATGCCGCCGAGGGAGTTGCCGTGGCCGCCGAGGTACTTGGTCAGCGAATGCACCACGATGTCGGCGCCGTGCTCGAAGGGCCGGCAGAGGTAGGGCGAGGGCACGGTGTTGTCGACGATCAGCGGCACGCCGTGCCGGTGGGCGATCTCGGCCAGCGGCGCGAAGTCGGTGATGTTGCCGAGCGGATTGCCGATCGACTCGCAGTAAATCGCCTTGGTCCCGGCGTCGATCAGTTTGGCGAAGGAATCCGGATCGCGGTAGTCGGCGAAGCGCGTTTGGATGCCGTACTGGGGCAAGGTGTGGGCGAAGAGGTTGTAGGTGCCGCCGTAGAGCGTTGCCGCCGAAACGATGTTGTCGCCGGCCTCGGCGATGGTCTGGATGGCGTAGGTGATCGCCGCCTGGCCCGAGGCCAGGGCCAGCCCCGCGATGCCGCCCTCCATCGCCGCGACGCGCTTTTCCAGCACGTCCTGCGTCGGGTTCATGATGCGGGTGTAGATGTTGCCCGCCACCTTGAGATCGAACAGATCGGCGCCGTGCTGCGTGCTGTCGAAAGCGTAGGAGGTGGTCTGGTAGATCGGCACCGCGACGGCCTTGGTGGTCGGATCGGGGCTGAAACCGGCATGGACGGCGAGGGTTTCCAGTTTCATGGTTTCTCCGGCGGCGTGGTTTTGACCGGCCTATTCTAGCCCACACGGTTGACGGCCGCCCAGCGGAGGGCGGGCCGGCAGTGCCATGGTAGAGTGCCGTCACTCATGGATCTATCTTCCGTTTTCACCGCCGAAGGTCCGCTGGGACGGGGTATTCCGGGTTACCGGGTGCGGCCGCAGCAGGTCGAGATGGCCGAGCGCATTGCCGCGGCTATTTCCGGCAACCGTGTGCTGGTGGCCGAGGCGGGCACGGGCACGGGCAAGACCTTCGCCTACCTGGTGCCGGCGCTGCGCTCGGGCGGCAAGGTGATCGTGTCCACCGGCACCAAGACGCTGCAGGACCAGTTGTTCAGCCGCGATTTGCCGATGGTGCGCGATGCGCTGGGCCTGCCGCTGACCATCGCGCTGCTCAAGGGTCGCGCCAACTACGTCTGTCACTACCATCTCGGCCGCGCGGCGAGCGAAGGGCGCTTCCAAAGTCCGGCGGAGGTCGGCCACATCCGCACCATCGCGAAATTCGCCAAGTCGACGCGCACCGGCGACAAGGCCGAACTCTCGGCCGTGCCCGAGGATTCGGGCGCCTGGGCGCTTGCCACCTCGACGCGCGAGAACTGCCTCGGCCAGGACTGCCCGAATCACAAGGACTGCTTCGTTCTCGTCGCGCGGCGCGAGGCCATGGCGGCCGACGTGGTGGTGGTCAATCATCACCTGTTCTTCGCCGACGTCATGCTCAAGGACGAAGGCATGGCCGAGCTGCTGCCGGCCTGCAACACCGTGGTGTTCGACGAGGCCCACCAGATTCCCGAGGTGGCCAGCCTGTTCTTCGGCGAGGCGGTGGGCTCGGGGCAATTGATCGACCTCGCCCGCGACACGCGGCTCGAAGCAGTCGCCGGCGCCAAGGACTACCTGCCGCTGCAGGACGCCACGCGCGACATCGAGAAGGCGGCGCGCGACCTGCGCCTCGCCCTGCCGCGCGAGGGGGCGCGGTTGTCGGCCGCGCAACTGGCCGAGCGCAAGCATTTCGGCGAGGCGCTGGCGGCATTGGAGCGCGAACTCGTCGAGTTCGGCCGCCACCTCGAATCGCAGGCGGCGCGTTCCGAGGGCCTGGCCAACTGCCTGACCCGCACGCAGGAACTGATGCTGCATCTCAAGAACTGGCAGGCGACGGACGATGACCCCGAGAATCCCAATATCAGATGGGCGGAGGCCGGCACTCACGCGGTCACGCTGAACCTCACTCCGCTGTCGGTGGCGAAGATTTTCCAGCGCCAGCTCGAAGGCCATCCGCGCGCCTGGATCTTCACTTCGGCGACGCTCGCGGTCGGCAGCGACTTCGGCCATTACCGCGGCGAGCTCGGGCTCGTCGAGGCCGAGACCGGCTGCTGGGGCAGTCCCTTCGACTACGCGAACCATGCGCTGCTCTACAGCCCGCAGCACCTGCCCGACCCCAACAGCCCGCAGTACAACGAGGCCGTGGTCGAGGCGGCGTGGCCGGCGATCAAGGCGTCCGGCGCGGCGGGGAAGGGGGCCTTCGTGCTATGCACAAGCTTGCGCGCGATGCGCCGCATCCACGAGCTGCTCAAGGAGCGCATCGAGTTCGAGGGCGTGGAGATGCCGCTGCTGCTGCAGGGCGAAGGCTCGAAAACCGAGCTGCTCGAGCGCTTCCGCCGGCTCGGCAATGCCGTGCTGGTGGCGAGCCAAAGCTTCTGGGAGGGTGTGGACGTGCGCGGCGAGGCGCTGTCGCTGGTGGTGATCGACAAGCTGCCTTTCGCCCCGCCCGACGACCCGGTGCTGGCGGCGCGCATCGAGAATCTGAAGAAGCAGGGGCGCAACGCCTTCATGGAGTACCAGCTGCCGCGCGCGGTGATCAGCATGAAGCAGGGGGCCGGCCGGCTGATCCGCGACGAGATGGATCGCGGCGTGCTGATGATCTGCGACCCGCGCCTGGTCGGCAAGCCCTACGGCGCGCGCATCTGGCGCTCGCTGCCACCGATGCGGCGCACACGGGAGATCGGCGACGTCGAGAGCTTCTTCGCGGGGTAAACTTCAGGCATGAAGCTCTCCGACCTGCCGCCCGAACTGCTTGCCGAACGGCCGCACCTCTTTTCGGCTGCGACGGTGCCGGTGCCCGCCGCCGACCTCGCGCGCATGGCGGAACTGATCGCCGCGGTCGAGCGCGTGGTGGCGTTGCCGGCGTGGCAGGAGGAGCGGGTCGGAAAAGTCGGCGGTAGCGGGACGGCGGCCGGCGTCTTCATGGGCTACGACTTCCACCTCACCGGGGCCGGGCCGCAACTGATCGAGATCAACACCAACGCCGGCGGCGGGTTTCTGGCGGCATTGCAGGCGGAGCGCAACGACGTGCTGGATGCCTACGTCGCCATGTTCCGCGCCGAGTGCGGCGGGCGCGAGTTGAAGGCGCTCGCCATCGTGGACGAACAGCCGCGGTTGCAGTATCTCTATCCCGAATTCCTCGCCTTCCAGCGGCTGTTCCAGTGCCACGGCATCGCGGCGGTGATCTGCGATCCCACCGACCTGCTGCGCTGCAACGGCAGCTTATGGTACGCGGAGCACGAGGAGACGCGCCTCGATCTGGTCTACAACCGCGTCACCGATTTCGCCTTGGCCGAGGACGCGCAGATCGTGTTGCGCGAGGCCTGGCTGCAGAACGCGGCGGTGGTGACGCCGAATCCGCGCCATCACGCGCTTTACGCCGACAAGAGGAACCTCGTCGCCCTGACCGACGCCGCGCTGCTCGCAAGCTGGGGCGTCGATGCCGAAACGCGCCGCGTGCTGGCGGCCGGCATCCCGCGCACCGAGCTGGTCGATGCCGCGCGCGCCGATGACTTCTGGGCGCGCCGCAAGCAGCTGTTCTTCAAGCCGGCGGCCGGCTTCGGCTCGCGCGCGGCCTATCGCGGCGACAAGCTGACCCGGCGCGTGTTCGAGGAAATCCTCGCCGGCGATTACGTGGCGCAGGCGCTGGCGTTGCCCTCGACCGTTCCGGTCGAAGTGGCTGGTGAAATGACCCAACTCAAGGTCGATCTGCGCAACTATGTCTATCGTGGCGAGGTCCAGTTCATCGCCGCGCGGCTTTATCGGGGACAGACCACTAATTTCCGCACCCCGGGCGGCGGTTTCGCAAAGGTGGTGGCGGCATGAATAGCGGAGGGGGACCCGCCGCAGGCGGGGGCGTAGCGGCCATTCATGTCGCCGGCCGCCGACGGCGAGGCGGATGGAGCGGGCAGGGCGGCAAGGAGGCGGCGGTATGAAGGTGTTTGGCTTTGCAGGGTATTCCAACGCGGGCAAGACCACGCTGATCGAAGCGCTGATCGCGCGTTTTGTCGGCCAGGGATTGCGGGTATCGCTGATCAAGCACGCCCATCATGGCTTCGACATCGACCGGCCGGGCAAGGATTCCTTCCGCCACCGCATGGCCGGCGCCGGCGAGGTGATGCTGGTCTGCGACCAGCGCTGGGCGCTGATGCACGAGCTGCGCGGGGAGGTCGAGCCGGACCTGGAGGCGCAACTGTCGCACCTCGCGCCCTGCGACCTGGTGCTGATCGAGGGCTACAAGAGCAACGCCGTGCCCAAGATCGAGGTGCATCGTCCGGCCAACGGCAAGCCCTACATCTGGCCGGAAAACCCGAGCATCGTCGCCGTCGCCTCCGATGCGCCTTTCGAGGGGCCGCTGCCGGGCCTCGATCTCAACGACCACGCGGCGATTGCCGCTTTCGTGCTGAAATCGGTCAATCCATGAACAAGAATCTTCTGAGCTTCGACGATGCCCTGGCCCGCCTGCTCGACGCCGCGCAGCCGCTCACCGAAACCGAGGCCGCGCCGCTGCTCGAGGCGGACGGCCGCGTTCTGGCGGCGCCGCTGCTGTCCGGCCTCGACGTGCCGCCGCTCGACAATTCGGCGATGGATGGCTACGCCCTGCGTTGCGCCGACGTGCTTGCGGCCGGCACGCGGCTGCCGGTGAGCCAGCGGATTCCCGCCGGGTCGGTCGGCCATCATCTCGCGCCGGGCAGCGCCGCGCGCATCTTCACCGGCGCGCCGGTGCCCGAGGGGGCGGATGCCGTGGTGATGCAGGAGCGCTGCGAGCGCGACGGCGATGACGTGATCGTCAACCACGCGCCGCGCGACGGCGAGAACATCCGCCGCCGCGGCGAGGACATCCGCGCCGGCGCCGAAATCCTCGCGGCGGGTACGCTTCTCACGCCGCAGGCGCTGGGGCTGGCGGCCTCGATCGGCGTCCCGCGAGCGCCGACTTTTCGCCGGCTGCGCGTCGCGCTGTTCTTCACCGGCGACGAGCTGGCGGATCCGGGCGAATCGCTCAAGCCCGGCGCCATCTACAACTCCAACCGCTATGTGCTGCGCGCCGCGCTTGAGCGGCTCGGCTGCGCGGTGACCGATCTGGGCATCGTGCCGGACACGCTGGAGGCCACGCGCGAAGCCTTGCGCCGCGCGTCGGCGGCTTCGGACCTGATCGTCACCTCGGGCGGCGTCTCGGTCGGCGAGGAGGATCACGTCAAGCCGGCGGTCGAGGCCGAAGGCGAACTCGGGCTGTGGAAGCTGGCGATCAAACCGGGCAAGCCGCTCGCGTTCGGCCGGGTCGGCGATGTCGATTTCGTCGGCCTGCCGGGCAACCCCGTGTCGAGCTTCGTCACCTTCGTGATGCTGGTGCGGCCCTTCATTCTCAAGCGCATGGGCTGCGCCGACTGGCTGCCGCGCCGGATCGCGATGACGGCCGGTTTCGACTGGACCCGGCCCGATGCCCGCCGCGAATTCCTGCGCGCGCGCATCGGGGCCGATGGCCGGCTGGAGCTTTTTCCGCACCCGGGCTCGGGCGTGCTGACCTCGACCGTCTGGGCCGACGGCCTGGTCGATAACCCGCCGGGGCAAATGATCCGCCCCGGCGATGTCGTGCGGTTCATTCCCTACGGAGAGTTGCTATGAACGTGCTGTATTTCGCCAGCCTGCGCGAGGCGCTGGGCAGATCCGGCGAGGACATGATCTTGCCGGCCGGCGTGGCGACCATGGGCGCGCTGCGCGACCACCTCGCCACGCGCGGCGGGGCATGGATTGCCCTGACGCAGACGAAGAACCTGCGCTGCGCCATCAACCAGCGCATGGTCGGTTTCGACGCGGCGGTCGGCGATGATGATGAAGTGGCGTTTTTCCCGCCGGTGACCGGTGGGTGAGCGGATGAGCGTTACCGTCCAGCAAGCCGACTTCGATGCGGGCGCCGAGATCTCCGCGCTGGGAGGCGATGGTGTCGGCGCCGTGGCGAGCTTCGTTGGTCTGGTGCGCGGCGCGGGTATTGCCGCGATGACGCTCGAACATTACCCCGGCATGACAGAGAGCGCTCTCGCGGAGATCGTCGCGCAGGCGCGCGGCCGCTGGAATCTGCTCGGCGTGCGCGTGATCCATCGCGTCGGCCGCCTGCTGCCGGGCAGCCGCATCGTCTTCGTCGGCGTTGCGTCCGGCCATCGTCACGATGCCTTCGCCGCCTGCGAATTCATCATGGACTATTTGAAGACGCAGGCACCGTTCTGGAAGTACGAAGAAACGCCGACCGGCGGGCGCTGGGTCGATGCCCGCGCGGCGGATGACGCCGCGCTGAATCGCTGGCGGGAAAGCTAACCCCCGCCACGAGGGCGGGGCCAGGCTTACTTTTTCTTGCCGCCCTTGCCTGCTTCGTTCATGCCGCTGAACGAGGCCGCCGAGGCCTTGGCGATCTGATCGAAGGCGCTGTTGGCCGTCGCCATTGCCTGCTGCATGTTCTCCAGAACGTTGGCATTCTGGCCAGGCAGGGTTTTGAAGAACGACTGGAAAGATTCCATCAGGTCGTGGCTGCCCGAGGCGAGCTGCTCGGTGAGCATGCGCGAGAATTCGGTGCGCACCTCGTTGCCGACTTCGGCGATCTTCCGCGCGGTTTCCATCATCTGCCGAGCGGTTTCCTGGGCGTACTGGGTGCGCAGGGTCAACACGTCCCGCGGTGCATCGATGCTGCTCTGAGCCTTGGCATTCTCGACGGTGTTCTGGAACAACTCGCGCGCCAGTTCGGACTGCAGCGCCATGATTTTCTGCGAATTCTCGATGGAAAGCTGGGCGAGGCGCATTGCCGCCTCCATGTTCTTGCGGTGCAATTCGCTGAACTGCTCGATCTTTTCGGTCATCACTCCCTCCGGTCTTGGCAATTTATCCGCTTCAATCTAGCACCAATGTCTTACGGCGCTCTGACCTGGATCAATGTTTTCCGCTGGCCCGGCTTGCCTCCTGCTTGAAATTGCCCGCCATCGCCCAACCTAGGTGAACGCGTTGTTACGAAAGGGGTTTTCCATGCGCTTCGACAAATTCACCACCAAGTTCCAGCAGGCCGTCTCCGACGCCCAGAGCCTGGCGATCGGCCATGACAACCAGATGATCGAGCCGCCGCACCTGCTGCTGGCGCTGCTCAACCAGGACGACGGCGGCACCACTTCGCTCCTGCAGCGGGCCGGCGTCAATGTCGCGCCGCTCAAGGCGCGGCTTGCGAAGGCGCTCGACCGCCTGCCCAAGGTCGAGGGCCACGGTGGCGAGGTGACCATCGGCCGCGACCTCGGCAACCTGCTCAATCTCACCGACAAGGAGGCGCAGAAGCGCGGCGACCAGTTCATCGCCTCCGAGATGTTCCTGCTGGTGCTGTCCTCCGACCGCGGCGAGACGGGACGACTGCTCAAGGAGGCCGGCCTTTCCCGCGTGCCGCTGGAACAGGCCATCGACGCCGTGCGCGGCGGGCAGAACGTCGGCTCGCAGGAGGCGGAGGGGAGCCGCGAGGCCTTGAAGAAATACTGCCTCGACCTCACCGAGCGAGCCCGTCAGGGCAAGCTCGATCCGGTGATCGGCCGCGATGACGAGATCCGCCGCGCGATCCAGATCCTGCAGCGCCGCACCAAGAACAACCCGGTGCTGATCGGCGAACCCGGCGTGGGCAAGACCGCCATCGTCGAGGGCCTGGCGCAGCGCATCGTGAACGAGGAAGTGCCGGAGACGCTCAAGGGCAAGCGCGTGCTGGTGCTGGACATGGCGGGCCTCTTGGCCGGCGCCAAGTATCGCGGCGAGTTCGAGGAGCGGCTCAAGTCCGTGCTCAAGGAAGTCGCGCTCGATGAGGGGCGCATCATCCTCTTCATCGACGAGCTTCACACCATGGTCGGCGCCGGCCGTGCCGAGGGCGCCATCGACGCCGGCAACATGCTGAAACCGGCGCTGGCGCGCGGCGAGCTGCACTGCATCGGCGCCACCACGCTCGACGAATACCGCAAGAACATCGAGAAGGACGCCGCGCTGGAGCGCCGCTTCCAGAAGGTGCTGGTCGAGGAGCCGAGCGTCGAGGCAACCATCGCCATCCTGCGCGGCCTGCAGGAGAAGTACGAAATCCACCACGGCGTGGACATCACCGACCCGGCCATCGTCGCCGCGGCGGAGCTGTCACACCGCTATATCACCGACCGCTTCCTGCCGGACAAGGCCATCGACCTGATCGACGAGGCGGCGTCGCGCATCAAGATGGAAATCGACTCCAAGCCGGAAGTCATGGACAAGCTCGATCGCCGGCTGATCCAGCTCAAGATCGAGCGCGAAGCGGTGCGCAAGGAGAGGGACGAGGCCTCGAAGAAGCGCTTCGCGCTGATCGAGGAGGAGATCGCGAGGCTCTCCAAGGAATACTCCGACCTCGAGGAAATCTGGAAGGCCGAGAAGGCGCAGGTGCACGGCACCCAGCACGTCAAGGAAGAAATCGAAAAGCTGCGGACGCAGATCGCCGATTTTCAGCGCAAGGGCCAGTACGACAAGCTGGCCGAATTGCAGTATGGAAAATTACCGCAACTCGAGGCGCAGTTGAAAGCCGCCGAAAAAGTCGGCGCTGGCGATACGGCATCAAAAAACAAGTTGCTGCGCACCCAGGTCGGCGCCGAGGAAATTGCCGAGGTCGTGTCGCGCGCCACCGGCATCCCCGTCTCCAAGATGATGCAGGGCGAGCGCGAGAAACTGCTGAAAATGGAAGACAAGCTGCATGGACGCGTGGTCGGGCAGGACGAGGCGGTGCGTCTCGTTTCGGACGCCATCCGCCGCTCGCGCGCCGGTCTCTCCGAGGAGAATCGCCCCTACGGCAGCTTCCTCTTCCTCGGCCCGACGGGCGTGGGCAAGACGGAACTGTGCAAGGCGCTGGCCGGGTTCCTGTTCGATTCCGAAGACCACCTGATCCGCATCGACATGAGCGAGTTCATGGAAAAGCACTCGGTGGCGCGGCTGATCGGCGCGCCGCCCGGCTATGTCGGCTACGAGGAGGGCGGCTATCTCACCGAACTGGTGCGGCGCAAGCCCTACAGCGTGATCCTCTTCGACGAAGTGGAGAAGGCGCACCCGGACGTGTTCAACGTGCTCTTGCAGGTGCTCGACGACGGTCGCATGACCGACGGCCAGGGCCGCACCGTGGACTTCAAGAACACCGTGATCGTGATGACCTCGAACCTCGGCTCGCAGATGATCCAGCAGATGTCGGGCGACGATTACCAGGTCATCAAGCTGGCGGTGATGGGCGAGGTGAAAACCCATTTCCGACCCGAGTTCGTCAACCGCATCGACGAGATCGTGGTCTTCCACTCGCTCGACGAGAAGCACATCGCGTCGATCGCCAGGATCCAGCTCGGCTACCTGGAGAAACGCATGGCGCGCATGGACATGACGCTGACGGTGGATGACGCGGCGCTGGCGAGCATCGCCGAGGCCGGCTTCGACCCGGTGTTCGGCGCGCGGCCGCTCAAGCGCGCGATTCAGGAGCGCATCGAGAACCCGCTGGCGCGGGCCATCCTCGAAGGGCAGTTCGCCGCCAAGGACACCGTGCGCGTGACGACCAAGGGCGGCAAGCTGGAGTTCGCCAAAGCCTGAGCGGAGCCGCCCAGGCGGCGCCCGCTACACCTTGAAGTTACTGACCTCGCTCTGCAGGTCGCCGGCCATGCGGTCAAGTTGGCCGACGGTGACGGCATTATCGGCGGCAGTCGTGCTGTTCTGCTCGGCCATCTGCGCGATGCGCTCGACGTTCTGGGCGATGTTGGTGGCGGCCGCGCTTTGTTCGCCGAGCGCCGCGGAGATGTCCGCGACCACGGTCACCACCTCGCGCGCGCCGGACTGGATTTGCTGCATGGCGTCGCCGGCCTCGCGGGTGAGCTTGACGCCTTCATTGACACGCTCGACACCGCTTTCCATGCTGGCGACGGCATCCTGAGCGCCGCGCTGGATCGCCGCGACGATCTCGGTGATCTCGCTGGTCGACTTGGCCGTGCGCTCGGCGAGCTTGCGTACCTCGTCGGCGACGACGGCAAAGCCGCGACCGGTCTCGCCGGCGCGCGCCGCCTCGATGGCGGCATTGAGGGCGAGCAGGTTGGTCTGGTCGGCGATGTCCTTGATGACATTGACGACCGTCGAAATGCGGTCGGATTGGCGACCGAGCTCCTCGATGGTCCGAGCCGAGGCATGGACCGCGGCCGAGATTCGTTCGATCTCGCTGACAACGGTACCGACCAACTGGCCGCCGCGCGCCGAGAGTTCGCCCGACTCGGTCGAGACGCGGCGGGCGTCCCGCGAGTTCTGGCTGATATGGTCGACGCCGACGGTCATCTGCTCGACGGCGGCGGCCATGCCGGACGCCGCGTCGCTCTGGGCGGCCGAAGATTCGCGGATGCTGGCGGAAGTGGCGGCTATGCGGCGCGTGGCGGCGGCGACTTCCCGCGCGCTCTGCTGAATGCGGCCGATCAACTGCTGCATGCCACCGGCGACCTCGTTGAAGGCGGTGCTGATTTCGCCGAGTTCGTCATGGGACGCGACGGCGACGCGCGCCGTCAGGTCGCCGCCGGCAAGGCGTCGCGAGCCGGCGTTGAGCTGCCGGACGGCATCGTTGATGGTGACGGACATGCCCAGTGTCAGGTAGCCGCAGACGACCAGGACCAGCAGCGCGATGGCGATGGTGAAGTTCATGTCGCGCTGGTCGGCGGCGAGCCGCTGTGCCACGCTGGCGCGCAGCGCCGGAACGAGGTGGTCGAAAAACAGCTGGTAGCCGATGTCGATGGTCTGGGTGGCCATGTCGTAATAGGCGGGTGCCGCCATGGTGGCGGTGCCGGTGAGAATGTCGCTGTTGATGACGCCGAGCATGCGGTTGCCGGCCTCGGTGAATTGCTTCGAGTTCTCGCGCAGGGTGGCGCCGAGCGCCGGCTGCGCCTTGGCCACCTTGTCGAGGTCGGCGACCAGAGTGCGCTGCGCCGACAGCAGGTCGGATAGCTGGATGGAGATGGCGATTTTGTGCGGCTCGTCGAGGCTCTTTTTCGTCAGCACGCCCATGCCCAGGGCACGCAGTCGGCCCATTCGCTCCAGCGCCACCGGTTGCTTGAGTACCGCGACCTCCATCAGGTAATAGGAATCGAGCGCCGGGTCGAGGGTGAGTTCGTAGGTGTCGGCAAGGATCACCGTGAAGGCCAGCACCTGGTCGATCAGCCGCGTGTGCGCCGCCGTGTTGTCGGCGGCGGGCAGCGAGAGGCCCTTGTCGGTGATTTCCTTCCAGGCGCCGAGAATGCCCTTCCAGTCCTCGCCGTCACGCAGCGCCGGTGGCAGCGCTTGATTGACGGCGGCGATGGCCGTGTCGGCGTCCTTGTGTTTGGCTTCGCGTTTTGGCGCCAGCTCCTGCGAGCCGGAAAGCACGCCCGCCGACAGTGCGCGGTGCTGCTGCAGGTGCTGCACGGCCTTGTTGACGGGCTGGATGAACTCGATGCCGGCCAGTTCGTTCCGCGCCGCATGGATGCCTTTGTTCAGATGATGGATCAGCATGCCGAGCGGGATCATCGCGGCGATCACGGCGAGCAGGCCGACGATCAGGAGCTTGCGGGAGAATGCCAACTGGTTCATCAGGGAGATAGCCGGGCCCAACAGTGCGCGCATGTCTTTCCTTTCGGTGATCGTGGCTGACGCCGCTAAAATGATCCGTGCAGCGGGCCGATTCTAATGCCTTGCGCTGCCTTGAGGATTTCCGTGATGACCCGCTACCCCCTTGCCCGTGGCCTTGCCGCCATGCTCGCCTTGCCGGCCTGGGCCGGCGTCCCGCCGCCGCATCTGGACAGCGAGGGCCAGGCGGAGTACCGCGAGTTCATTAAAGCGCCGGAGCACCGCGCCTTCGCCATCGCACCGGGCGGGGCGTTCGGCTGGGTGGCCGAAAAAGGCGCGCGCGACGAGGCCGAGGCCGAGGCGCTGGCGCGCTGCCAGGCCAACACGAAGCAGAAATGCGTGCCCTACGCCGTCGATCGCCGGACGGTCTTCGATGCCAGGCGCTGGCCGAAGCTGTGGGGGCCCTATGTCACGGCGGAGCAGGCTCGGCGAGCCCCGGCGGGGCGGGAAGTCGGCCAGCGCTTTCCCGATCTCGCCTTTGTCGCGGCATCCGGTGGCAAGTCGAATGTCGGTGCCCTGCGCGGCAAGGTGGCGATCCTGCACTTCTGGGGCTCGTGGTGCGGCCCCTGCCGGCGCGAGATGCCCGATTTGCAGAAGCTTTACGAGCGCATTCGCGGCCGCCGGGACGTGGCGCTGGTGTTGCTGCAAACGCGCGAGCGCTTCGACGTGTCGCGGCGCTGGGCGGCGGGGCAGGGCATCGGGCTGCCGCTGTACGACTCGGGCTCAAACGGCGAAGCCGACGACCGCTTCCGCTTGAGCGACGGCGGCAATATCCGCGACCGCGAGATCGCCGCGCGCTTTCCGACCACCTATGTGCTCGACAGGCACGGCGTGGTGGTGTTCTCCCATGTCGGCCCGGTGCACGACTGGCGCCAGTACGAGGCGTTCATCCTTGACGTGGCGGCGCGGTCTTCGCTTCCCCTTCCTCGGCCTCGACCTCTTCCCAGCCGGTGATCATGGCCTTGATGTGGGCCAGCGGGGTGTGGCCGGTGGTGGTGAGATAGACGTGGGCAATCAGGAACAGCAGCATCATGAACGCCGCCACGGTGTGGAAGAAGGCCACC
>JAUYFI010000011.1 GCA_030691075.1 Sulfurisoma sp. | reverse complement strand
CGAGGTGTGTCCCGGCAACGAACACACGGCCAAGCATGCCCAACCCGGCCTGCTGAAGATTCTCGATGGCCTGCCGCCGGGACGCAAGCCCAAGCTGATACGCGGCGACAACGCCTTCGGCAACGACCCGCTGATGACGGCCTTCGTCGAGGCCGACCGAAAGACCGGCAAGGGCATTACCGGTTACGAGTACGCAGTGCTGGTGACCAACACCGACCATGAGGTGCTCAGCCTGGGACAGCTCTACCGCGATCGGGCCGATGCCGAGAATGTCTTCGACGAACTCAAGAACCCGTGGGGCTGGGGCGGTTTCACCACCCATGATCCGCATCGCTGTCAATTGGCGGCGCGGGGCGTGGCGCTGGCTTACAACGCCTTGCTTCAGGGCTGGGGCGCTCAAGCTGCGGAGCAGTTGAACCCCGTCACCGTCTGGCAGCGCGTTTGTGATCGTCTCAAGCTGACCCTCGCCGGCATCGGTCCGCCGCCCATCCTCCGCTTGCTCGAAAATCATGCAAACGGAATCGGCTGACTACGGTTTTTAGGATTATTGAACGGGTTGGTGACGTGGCCGCGGGTTTCGCCGGTCTCCGTGCCGAGCACCTCGGTCAGATCCGATGGCAGCGTGGTACAGCCGGCGGTGCTGGTGGCCGTCGTAACCGCGGCATCGGACGGATCGCAGTAGGTGAAGGGATGCATCGCCACCTCTTCCAGCAGCGACTCGGTAATCGCCAGCATTTTCTTGCGGATCATCGGGTCGGCGCTGTGCATCACGGTGATGTTGAGCACCGAAAGCATGCCGATCAGGGCCACGCTGACGATGAAGATGAAGATGATCAACTCGATCAGCGTCAGGCCGCGCTCGCGAGCAGGGTGCCGGCTAATGGACATAGCCGGTTTCCGCCTCGACGACGATGTCGGGTTGTTCGGTGACGGTGAATGTCACCGTACTGGCGACTTTGCCCTGGGCGTCGAAATTGAAGCCGGCGCTGGCGATGACACCGGCGCCGTGGGAGCATATCCCGTTGCCGTTGCCGCCGTTGCAATCCCTGTCTGGCGTGGACAGGGTCAGGTAATTGGTCGTGGCGCAATTGGGGGGCGGGTTTTCCGGTTGGTTGCCGTCATAAAGAAAACTGACGGTCCCGGACGCCACCGCCACGCAGACATGGCGCCGTTTCGCCACCGCCGACTTGCGGGCGTACTCCAGACCGGCCTTGAGTTTGTCATGAACGGCACGCTGCTCGAAGGTGCTTGAAGTCGAGCCGGCCGGAGACGAACACCGCCAGAATGCCGATGAGGACCATGGTCACGATCAACTCGATCATGGTGAAGCCCCGGCAGGCGAACCCGCGCCGTCCCGCCAGCGCCGACTTTTTTGTCAGGCGAATCGCGGTGTCGAGGGGGCTGCGTGCCGAGCTGCCGATCAGTCTCATGGGTGGGGTTGCGCCTGCGATGATTGCCATGCTGGCCCGATTTTAGGCGGATTCAGGCGTCTCCCATAGTCAATTTCACAGTCCGACGGCATGGACTCGGGGCGGCGGATGCTTTACGATGCCCTCCGCCAATCTTCCCGGCTTGCAAATTTCCCATGGCCCTGCGCGACCCGACCGACCGCAATCTTCTCCGCCTCGAGGCGCGGCGTTTCGCCTCGCGCTGCGATACCCAGGTGGCGCTGATCCAGCGGGCCGATACCCTGCGCGAGGTTTCGCGACTGGCAAACATGTCGCTGCCCTACAGCCTGACCGAGGATCGGATGGCGCACGACGCGCGGCGGCTGGCGCTGAATGCCGCCGAGGATCGCGCGCGCGAGTTGATCTCCGAGCAGATCGCGATTTTCCTCAAGGCCGAACCGGTGGCGCACGACAAGCTCAAGCGCGGCATGGTCGATACGTGGGCCAACCTCACCGGCCCGCTTGGCCACCTGCGACCATGGGCGATTTCGCGCTTGGCGACGGTCGAACAATCGCTGCAGCAAGGCCTGGTTACCCGCGGCTAACGCAGCCGCTGCTCGATGTGGGCCGCCAGTTCGGCCGGCAGACCGGGCAGGCCACGGGCGCGCTCGTACGCAGCACGGGCTTCGGCCGGCTTGCCGGCGGACTCGAGGGCGATGCCCAGGCCGGCCCACCAGCGCGCTTCGTTGGGGGCGAGCCGGCTGGCGGCCCGATAGCGGTCGGCGGCCTCGGCGTGTTGGCCACCGCGATGCAGCAGGGCGCCGGCGAAACCCTGGTAATCGGCGCTGGCCTCGCCGGCGGCGGCATGCTTCTTCAGGATGTCCAGCGCGCCGGGCATGTCGCCGCGCTCGACCCGCAGGCGCGATAGAACCATCGGCCAGGAGGCCTGGACCGGAAAAAGGGCGATGCCGCCGCGCAGCAGTTCTTCGGCCTCGTCGTGGCGGCGATGTTCGATCAGCAGACTGGCCAGAATGCGCCGCGCGGCCGCGTGCTCGGGCTGCTCCGCCAGCGCCGTGCGGTAGCGCGCGGCGGCCTCGTCGTCGGCGCCCTGGCGCTGCGCCAGTTGGCCGCGACGAAACTCTGCTTCCGCCTTTTCGGCGGCGCTGTACTGGCGCATCTGCTTGTCGATGCTGGTGTCCGGGACCGCAACGGCGGTTGCCGGGCTGGGCGCGGCCGCGAGCGGGGCGGCTTTGGGCGCGGCGGAAGGTGCGGCCGGTTTTTCCGCCGGGGCCGGCGCGGCCTTGGCGGCGGGTTTGGCTGACGCAACCACCGGGGCCGCCGCCGGCTTTTTCGGTTCGGGCACGCGGGTCAGGTCGACATCGAGCCTGAGCGCAAGGTCGCCGAGGGCCGGAAGTCCGGGCGTAAGGGTGTCGGCGGGTGCGGCGACCGGCACTGCGGCGGAGGCGACGGCCGGCGTTTGCGGCGGCGGCGCCACGATCTTCGGGGGCGCCGGCACGGAAGTCACATGGGGCAGGTCCGGCGACGGCCGAAAGCCGAGGTAGGCGGCGACCGCCCCCGCAGCCAGGATGGACATCGCCAGCAGGGCGGCGATGCGCGCACGCGAAATCGCGGCCTCGTTGTGCATCGGCGTCACCGCCGACGGCAGCATGCCGCGCTCGGTATCGCCGGCGCGGCGGGCATCGAGATCGCGCAGGACTTTGTTGACCAGGCTCATTGGATCTGCCGGCATCGGGCCGCCCCAAGCCGGCAAGCGCCCCCCCTGGGGGCAGCGAGCCGCATCTGCGAGCGTGGGGGAGCCATTTGCGTCACCAGAGTTGCCACCAGCGCAGTGGCTTGGCGCCTTCGGTGTCCTTGCCCGCCGCACGCACATGACGGGGCGAAACGGTCGCCTTGCCCTCGCCGAAGGCGGCGAGCAGAGCCTTGTGCGCCAGAACATTGACCAGTCGCGGCGTGCCGCCGGACAGCCAGTACATCATGCGCATGACCGACGGATCGAACAGGTTGCCGTTGGGGTGGCCGGCAATGCGCAAACGATGGGCGAGGTAATGACCGAGTTCGCGCGGCCGCAGGCCCGGCATGCGGTAGTGATAGACGATGCGCTGGCGCAACTGGCGCACCGAGGGATTGGCGAGCTTGGTGTCGAGTTCGGGCTGCCCGAAGAGGACGACCTGCATGAGCTTGCGCTTCTCGGTTTCGAGGTTGGACAGCAGGCGCAGGCTTTCCAGGCTTTCCAGCGACATGCATTGAGCCTCGTCGATGCACACGACCACGGTTTTGTCTTGCGCCGCCAGTTCGAGCAAATGGGTGTTGAGGTCCTTGATCAGGTGGAAGTGGTAGTCGAGACCCTCGAGCTTGAGCCCGAGTTCCTCGGCGATGGCAAGCAGCAGCATGCGCGGCTCGAGCATCGGGTTGGGCAGGTAGGCGGCAACGTGGCTTTCCCTCAGCGTGGAAAGGAGGCGACGACACAGCAGCGTCTTGCCGGTGCCGACCTCGCCGGTGATCTTGATGAAACCCTCGCCGCTGTTGAGCCCGATCAACAGGGTGTTGAGCGCTTCCTGATGGGCGTCGGCGGAATAGATGAAGCTGGTATCGGGGGTGATGCCGAAGGGCAGCTCGGTCAGGCCGAAGTGGTTGAGATACATCGTGCCCCGTGCTCCTGTCGCGCGCCTATTGCGACGCCGGCGCGAATCCCGGGCGCAGGTCCTGGATGCGGCTCTGGGCGTCCCTGATGTCCCGCACCCAGTTCTTGTCGTCGCGGATGATGGTGGGCTTGATCAGGATCACCAGTTCGCGCTTCCTGAGGCTGTTGCCGCGCTGACCGAACAGCGGGAAACTGCCGGCGCCGGGCAGGCCGCTGCGGTCCGAGGTCTGTTCCTGCCGCATGAGGCCGCCGATGGCGACGATGTTGCTGTCCTGCACGCGCACGATGGAGTCGGTCTCGCTGATGCTGCTGGCCGCCAGCGGCAACTTGTAGACACCGAGGGTGCCGAGGTCGATGATCTTTTCCTTCTCGGCCACCGTGCTCACGGCGGGATGCACGTGCAGGATGATGTTGCCTTCGTCGTCGATCTGCGGCGTGACGTCGAGCGAGATACCGGAAAAATAGGGTTGCAGGGTCAGGCTCGGCGTGGCGACCGAGCCGGTCGTGGTGGTGGTGGTCGATGTGGTGACGTTGGTGACGAACAGCTCGTCGGTGCCGACCTTGAGCACCGCCTTCTGATTGTTGAGCGTGGCAATGCGCGGGCTGGACAGCACCGATACATTGCCCTGGGTTTCGAGGAAGCCGAGCAGGGTGGAAAAGTTGCTGGTCTGGAAGGCGAGCCCGATGAAACCCTGGCCCAGCGCGGCGGAAGCAACGCTGCCGGCGAGGCCGGGCAACACGGACAGGGTCGGTGAAGCCGGGGCGCCGAGGATCGTGGTCGTGGCGCCCGCTGCCGACGTGCTGGGACTCAGCGTCGTGCCGGAGGCGACCACGCCGGTTGCCGTGTGGCTGTTCGGCCCACTCCTGAACGCACCCCAATTGACGCCGGCTTGAAAGCCTTCGCTCAGCATCACGTCGATGATCTTGGCTTCGAGCATCACCTGCCGTTCGGCCACCAGTTGGGTGACCTTGAGATATTTCTCGACATTGCGCAGTTCGCCCGGCAGCGCGCGCACGACCAGCACGCCAGACGACGGGTTGATGACCACGCTGCGGCCCTCGACGTTGCCGACAATGGCGGCCAGGGCGCGCTGCAGGTCGCCCCAGAAATCGCTGTCGGTGGTCATGCTGACGCGGCTGGTGTCCGAGGAGCGGGAACTCGTGGCGGTGCCGGTGCCGGCGGGCATGGGCGCGGTGGTCGTCGGGGTCGAGGTCGTGCCGCCCGCCGAGGCAATGGAACTGCCGGAAACGCGCAGATCGCTGCTGCCCTGGCGGCGGCTGGCAAGGTAGTTGATGTGGAACACCCGCGTCTTCATGGTGTTCGGCTCGATGAAGATGCGGTTGCCCTGCAGGCGGTACTCGTAGCCGTAGAGCTCGCGGATGGTGTCGAGCGCTTCGAGCACGTTCACGTTCTTGAGGTTGAGGGTGATGTTGCCGGCGAGGTCCGGCGCCAGCAGCATGCTGTAGGGAGTGCCGGTCACCAGCGCCATGAAGACCTGGCCGACCGGGGCGTTCACCACGGAGAGGTCGAAACGGGATTCCTTCGGCGCCTCGACGGCGGCGGCTTCAGCCTGCAGGGCCGGCATCATCGCCTTGTCGAGCCTGTCGGTCGGCGCCTTGCGCTCGGTCGAAGCCTTGAGCAGGGCATCGTCGATGTTGCCGAACACCGCGCCCGGCGGTACGGGGGGGGGCGACGCGCAGCCGGCCAGCAGGGCGGTCGCGACGAGGCAGGTAATCAGCCAGCACCGCGCCGCGCCGCGGCTTTCCCCGATTTGTCTCATTGACCCGTGGTCCCCTATTTTGCGACGTCCTGTGTGCCGTCACGCCGCTTCTTGCCGGTTGCCGGGATCTTCTTGACGATCGGCGTTTTTTCCGCGCCGGTGACCACCTTCAGTATTTCCTTCTGCCCCGCGACATCGCGCAGCACCACCTCGTTCTCGCCAATCTTCAGTACGCGCTTATCGCCAAGCATGGCGCCCTGGACAACATATCGGCCATTGATCAGGGCCGCCGATTTTTGGCCCGGACGGAGAAAAACCGCCTGCACGCCGACCACCGCCACGGGCGCGGCGGCGGTCGTCGGATCGGCCGACAAGGCACCACCGGCGGGGCGGGTGGGGTCCGGCAATTGCTGCGCCAAAACTGAAGCGCCCCCGCACGCCAAGACGAGCATCACGGCACCCGCCACGCCTTTCTTGAGGGCGTTCAGACGACCAGCCATGTGCGGTTCAGGCTCAGGGTGTAGATACGCAGGGTCAGGATGTTGCGCGGGTATTTGTCCACGGTGAGGCTTACACTATTCCACATGACACGCTGCGGCATGCTTTCAAGTTCGGCCAGATAATTGAGTAGGTCATTGTAACTGCCGGCGAGGCGAATCTCGACCCCGTGCTGGTATATTCCCTCGATCGCGTCCACTTTTTTCTCGGGCGCGTCCACTTTTTTCTCGGGCGCACCCACTTGCGTCACCGGCAGGGTTTTCAAGCCCAGCAATTCGAGGTTGCGGTTGCGTGTCAGCAGACTTTCCAGAAAGACCTGCATCTTTTCGGGCGGCACCATGCCGGCCTCGAAGGCCTGCAGACGACCGCCGGCGACGGCCATCTGCTGCCGTACCTGATCCAGCCGGACGCGATTGGGCGCATCCGGGTCGGCGTTCTGCGATGCTATCGCCGCTAACTGGGTTTGCAACTGGGAAATCTCGGCCCGGGCGTGTTGCACGGTCTTGGCGGCGTTGCGCGACTTCAGCAATGCCGGCTCGACGGCAAAGTTGTGTCCGAGCAAGCCGAGCCCGAAAACCACGGCGGCGAACACCATGGCGCGCTCGCGTTGCGGCATCTCGGCGAAGCGTGCCGACCACTCCTGCCACTTTGCCGTCACGACTTACCCCCGGTTGTTTCCAGCTTCGGCGCCAAGACGAAATCGAGATGCCGCGGGGGAGGAGTCGGCGCTCGCGGCGCGGCGGCACCGGGCGCGCCAGGAACCTGTGCCGCCGCCGGCGCATCGGGCCGGTTAAGCGTCAGCGCGGCGAAACTGCGGCCGTGAAATGCTTTTTCCCCCCCCAGCCGCCGGATGTAGTCGGGCAGTACTCCGCCATTGAGCATGCTGCCGCGAATTTCCATGTCGTTGCCGCCGCCGTCAATGGTGAAACCCGTCAGCCAAAGCCCTTCTGGTACTTGGCGGGCAAGCCCGCGCAGCGTGTCGGCAAAGCCGGCGGTAGTGCCGATGACACCGCTTTCGAGCAACCGCAGAATCTGTTCGCGGCGCTGCAGCAGGCTTTCGGCGTTCGCCACCTCTGCCGCCAGTTGCGGGCTGGGCTTGCGGGCCGCGGCTGCCTTGGTCTGGACCTCGAACTGGGTCTTCGCCTGCTTCAGATTGGCTTCGGCCGCCCTCGCCTCCATCTGCCGCGCCGCCGCATCGCGCCAGACCCAACCACCGGCGGCACCCAAGGTGGCTAGCAGGGCGACGGTGACAACAACCACATTGGTCAATGTCAGCCATTCGCGCTGTTTGAGATAGCGCTCGTGGTAAAGGTTGATCTGGGCGCTCATGCCACTGCGGGCTCTTCGCGCAGGGCCGCGCCCAACGCGCGCAGGCACTGCGCCTGACGCAGGGGGTCGAGCAGCGCCGGCGTCGCGCTCAGATCGAGCACCGACGCCAGATCCATCGCCTCGACTGGCAACAGTAGATTCGAGCGCAGGTACTCGATAAAGCCTTCGGCACCCGGCACGGGACCGACCAGCAGGCCGGAAATCGGGATATAGCTCATCGAGCGGTCGAAGTTGTCGAGCGAGCGCTGCAAGTCCAGCGCCACGCGCTCGTACATCCGGTCGCGCCGTTCGCCCTGAGCCGAGGCGAGTTGGCGGCCCGAAATCTCTATGTGGCGCGCCACATAGAGATCACCGTGATAGGTGAAGGTGAGCAGGCCCTCGTCATCGTCGAAAACCAGCGTGGCAAGCCCGCGGTTCTCCTCCTCGAACAATGTCGCGAGATTGCGCTGAGACAGTTCCCGTAGATCGATCACGTCCAGCGTCACCTTGGCGGCCTGGAAAGCCCGCACCATGGGCGCCATGACCGCTTCGGGCGCAATCGCCGCGAACACCTGCGCTGCGCCGCGCCCATCGGAGGGGATGTCGAGCACGTCGATCGAAGCATTATCGACGGGAAAGTCCACCATGTCCTTGAGGCTCCAGCGCAGTGCCTCGGCCCGTTCGTCCACGGGTCCATCCGGCGCCGCCACCTGCACCAACTGGTACTTGCCGTGAGGCAGCAGCATGGTGCAGTGATATTTTCCCAGCCCACGCTGCTTCTTCAGCGTGGCAAGCGTGGCCGGCAGGTCACCGGCGAAGGCATGGGAGTCGGCGCTGACGACACGGGGCTTGCGATCGCGCCTGCGTTCGACTTGAACCAGGTCGATGCGATCCGCCCCGGCGGCCATGGCCAGCTTGCCGGATCGCGCCGAGGATCGGAAGAGGGAACGCACGAAAAATCAGGGCCAAGAATAAGGTGTAGTGAATGTGTCCAGAACCGGTGCGGCCCGACTATATCGTTAGCAATGAGCCAAAGAAGCTCGAAATTGGCGCGGAAACGTCGGGCATTCCGATGGCTTCAAGCAGTTGAAGAGCCTCCGGCGGACCAGAGCAGACCGCCGGAATCGGGCATCCTGAAAGGCTTTGCGGCTGGATTTATAATCCTGGAACGAAAAAAAGCCTGAAACCCTTTCTGTTGCTGGAGTTTCAGGCTTCCACCGGATGTTCTCGGATTTGAATTTGGTGGCCAGTCTCGGAATCGAACCAAGGACACGCGGATTTTCAATCCGCTGCTCTACCAACTGAGCTAACTGGCCAACGAGGCGCGCATTATAGCCAAAGCAGCGCGGTCATCGCAAGAAGAAGGGCCTGGCGGCGGCTTCAAGGAAGGATCCGGGGCGCGGGCGCGGCGGCGGCCCGAAGGCAGTACCCTCGGGGTGTGCCGACTTTTTGCGGGCGCTACTTCTTGATCTCGTACTTGCCGTCGCCGGTGAACTTCATCTGGGCATCGACGAAATACACCGGCAAGTCCGACTTCAGCAACTTGACGGTGTCATGAGCCTCGCCGGAGCGCGCGCCGGTGCCGCAGATGAACACCGTCGGCTTGTCCTTGGGCAACTGGTCGATCTTCTTCTCAAGCTCGTTCATCGGGATGTTCACTGCGCCCTTGATGGTGGCGGCAGCGAATTCCTTCGGATCGCGCACGTCGACCAGATGGATCGAGCCGGGCTGCTCCTTGAGGATTTTATCGAACGAGGCGACGGTGATCGAGCCCTTCTCCTTGCCCGGCTCGATCGCGGCCTTGGCCGGGGCCGCGGCGGACGACGCACCCGCCGCGGGCGCTGCCGCCGGGGCCGCGCCAAAGAGTTTCTCCCATTCCGGATAGCCTTCGGGATAAGTCTTGATGTCGGTGTAACCGAGCGCCTTGGCCTTGGCGGCCGACTTGTTGGAAAGCACGCAGTCGAGGCCGCCGCAGTAGAAGATCAGCGGCGTGGCCTTGTCGGCCGGCAGCTTGTCTGCGTTCTTGTCGAACTCGCTGTCGGAGATATTGACGGAGCCCGGGATCATGCCCTTGTCGGACGTGCGCTTGGGCCGCGCGTCGATCAGCAGGTGGGGCGCCTTGTCCGCTTGCAGCTTCTTGATGAACGCGGCCGACACGGCCTGACCGGTGCCGTTCTTGGCCCAGTCGGGGCTGCCGGCGGAATAGACACGGATATTGGTGTAACCGAGCTTCTCCGCCTTGTAGGCCGAATTGTGCGAGAGCATGCACTCGAAGCCGCCGCAGTAAAAAACCAGCAACATGGCCTTGTCGGCCGGCAGCTTGTCGGCGGCGAGCTTGTCGAACTGGCTGTCGGGAATGTTGATGGCGGCCGGGATGTGGCCCGGGTCGTACTGGCGCGCGGCCGGGCGCGAGTCGATGAACAGGACGCCGGGCTTGGGCGGAATGTCGACATACGGTTTGACGAAGTCGATGTCGACGACATGACGATACCAGCCGTCCTTCCGTGCTTCCTGCTGTGCGTGAGCTTGTGAACTGAAGACGACGGCAGGCACAGCCACCGGCAGGGCCAGGGCAACAGCCAAAGCAAAATTGCGGACTTTCATGCGTTCTCCTCCTTGTTAGACAACAGTGAATTTCTCGGTGGATTCGTTGTAGCGCACCCAAGCGTACCAGATCGCCAGGATGCCCAGGCCGATCGCCAGCGACCAGCCCCAGCCGCCAATCATGTCCGGCAGGTAGGTCTGGATGCCGACCTTGGTGAATTCGATGCTTTCCAGATTGACGTCGCGCGCCATCACGTCCCAGTGGCTGAGAATACCCGAGAAGGTCGAGCCGCTCCAGGCGAAAAAGAACACCGCCACCCACAGCTTGAGATGGCCTTCGCCGGCCCGCCACAGCGCGCCCGAGGCGCAGCCGCCGGCGAAGATCATGCCGATGCCGAAAATCAGCCCGCCGAGCAACGAGCCGATCCAGAAGGTCGGCGGAATCGCGATGTAGGGATCGATCAGTTTCTTCTCGAACAGCAGCGCCGCCACCGGAATGCCGATGGCCAGCGAGACGATGATGGCCTTGGTCATGTCGCCCTCGGCGGTCATGAAGGGCTCGCGGAAGCAGCGAGCGAAGCACAGGCGCGAGCGGTGCATGACGAAGCCCATGAGGAAGCCGCCGATGACGAGGATGGCGCGGGCGGCCAGCTTCTCGTCGCCGCCGGTGGCCCAGCTGATGGTCCAGCCGACGATGAGGGCGACGAGGGCGACGCCGATCCACGGATGAATGGATCGCAGCGGCGGCTCGATGGTGCTCGGCGCCTGCATGCCCCATTCGATGTGTTCCAGAGTCCACATCAGCAGCTTGAGACCGATCACGGCGCCGATGATCAGGCCCGCCGCCATCACCCATCCCGCCGGCGAGGAATGCAGCGCCGGGGTGTAGAAACCGCCGGTGGTGCAGCCGCCGGACAGCGTGGCGCCGATGCCCATCAGCGTGCCGCCCGCCGCGCCCCAGAGGTATTCGAGCTTGGGCGCGCGGAAAATAGAGAACTGGCGCGAGATCAGCGCGGCGGCGAAAGCGCCGACGATCAGGGTGATGTTCATCAGCGACATGCGGTGCATCAGCGGGCCGTCGAGCTCGGACTTGATCTTGAGCAGCGAGCCCAGGCCAATGGAGGAATTAAACCAGTCGCCCCAGAGCTTGAGGCCGCCGAACACGCCCCAGAAGAGGCCATTGACCATCAGCGCCAGGATGATCAGCACCATCAGGATGGCGCCGATGTGCGGCGCCCAGGATTCGACGAGAATGCTTTCGTAATCGGCCTTGAAGCCGGCGCGCCAGGATGCGCCTTCAGACATGACGTGTTCTCCTTGTCACACAACACAACCCCGCCCCTTCTTCTCGCGGAAGGGGTGCGGGGGGATAACTCCGCGGATCAGCTGCAGGAAGCCGGGGCGTCGCCGTCCTTGGCGCTACGGATCATGAAGGCCTTGACGTCGTCCATCAGTTCCTGATCGGCCACCTCGGCGAACTTCTCGGCCGCCTTGTTCGTGGCCTTGATGCTGGCGCGGTACGCCTTGCTGTAATACTGCTTGACGCTGTCCTTGCCCTTGTTGTGCTTGTCGGCCGTGAGATAAGCAGCCCAGTCGGCCTTGGTCTTCTCGTTGGGCCCGAACTGCTTGCTCACCTGCGCCATGTGGCAACTGGTGCACACCTGGCGGTAATAGACGCGGCCGCGTTTCCAGTCGGCGTCATAAGCCTGGGCGGAGCCCATGGCGGTGGCGCCGAGCAGCGCCGCCAGCACGGTCAGCGAGAGTTTGCGTGTCATGTGATTCTCCTCTTTTGCAAAGCTGATTTGATTGCCGCGATTGTAGTCAGTTCCCGGCCTTCGGTGCGTCCTCGGCCTCGACCTCTTCCCAGCCGGTGATCATGGCCTTGATGTGGGCCAGCGGGGTGTGGCCGGTGGTGGTGAGATAGACGTGGGCAATCAGGAACAGCAGCATCATGAACGCCGCCACGGTGTGGAAGAAGGCCACC
>JAUYFI010000023.1 GCA_030691075.1 Sulfurisoma sp. | reverse complement strand
AGGATGCGCAGCGCTTCGCCGGCGCCGTCCAATCCGTTGGTCAGCAATGCCGCAAAAGCGGCGTCCAAGGGGTGATGCTCTACACGGTGCGCCATACGGTCGACTCCTTCGTGGGAATGGGTAAGAATGCCCCGAAGAAATCGCCTGCGGGTGCTGCCTGCCGGAGTTTCGCCGCGAGGCTGTGCCGTCCTTCGCTCTTCGGGCGCTACGCGCCCTCATCGCTACGGCCGACACAGCCTCGCAAAACCAGCAGGTTACGAATTTACAGAACGGATGTTGCACTAACCATCCTGTGCGCCTACAGTTGCGTCGTCGCAGCCTGCGAACGCCGCCGCGACCGAGGAGCCACACCACCGCGCCGTGGCACGCTATCTGTGGGCCATGCTGCTGGCGCGCATCTACGAAGCCTTTCCGCTGGCCTGCCCGATCTGTCACGCAGAGATGAGGATCATCGCCTCGCAAAACCAGCAGGTTACGAATTTACAGAACGGATGTTGCACTAACCGGGAATCGCCTTCCGGGAACAAAACGGGAACAGTCACAGAAACACACAGAAACGCAAAGGAATACAAAAACGGGAACACCTGGGAACATTTTTTGGGGTGTTTGTGCCTAATATTTAGGCACCCCTGAAAGTGAAAAACCGCCGTAAGTGGCGGTTTTTCTAGGGGTTTTTGGTGGGGTGGCTGATGGGGCTCGAACCCACGACAACTGGAATCACAATCCAGGACTCTACCAACTGAGCTACAGCCACCACCGAGAAACAACTTTTTGGCCCGCCCGGCGGGACTCGAACCCACAACCCCCCGGCTTAGAAGACACAGAACCTAAGTACTATCTATTTGATTTAACTAGATATGGGAGCACTCGCAACCCGCATTATATCTAGGCTCGGAAGGCGATGGATTATTTTTCTGAAACCAGACTCCAAGGGTCCCAATCAACGGCAAAACCGGGGCAGCGCCGTCCAGCTGCGAGTGCAGTCGAATGTACAGCTTAAACCAAGCGAATTATTGTCTTGACCATGGGGACCACTTTAGGCGCCGAAATGCTGCCTACACCGTCACCGTGTCCGCCACTTCCCTGAACTCCGCGATCTGGTCGAAGTTTATGTAGCGATAGACGTCGCCGGCCTTGGCATTGACGGCTTGCACGCGCCCCTGGTACTCGGCGTTGGTGGGGATCTTGCCCATGAGCGCGCAGACTGCGGCCAGTTCGGCCGAGCTGAGATAGACGCGGGTGTCGATGCCCAGCCGGTTGGGGAAGTTGCGCGTCGAGGTGGACACCGCCGTGCTGCCCTTCCTGACCTCGGTTCCCGGAAAGTCGGCGCTGGCGGGGCGGCGATTACACCCGTTTTCGCCAGTAACCGGGTTCGCGGCGACAGTGCATGACCGCGACGATCAGGATGTATCCGTCCTCGATCGAATAGAGCACCGCGTAGGGAAACACCTTCGTCAGGTAGCGACGCACATCATCTTCGACGATGCGCCATGATGTCGGCGATTCCTTGATGTGCGCGATGGCGGATTCGACCGCGTTGATGAATCGGCTGCCCAGGACAGGCTGATGTTTCTCGTAATACGCGGCGGCATCGCGGAATTCCGCCAATGCTTCCGGGTGGAACTCGATTTTCATCGAGCGATAGCTTGCCTGACCTGTGCGAATACTTCATCAGCCGGGATGGTTGTGACGTCGCCGCTGCGAACTTCGTCGATACGGCGACGCGCTTCGCGCATCCATATCTGGCGGATGTAGCCATCTTCGGCCGGATCGAGGCTTTCGACCAGACGGTCCGCGAGCAGCGCGCGAGCTTCGCTGGGCAGGGCCAGCGCTTCGTCAGCGATTTGTTCGACAGTCATGTGCATGGCGTAACTCCCCCCGCAAAGAGGCCATTGTAGCCTTGGCGCTCGAACGATTCAAAAAGTCGGCGCTGGCGGGACGCCGACTGGTACTGCGATCCTATTCCCCGACAAGCGCCAGAGCCTGATCTATCGTTTTCTCCGACAAGAACATGCCATGCTGTTTCAGTGTCGCAACCACCTGTCGCGCCGACGGGATCATTCCACGCTGCTTGGCAAGCAACACCAGTCCGAGAGTTCCGGAAAGCGGCACGCCCAATACCTCGGCACAGCGACGCCCGGCACCATCGTCGATGATGGCGACCATGCCGGGGTTTCCAAGCGCATGGGCGAGAACCGCCGATTCGCCCGCGCCGAGGTCCCACGATTGAATCAATGGCGGAACCGTCGTGACGGATACCGGAATCAGCCATGACGTATCGACCAAAGCCTTGGCGGTAACGTCGTCTGGCCCGCGCCGGCGAATTTCCGTGGCGACTTGTTCGGGAACCATCACCCGAGGCGATACAACGCGTAGCAGGTCGATGAGCCCTGCCTTCGCCAGAAAAATCAGCGGCGAGGCATTGACTACCGCCGCATCAGTCACGCGCCAGCTCCCGCCGGAGGCTATCCATATCAACGTCGAACACCTCGACCTGCTCGGCGGCCAGGGCCGCGAGAAAGTCGGCACGATCCATGTCGGCGATCAGCGCCGCCTTTTCCATCGAGATTTCGCTACGAGCGTACCAATGAATCGCCGCCGCGAGGCGCATGCGGCGAGCGAATTCCGATGGGGGGCGCTTGAGCGCGGAGAATGCCTCGTCGGGAAGGTCGATTGCCACAGTTGTCATTTCACACTCCTCTCATTTTCAATCGGCGCACAACGGCGGGCTGAATTCGCGCCGAAAGTCGTCGTCCGAGTCGTCCAGAAGCGTGGCGCCGTGGCGCATGGCGTCGAGCAGAAAGTGCGTGCGTGGGACGCCGAGCCACCGCGCGGCGACTCCAGAGGAAATTGCGCCGTCGCGGAACAAGCCGAAAGCGGCCTCGCGCTTGACGCGCTCGGAAAATTTCTCGGCATTGGTGTGCAGGCCGATCAGCAACTCGGGAGGACATTCGATTTCGACGATGTTGCGCATTAGGTGCTCCCTACAGTTGACTTGGCGGTCGAGGGGCTCGGATGCTCTCACATCTCGCCCACCCAACCCGTTATTCAGAGTTGCACTTCGAACTTGAACTCGCGAAATATCATTGCTCCTGACATTCCGATATTGCCAAGATCATATAGCACAACGCCCCCGTGGATCGCTCCACGGGGGCGTTGTCTGAAAACTCGGCGCTGGTGACACGCCGACTTGCGGTGCCTAAACAGTCACCGTGTCCGCCACTTCCCTGAACTCCGCGATCTGGTCGAAGTTTATGTAGCGATAGACGTCGCCGGCCTTGGCATTGACGGCCTGCACGCGCTCCTGGTACTCGGCGTTGGTGGGAATCTTGCCCATCAGCGCGCACACCGCGGCCAGTTCGGCCGAGCTCAGATACACGCGGGTGTCGATGCCCAGCCGGTTGGGGAAGTTGCGCGTCGAGGTCGACACCGCCGTGCTGCCGGTCTTGATCTGCGCCTGGTTGCCCATGCACAGCGAGCAGCCGGGCATTTCCATGCGCGCGCCGGACTTGCCGAGCACCGAGTAATAACCTTCCTCGTTGAGGATCATCGCGTCCATCTTGGTCGGCGGTGCGATCCACAAGCGGGTGGGCAGGTCGCTGGTGCCGTCGAGTACCTTGCCGGCGGCGCGGAAGTGGCCGATGTTGGTCATGCAGCTGCCGATGAAAACCTCGTCGATCTTGTCGCCCTGGACAGCGGAAAGAGGCTTGATGTCGTCCGGGTCGTTGGGGCAGGCCAGCAGCGGCTCGGTGATCTCGTTCATGTCGATGTCGATGACGGCGGCGTACTCGGCATCGGCATCGGGCTGAAGCAAGGTGCCCTTGGCGATCCACTCTTCCATGGCATGAATGCGGCGGGCCAGCGCGCGCCGGTCTTCGTAACCTTCGGCGATCATCCACTTCATCAGGGTGATGTTGGAGCGCATGTACTCGACGATGGGCTCCTTGTTGAGGCGCACGGTGCAGCCGGCGGCGGAACGCTCGGCCGAGGCGTCGGTGAGCTCGAAGGCCTGTTCGACTTTAAGGTCGGGCAGGCCCTCGATTTCGAGGATGCGGCCGGAGAAGACGTTCTGCTTGCCCTTCTTCTCGACGGTGAGCAGCCCGGCCTTGATGGCGGCGTAGGGGATGGCATTGACCATGTCGCGCAGCGTGATGCCGGGTTGCAGCTTGCCCTTGAAGCGCACCAGCACGGATTCGGGCATATCCAGCGGCATGACGCCCGTCGCCGCAGCAAACGCCACGAGGCCGGAGCCGGCGGGGAACGATATGCCGATGGGGAAGCGGGTGTGGGAATCGCCGCCGGTGCCGACGGTGTCGGGCAGCAGGAAGCGGTTGAGCCAGGAATGGATGATGCCGTCGCCGGGCTTGAGCGAGATGCCGCCGCGCGCGGTAATGAAGCTCGGCAGGGTGCGGTGGGTCTTGACGTCGACCAGCTTCGGGTAGGCGGCGGTGTGGCAGAAGGACTGCATCACCAGGTCGGCGGAGAAGCCGAGGCAGGCCAGGTCCTTCAGTTCGTCGCGGGTCATCGGGCCGGTGGTGTCCTGGCTGCCGACGCTGGTCATGCGCGGCTCGCAGTAGGTGCCGGGGCGGATGCCGCGGCCGGAGGGCAATCCACACGCCCGGCCGACCATTTTTTGCGCCAGGGTGTAGCCCTTGCCGGTATCGACCGGCGGCCTGGGCAGGCGGAACAAGGTGGAAACGGGCAGGCCCAGCGCTTCGCGCGCCCGGGTGGTGAGGCCGCGGCCGATGATCAGGTTGATGCGGCCGCCGGCGCGCACCTCGTCGAGCAGCACTTCGGACTTGTAGTCGAAGGTCGAGACGACGGCGCCGTTCTTCTCCACCTTTTTGTCGTAGGGGTAGATGTCGATCACGTCGCCCATGTCGAGCTGGCTGACGTCGCACTCGATGGGCAGGGCGCCGGCGTCTTCCTGGGTGTTGAAGAAGATCGGCGCGATCTTGCCGCCGAGGCAGAAGCCGCCGTAGCGCTTGTTGGGGACGAAGGGGATGTCGTCGCCGGTCCACCACAGCACCGAGTTGGTCGCCGACTTGCGCGAGGAACCGGTGCCGACCACGTCGCCGACGTAGGCGACGGGGTGGCCCTTCTTCTTCAGGTCTTCGATCAACTGCATCGGGCCGCGCTCGCCCGGCTTCTCGGGAGTGATGCCTTCCCGCGCGTTCTTGAGCATGGCCAGGCCGTGCAGCGGGATGTCCGGGCGGCTCCAGGCATCGGGCGCGGGCGAGAGGTCGTCGGTGTTGGTCTCGCCGGTGACCTTGAAGACGGTGACGCTGATCCTCGAAGGCACGTCGGGGCGCGAGGTGAACCACTCGGCGTCGGCCCATGATTGCATCACGGACTTGGCGTTGGCGTTGCCCGCCTTCGCCTTGTCGGCGACGTCGTGGAAGGCGTCGAACATCAAGAGCGTCTTCTTCAGTGCCGCGGCTGCGACCGGCCCGCATTCGGCGTCGTCGAGCAGGTCGATCAGCGGCTTGACGTTGTAGCCACCGAGCATGGTGCCGAGCAGTTCGGTGGCTTTTGTGCGCGAAATCAGCGGACACGCCGTCTCGCCAGCGCCGATTTTTGCCAGGTATTCGGCCTTGACCTTGGCGGCATCGTCGACACCGGCCGGGACACGGTGGGTGATGAGATCGACGAGTAACGCCTCTTCGCCCTTGGGCGGAGCCTGCAGCAGGGCGACCAGGTCGACGGTCTGCTGTTTGGTCAGGGGCAGGGGCGGGATGCCCAGCGCGGCGCGGGAGGCCGCATGGGCACGGTAGGCTTCGAGCATGGGCGGTGTCCTCTCGGCTAGTGGGGTTGGGGGTTCGTTTTGGAGAAAAAACGTGTGCGGGCTTCGACCGGAAGTTCGCATCCGGTCGACTGCGCGCGGCACAGCAGGTTCCAGAAATAACGGTAGGAGGCGCGGTCGTGCAGGCGGCCCTCGTGGCGGATCGGACCCCAGGCGGCGTCCTGCGCGGCGATGAGGATGCATACGGCCTCGACCACCTCGGAAAAATCGGGACGCATGGCCTCGACGATGGGCTCGATCTGTGCCGGGTGGATGCTCCACATACGCAGGAAACCGAACTCCAGCCGCGCGCGGCGTGCATCGGCGCGCACGGCATCCATGTCGGTCAGTTCGGTGCTGACGTTGTGCGTCGGCACCACGCCGTTGCCGAGCGCGGCGGCGGCGATCTCGGCCTTGGCGCGCGCGATCAGCGGATGGGAAAACTGCCCCGGCGATTTCATCGCGGTGCCGGGAATGGCGCCATGGTGGGCCGAGACGAAATCCATCAGGCCGAAGTCGATGGACTCGACGTGGGGCAGGGCGGCGATCTGCCACGCCTCGCGCAGGGCGCCGTGGGTTTCGATCAGCACATGCACGGGGATTTCTCTCTGGATGCCGTGGCGGCCGCGAAGATCGTCCAACGCGGCGATCTGCTCAAGCGCGTCGTCGGCGCACTCGGGCTTGGGGAAGACGACGTAGGCGACGCGCGCGCCGGCCTGGCCGACGATGGTTTCGAGTTCCTCGCGCCAGTGCGGGTGGCGCACGTCATGGACGCGGGCGCCGAGGCGGTCGTGGCGGTTGGCGGGGTCGTTGATCAGCGCCGCGATCATCGCGGCATGCGCAGTCTCGCCGCCGGCCGGCGCGCCATCCTCGCAGTCGGCGGTGATGTCGAAAAGCGGCCCCAGTTCGTTCTGCAGGTCGAGCGACTTGCGAATCAGCTTTTCCGAGCCGGCGTAGTGCTCGCAGGCGGCGAGCACGGGAAACGGCTTGCTGCCGGCGTAAAGCACGTCGGCGGGATGGAGGCGCTGTGCATTCATCCTGCCGACGCCGGGATCAGGCGAACAGATGCTTGACGCCGTCGCGCTCTTCGCTGAGTTCCTTGAGCGTCGCGTCCATCTTCTCGCGCGAGAAGGCGTCGATTTCGAGGCCCTTGACGACTTCCCACTTGCCTTGGCTGCATACGCAGGGCATGCCGTAGATCATGCCCTCGGGAATGCCGTAGGAGCCATCGGAAACCACGCCCATGGTGACCCAGGCGCCGTTGGTGCCCATGTTCCAGTCGCGCATGTGGTCGATGGCGGCATTGGCGGCGGAGGCGGCGGACGACAGGCCGCGGGCCTCGATGATGGCGGCGCCGCGCTTGCCGACTTTCGGGATGTATTCGCCCTTGTACCAGGCTTCGTCGTTCACGAGGGCCGGCGCCGCCTTGCCGGCCACGGTGGCGTAGCGGATGTCCGGATACATGGTCGGCGAGTGGTTGCCCCACACCACCATCTT
This sequence comes from Sulfurisoma sp., assembly GCA_030691075.1. GTDB lineage: Bacteria > Pseudomonadota > Gammaproteobacteria > Burkholderiales > Rhodocyclaceae > Sulfurisoma. The sequence continues at coordinate 5,553 of JAUYFI010000023.1, read as the reverse complement.
CTGGATGTCGGTGACGCTGGCTTGGGTGCGGGTGGCGAGCTGCGAGATGGCGCGGTTGTGGTCGAGGCGCATCATCGAAGTGAAGGCGGTCCGCGGCAGGCTCTTCGCGGTGTTCATGGTGATCAGCGCGTTGGTGTTGGCCGGGTTGCCGACGACGATCAGTTTCAGGTCGCGGGCGGCGACTTCGTCGATGGCCTTGCCCTGCTCGGTGAAGATCTTGGCGTTCTCGAGCAGCAGGTCCTTGCGCTCCATGCCCGGGCCGCGCGGCTTGGCGCCGACCAGAAGGGCCTGCTGCGCATCCTTGAAGGCGACCTTGGGATCGGCCGTGCCGATCATGTCGGCGAGCAGCGGGAAGGCGCAGTCCTCGAGTTCCATCATCACGCCCTTGAGCGCGGCTTGAACCTTGTCGATGGGCAGCTCCAGCATCTGCAGGATGACGGGCTGGTCGCGGCCCAGCATTTCGCCGCTGGCGATGCGGAACAGCAGGGCGTAGCCGATCTGACCGGCGGCGCCGGTGACTGCGACTCGAACGGGGGCTTTGGCCATGAGGAACTCCTAGACGAGGTGATAATTGGGGTTGCGGTCGGGGTGGCGGCAGGGGGCCGCCGGGCAAAACAAGGCGCCGATCATAGCCCCGAATATTGCAGTGTGTCAATAAGTATCTTATGTCTTATAAAAGCTATAAGACTACATGTGGACGATGCCGGAAATTTGTGTTTCAATGCGCCAAATGTCCAGCGAATCGCCCACCTACAGCCCGCTCTATCGCCAGATAAAGAGCCTTCTCGTTCAAGCCCTTGAGGCCGGCGAGTGGCATCCGGGGGAGGTCATTCCCAGCGAGATGGAGCTGGCGACGCGCTTCAATGTCAGCCAGGGCACGGTGCGCAAGGCCATCGACGAGTTGGCCTCCGAAAACCTGCTGTTACGTCGCCAGGGCAAGGGTACTTTCGTTGCAACGCACAACGACCCGCGTGCCTTCTTCCGTTTTCTGCGCCTGGTGCCGCTGTCCGGCGACATCGAGCCGTCGCGCAGCGTGCCCATCGAATGCTGGCGCGCCAAGGCCGGCACCGAGGCGGCGCGAGTGCTCGATCTCAAGGTCGGCGACGCCATCGTCATCGTCCGCCGCGTGCTCGAGTTCGCCGGCAAGCCAGTGGTCGCGGACGAAATCTACCTGCCGGGCGAGACTTTCGCCGCACTGACGCTGGAGATGATGGAGGAGTCTCGGGAGTCCCTCTACACCCTGTTCGAGTCGCGTTTCGGCGTGCGCATGGTGCGCGCCGTCGAGCGCCTGCGCGCCGTGGCGGCCGATCGCGCCAGCGCCGAACTTCTTCATGTGGCGGAGGGCAGCCCGCTTCTGTCGGTGGAACGCATCAGCTACACCTACGGCGACAAGCCGGTGGAGTGGCGGCGCGGCTTGTATCTGACGCATGACCATTGCTATTTGAACGAGCTGGGCTGAAAGGCCTTTGTTGCGGTGCAAGAAACAGGTAAGGTCGCGTAGCTGGAATTTTCGTCCATGTTGTCCTGACCACTTGGTCAAGCACCCTGCGGGAGTCGAACACAATGCCTGATCTGGCCAAGCAGAGACCCAAGTTCCTCAACCTGTTCGCGATACGCCTGCCGCTGGCCGGCTACGCCTCCATCTTTCACCGCGTCAGCGGCATCGGACTGTTCCTGATGCTGCCGCTGCTGATCTGGCTGTTCGACAAGTCGCTATCCACGCCCGAGAGCTACGCCCAGTTTCAGGCCGTGGCGGGACACTGGCTGATCAAGCTGATCCTGCTGGGCCTCTTGTGGTCCTTCCTGCATCACTTCTGCATGGGCATCCGCATTCTGCTGCTCGACATCCATGTCGGCATCGACAAGGTGTCCGCCCACAAGTCCTCGGTCGCCGTGATGGCCGTGAGCCTGCTGCTCACCGCCATCCTCGGCGCCAAACTGCTGGGAATCGCCTGATGAACCGCATTGTCACCGGCGCCCACTACGGGCTCAAGGACTGGCTGGTGCAGCGCATCACCGCCATCGTGATGGCGCTGTATTCGCTGTTCATCGGCGCCGCCCTGCTCGCCGGAGTCAGCGGCTACGACGGCTGGCGCGCCCTCATGGCGCAGGGCTTCGTCCGCTTCTTCACCTTCCTGTTCATCGTCAGCCTGTGCTGGCACGCCTGGATCGGCGTGCGCGATATCTGGATGGACTACGTCAAGCCGGCGGGCATACGCCTGGCCCTGCACAGCCTGACGGCCGTCGCCCTGGTCGGCTATGCCGGCTGGGCCATCCAAGTCATCTGGAGGCTGTGAGATGAGCATTACCGTTCGCAAATTCGACGCCGTCATCGTCGGCGCCGGCGGCGCCGGCCTCCGTGCCGCCATCCAGCTTTCCGAGTCCGGCTACAAGACCGCCGTGATTACCAAGGTGTTCCCGACACGTTCGCATACCGTGGCGGCGCAGGGCGGGGTGGCCGCCAGCCTCGGCAACTCCGAGGAAGACCACTGGCACTGGCACATGTACGACACCGTCAAGGGCTCCGACTGGCTCGGCGACCAGGACGCCATCGAGTTCATGTGCAAGAAAGCCAATGAGTGCGTGATCGAACTCGAGCACTATGGCATGCCCTTCGACCGTACCGATGCGGGCAAGATCTACCAGCGCCCCTTCGGTGGCCACATGTCGAATTTCGGCGAGAAGCCGGTGGCACGCTCCTGCGCCGCAGCCGACCGCACCGGCCACGCCATGCTGCACGCGATGTACCAACGCAACATCAAGGCCAGCACCCAGTTCTTCGTCGAGTGGATGGCGCTGGACCTGGTGCGCGATGACGAGGGTGAAGTGCTCGGCGTGACGGCGATGGACATGGAAACCGGCGAGATCGTCGTTTTCCACGCCAAGGCCACCATTTTCGCCACCGGTGGCGCCGGCCGCATCTGCTACTCTTCGACCAACGCCTTCATCAATACCGGCGATGGCCTGGGCATGGCGGCGCGCGCCGGCATCCCGCTGGAGGACATGGAGTTCTGGCAATTCCACCCGACGGGGGTGGCCGGCGCCGGCGTGCTCAACACCGAGGGCGTGCGCGGCGAGGGCGGCATCCTGCGCAACTCGCAGGGCGAGCGCTTCATGGAGCGCTATGCGCCCAATGCCAAGGATCTGGCGTCGCGCGACGTGGTCTCGCGCGCTATAACCACCGAGATCAATGAGGGGCGCGGTTGCGGCCCCAACAAGGATTTCGTGCTGCTCGACATTTCCCACCTCGACCCGGCAACCATCATGAAGCGCCTGCCGGGCATCCGCGAGATCGCCATCCAGTTCGCCGGCGTCGATTGCATCAGGGAGCCGATTCCCGTGGTGCCGACGGCCCATTATCAGATGGGCGGCATTCCAACCAATTACAACGGCCAGGTGGTGGTGCCGGGCAAGCGCAGCCAGAACGAGATCGTGCCGGGCTTCTACGCCGCCGGCGAATGCGCCTGCGCCTCGGTGCATGGCGCCAACCGGCTGGGCACCAACTCGTTGCTCGACCTGCTGGTGTTCGGCAAGTCGGCCGGCGAATCCGCCGTCGAGCAGCTCAAACAGTCGCCCAAGGCCCACAAGGAACTGCCGCCGGGAGAAATCGACCGCGCGCTGGCGCGTGTCGATCGGCTCAACAGCCAGAAGGATGGCGCCAGCGTGCATGAAACGCAGCTGGAAATGCGCCGCACCATGCAGAAGCACGCCGGCGTGTTTCGCTTCGCCGATCTTCTCAAGCAGGGAGTCGCGAAGATTCTCGACGTGCAGAAGGACGTGCAGCGCACGGAGATTCGCGACAAGTCCAAGGTCTTCAACACCGCGCGCATCGAGGCGCTGGAGCTGGAGAACCTGATCGAGGTCGCCGTCGCCACCATGGTCTCGGCCGAAGCGCGCAAGGAAAGCCGCGGCGCCCACGTCCGCGACGATGCGCCCGACACCGAGGAATTCCCCAACGGCCGCGACGACAGGAACTGGCTCAAGCACAGCCTCTGGTACAAGGACGGCAACCGCCTCGACTACAAATCGGTGAAGCTGACCCCCTTGACCGTCGAAACCATCGCGCTGAAAAAGCGTGCCTATTGAGAGAGCGACGATGACGACGCGCACCCTCCAGTTCAAGATCTACCGCTACGATCCCGACAAGGACCGGAAGCCCTGGATGCAGGACATTTCGGTCGAAGTGGACGGCACCGACCGCAAGCTGCTCGACGCCCTGGTGAAGCTCAAGGCGGTCGACGACGCCATCTCCTTCCGCCGCTCCTGCCGCGAGGGCGTCTGCGGTTCCGACGCGCTCAACATCAACGGCAAGAACGGCCTGGCCTGCCTGACCGACCTCAGCAGTTTCCCCGAGGGCAAGCCCATCGTGCTGCGCCCGCTGCCGGGACTGCCGGTGATTCGCGACCTGATCGTGGACATGACGCAGTTCTTCAAGCAGTACCACTCGATCAAGCCGTATCTGATCAACAACGACCCGCCACCCGAGCGCGAGCGTCTGCAAAGTCCCGAGGACCGCGAGGAACTCGACGGCCTCTACGAGTGCATCCTCTGCGCCTGCTGCTCGACCTCCTGCCCGTCGTTCTGGTGGAATCCGGACAAGTTCGTCGGCCCGGCCGGCCTGCTCGCCGCCTACCGCTTCATCGCCGACACGCGCGACCAGGCGACCAGCGAGCGCCTCGACAACCTCGAAGACCCCTATCGCCTGTTCCGCTGCCACACCATCATGAACTGCGTCGATGTCTGCCCGAAGGGTCTGAACCCGACGCTGGCGATCGGCAAGATCAAGGCAATGATGGTGAAACGTGCAATTTGAGACCCCCCCCGGCCCCCGCCTCAAGGCGGGGGAAACTTGCGGCTCGCTGCGCTCGCATATCACGGGGTGCTTCGTGGGGCGATCGGTGCGCCTTGCGCCTCCGGCGCGTGCCGTCCCGGCTCGGGGCGGCCCTTCGCCGGGACTACGTTGTTTTCGGTTTTGGCGTCGGGCCGGCGGCGAAACCCTGCCGGCGGGGATTGTTTTTGAGATTGTCCGTCAGTCCGGATAATCAATTGGCACGCCAGTCGGTGTGCACATCTCGTTAGCCGGCATGAGTTCTCGCGTCGTCATGCCGACCTCCTACTACGCAGCCTTCGGTTCCGGCCAGATCGGGCCATTGCTTGCGGCCTTGAGCACTGCCAGCGCCTGCCGGAAATCGGCGGCGTTCGCGGCTTCGAGATCGGCCTGTTCCGCGTTGCCTTCCACTCGGTTGATCGGCTCGTTCGTCTCCATCGTTTCGAGGGCGATGGTCAGTTCGTTGATTGCTGCTTTCATGCGCGTTTCCTTTACTGTTGTGCCGGGCTTCGTGGGTAGCCGGCTAACCCATCATTCCAGGGGACGCGCCGCGATGAAGCCGCGTCGCACCCCTGAATTCAGACGTTAGGCGTCGCGCAAAAATAACTTGATAAACTTTGCGATATGTGTTCTAAAGCGGTATGCAGATTGCAACCGCGATAGAGCAGATCGAGTCGAAGTACCAATCGCTGGCATCGGTGTTGGATGAACGAGCGCGTCGGCAT
>JAUYFI010000022.1 GCA_030691075.1 Sulfurisoma sp. | reverse complement strand
GCGGCGATGGAACTCTCGGCCAACGATGTGGTGAATCTCGGCATCGGCATGCCGGAGGGAATCGCCTCGGTCGCCGCCGAGGAAAAAATCATCGACCTCATTACGCTCACCGCCGAGCCCGGTGTTATCGGCGGAGTGCCGGCGGGCGGCCTCAACTTTGGTGCTGCCACCAACACCCAGGCCATCCTCGACCAGCCCAGCCAGTTCGATTTCTACGATGGCGGCGGACTCGACATCGCCTTTCTCGGGCTGGCCCAGGCAGACCGCGACGGCAACCTCAACGTCTCGAAGTTCGGGCCCAAGCTGGCCGGCGCCGGCGGCTTCATCAACATCAGCCAGAACGCGAAGAAGGTGGTGTTCGTCGGCACCTTCACCGCCGGCAAACTGCAGATCGCGCTGGAGGCTGGCGGGCTGAAAATCCGCGCCGACGGCAAGGCAAACAAGTTCGTGCAACAAGTCGAGCACCGCACTTTCAGCGGCCCGGTCGCGGCCAAGTCCGGCAAGACCGTGCTCTACATCACCGAGCGCTGCGTGTTCCGCTTGTGCGCGGAAGGACTGGAACTGATCGAGATTGCCCCGGACATCGATCTCCAGCGCGACATCCTCGAACGCATGGAGTTCGCCCCTATCCTGCGCGGCGAACCCGCGCCGATGGATGCGCGCATCTTCGCGCCGGAGCCGATGGGCCTGCGACCCCAGTTGCTCGAGATGCCGATCGATCAGCGCCTGAGCTACGACCCCGAGCAGAATCTGTTCTTCGTCAATTTCGAGGGGCTTTCGGTGCGCGTGGCCGAAGACATCGACCGCATTCTGCGCGCCGTCGAGGCGCGCCTCGCGCCTATCGGGCACAAAGTAGCGGCCATCGTCAATTACGAGCGCTTCAGCATCGCGCCGGATTTGATCGACGACTACACGGGCATGGTCAAGGGCATCATGGATCGCCACTACAGCGACGTCACGCGCTATACGGCGAGTACCTTCCTGCGTGCCAAACTCGGCGAATCCTTCGGCAAGCGGGTGGCCGACCCCAGCATATTCGAAACCCGAAGCGAGGCGCAACGGCACCTCCTGACAACCGGGGCTGCCTTGCCATGATGCGCAGGACAGAAGCCAAAACCCGCATCGCCGGCAAATGCAGAAACGCCTCAAGACGACTTGTGGCGGGCGTCGCTGCGCAGCATGCGGGTGAGGTTCTGGCGCACATAGCCGATGTGGTCGGCGGCGGATTCCAGCGCCTGTTCGGCGTCACCTTGCTCGATGGCCCGCCACACCGCGCGATGCTGATCGAGCAGTTGCTCCCTGGCGGCCGGCACTTGCATCAGTTCGCTCAGATTGCGCCGCAGATTGTCGCGCAGCAGGCGCAGCAGGCTCGCCGTCAGGTGGCCGACGATGACATTGTGCGAGGCTTCGGCAATGGCCTGGTGAAACGCCAGATCGGTATCGACCTGGGCATCCAGATCGTCTCCGGCAAAGGCTTCTTCCAGCCGCGCCAGGCTTTGGCTAACACGTTCGCGATCGGCCACGGTGGCCCGCCGCGCGGCACATTCGGCTGCACGGCCTTCAAGCATGTGACGAAATTCGAGCATGTCTTCATGCACCGCCGGATGGTCGCGCAGGATTTCTTCCCAGGGATTGGCAAAGCTGGCATCGAGCCGGTCGGTAACGAAGGTGCCGCCGCCCTGCCGGCTTTCCAGCAATCCGCGTGCAGCCAATTTCTGGATCGCTTCGCGCAGAGAAGGGCGCGAAACCCCCAGTTGCACCGACAGGTCGCGCTCCGAAGGCAGTCGGTCGCCCGGCTTCAAACGGCCCTCAAGCATCCGCTGCTCGATCTCCCGCGCGACCACATCGGCAAGTCGTGGCGCTGTCATCTTTGCGTCCATATTTTCAATATAGCATTGGTCTGACCACAATATCAATCATAGGAACATCGACCGGGAATAATCCGCAATCTCTCTTGACATGGCCAATCGCGAGCCTTAACCTCCCGTGACTTATGGTCTGACCACTGACCCACAAACCAGGTATTCGGCAAAATCCTGCCTCGGTGCGGTAGTGGCGACCCTCGCGACACTGCTGACGCTTCAAGGGGACGTTATTGAATCGCCTAATGTTCAAAGCTAAGGTTATTATGCTGCCACCCAACGCCTGCACCGTGACCGCGCCGCGCGCCCGGCGCGACAGTTGCGCAACTCCGGAGACCCACCCATGAATGCCGCGCTCAAACTCTCGCACCTGATCGACGCCATGAGCGAACGCATCGCCCGCGGCCTGATCTGGTTGGTGCTCGCCGCCGTGATCATCTCGGCCCTCAACGCCATCGTGCGCAAAGCCTTCGACATGAGTTCGAATGCCTTTCTCGAAATCCAGTGGTATCTGTTCGCCGCCGTGTTCCTGCTCGGTTCGGGTTATACGATGCTGCGCCAGGGCCACGTCAAGATCGACGTCATCGTCGGCCGTTTCTCCAAGCGCACGCAGATCATCGTCGAATGTCTGGGCATCGTGTTCTTTCTCATGCCCTTCGTGTACAAGGTCATCGAGTTGGTCTGGCCGCTGGTGGTCAGAGCCTATGTCAGCGGCGAGATGTCGCAAAATGCCGGCGGCCTCATCCGCTGGCCGGTCTTCGCCCTGGTCCCGGCCGGCTTTGCGCTGCTGGGCCTGCAAGGCTTGTCGGAACTGATCAAGCGCGTCGCCTTCCTCATGGGACTGGCCGACGATCCCACCAAGCCGGTGCAAACCAAGACGGCCGAGGAGGAACTGGCCGAGGAAATCCTTAAACATCAGGTGGCGCCCGAAGTGATCGAGCGTGTCGAGGAGTCGTTGGACATGGTGGCCGATCGGAACAGAAACGGGAGCGCGAAATGATCGAATTCCTCCAGCACAACATGGCGCCGGTGATGTTCGGCGGCCTGATCGTCTTCCTGCTGCTCGGCTATTCGGTGGCCTTCTCGCTGGCCGCCTGCGGTCTGTTCTTCGGCTGGCTCGGCGTCCAGCTCGGCCTGCTGCCCCAATCGCTGCTGCAGGCATTGCCGCTGCGCATCTTCGGCATCATGCAGAACGACACGCTGCTGGCGATTCCCTTCTTCACCTTCATGGGTCTGATTCTCGAACGCAGCGGCATGGCCGAGGACCTGCTCGACACCATCGGCCAGCTCTTCGGCCCGATTCGCGGCGGCCTGGCCTACGCAGTCATCTTCGTCGGCGCCATGCTCGCCGCGACCACCGGCGTGGTGGCCGCCTCGGTGATCTCGATGGGCCTGATCTCGCTGCCGATCATGCTGCGCTACGGCTATGACCGGCGCATTGCCTCGGGCGTGATCGCCGCCTCCGGCACGCTGGCGCAGATCATCCCGCCCTCGCTGGTGCTGATCGTGATCGCCGACCAGTTGGGCCGCAGCGTCGGCGACCTGTATGCCGGCGCCTTCATTCCCGGTTTCGTCCTCACCGGCCTCTACGTAGTCTGGGTATTCATCGTCAGCATGGTCAAGCCGGCTTACGTCCCGGCCCTGCCGCTCGAAGCCCGCACCATTCGCGAAGACAACGGCAGCGCCGGTCTGCCTTCGGTGCTGGCGCTGGTTGTCGTCTCCACGGCCGCCGCCATCGCCTATGCCAAGACGCGGCCGGCGGACGCGGCGCTCGACGAAACCATCGTGGTGTCGATGTGCGTCGGTGTCGGTATCGCCTTCGCGCTGGCCGTCATCAACCGCGTGACCAGGCTCGGTCTGCTCTCGCGCATGGCGGAGCGCGTCACCTTCGTCCTGATCCCGCCGCTGGCGCTGATCTTTCTCGTGCTCGGCACCATCTTCCTCGGCATCGCGACGCCGACCGAGGGCGGCGCCATGGGCGCGTCGGGGGCGCTGATCATGGCGGTCTCGCGCCGCCGCCTGAGCATCAAACTGATGCAGCAGGCGATGGAAGCGACCATGAAGCTGGCTTGCTTCGTGCTCTTCATCCTGCTCGGCGCCACGGTGTTCAGCCTGACCTTCCAGGCCGTGGATGGATCGGTCTGGGTCGAGCACCTGCTGACCGGCCTGCCCGGCGGCCAGATCGGCTTCCTGATCGTGGTGAACCTGCTGGTCTTCTTCCTGGCGTTCTTCCTCGACTTCTTCGAGCTGGCCTTCATCATCGTGCCGCTGCTGGGGCCGGTGGCGGAGAAGATGGGCATCGACCTGGTCTGGTTCGGCGTGCTGCTGGCGGTGAATATGCAGACCTCCTTCATGCACCCGCCCTTCGGCTTCGCGCTGTTCTACCTGCGCAGCGTGGCGCCTCACTCGGAATATATCGACCGCCTCACCAAGAAGACCATCGCGCCGGTAACCACCATGCAGATCTACTGGGGCGCGGTGCCCTTCGTCATCATCCAGGTGATCATGGTCGGCCTGATCATCGCCTTCCCGCAACTGGTCACCGGCAGTGCCGACAAGGCGCCGCAAGTCGACATCCAGAACATTCAGATCGACGCTCCGCCCGCGGCCGACCAGGGTGCGCCGACCGACGGCAAGGAAGAGACCGAAGAGGAGAAGGCAAAACGGGAGAAGGAGGAAGAGGAAGACGACCCGGCCAAGGCCTTGCAGCAGTCCATCAACAAGGGCAAGTAGCCTCAAAAATTGTGGTGTAGTATCCGGCGACAAGCCAGTCCGGCATCGCCGTTTTGGTTAAGTTAAACAACATCGAGGAGAGTCATCCATGGAACGTCGCAAGTTTCTGCAAAACGCCGGCATCGCCGGCATCCTGGCTGCCGGCGCCGCGCCGGCGGTCCATGCGCAAGGCGCGCCCGCCATCCGCTGGCGCCTCGCATCAAGCTTCCCCAAGGCGCTCGATACCATTTTCGGCTCCGCGGAAGTGTTCTCGAAGATAGTCAGCGAGGCCACCGGCGGCAAGTTCACCATCTCGGTGCACGCCGGCGGCGAATTGATGCCGGCCTTCGGCGTGGTGGATGGCGTGCAGCAGGGTACCGTGGAGTGCGCCCACACCGCCCCCTACTACTTTTTCGGCAAGGACGACACCTTCGCCATCGACTGCGCGATTCCCTTCGGTCTCAACAGTCGCCAGATGACGGCCTGGATGTACGAAGGCAACGGCATGAAGCTGATGCGCGAGTTCTACAAGAACTACAACATCGTCAATTTCCCGATGGGCAACACCGGCGCCCAGATGGGCGGCTGGTACCGCAAGGAAATCAAGAGTGTGGCCGACATCAAGGGCCTCAAGATGCGCATCGGCGGTTTCGGCGGCAAGGTGCTGGAGCGCATCGGCGGCGTGCCGCAGAACATCCCCGGCGGCGAGATCTACCAGGCGCTGGAAAAGGGCACCATCGACGCGACCGAGTGGGTCGGCCCCTACGACGACCTGAAGCTGGGTTTCTACAAGGTGGCCAAGAACTACGTCTACCCGGCCTGGTGGGAAGGCGGCCCGGAACTGGAACTCTACGTCAACACCAAGGCCTACGAGGCGCTGTCCACCGAGAACAAGGCCATCGTCGAGTGCGCGGCGGCCCTGGCCCACACGGACATGCAAGCCAAGTACGACGCCAAGAATCCCAAGGCCCTCAAGGAACTGGTGGCCGGCGGCGTCAAGCTCCAGCGCATGCCCAAGGACGTGATGGAGGCGGCCTTCAAGGCGTCCCAGGATCTCTACTCCGACTTGTCGGCGAAGAACCCGCAATGGAAGAAGATCTATACCGATTTCGCCGACTTCCGCCGCGAGCAGCACCAGTGGTTCCGCTTCGCCGAAGCCGGTTTCGACGACTTCATGCAGCAGCAGAAGCTCTAAGCGGCCGCGCTAGCCAGCCGCAAAAAACGCCCGCGGGTCGCAAACCCGCGGGCGTTTTTTTGTGCCGCCTCCGGGACGGCTGCGCCCCGGCTACTTCTTGCTCTTCTTCGCGTCCTCGGCCATTTCCCGCGCCAGGGCTGCCGCCGGGTCGTCGGCTTCCGCGCTGGCGGACGGATCGCTGCCGCCTTGATCCTTGGGCGCCACCTCCAACTGGATGGTGTTCAGGTCCACCGCGGCTTCCTTCTTCACGCCGCCGGTCACCAGGGCGGGGAAGGCGATGACCAGGCCGACCATGACGATCTGGATGATCACGAAGGGCACGGCGCCCCAATAGATCTGGCCGGTGGTGACCGGCTCGATCCTCTTCTTGGTGAGCCGGTCGTCGTAGGCCGCGTGGGGGGCGACGCTGCGCAGGTAGAAGAGCGCGAAACCGAAGGGCGGGTGCATGAATGAAGTCTGCATGTTCACGGCCATCAGCACGCCGAACCAGACCAGGTCGATGCCCATCTTGTCGGCCACCGGCCCGATCAGGGGAATGATGATGAAGGCCAGCTCGAAGAAGTCGAGGAAGAAGGCGAGCACGAAGACCAGCAGGTTCACCACGATCAGGAAGCCGATCTGGCCGCCGGGCAGCCCGGTCAGCAAATGCTCGACCCATTTCGGCCCATCCACGCCCTGGAAGCTCAGGCTGAACACCGTCGCGCCGAGCAGGATGAACAGCACGAAGGACGACAGCTTCATGGTCGCCTCCATCGCCTGGGTCATGAGCTTGCGGCTCAGGCGGCGGCGGCTGACGGCCATGATCAGCGCGCCGAGGGCACCCATCGCACCGCCCTCGGTGGGGGTGGCGATACCGAGGAAGATGGTGCCGAGCACCAGGAAGATCAGCGCCAGCGGCGGGATCAGGACGAAGGTGACCCGTTCGGCCATGCGCGACAGCAGGCCCAGTTTCGTGATCCGGTTGACGACCGCCAGGACGAAGGCGATGCCGACGCCGACCGACATGGAGACGACGATCATTTCGTCGGTGGGCGTTTCCGCCGGGCGCGTCTTGGCGTAGACGACGGCGCCGGCCACCGAAAGCACGGCCAGGAACAGCAGCGAGCGCAAGCCGCCGCTGCCGTCGTCCTCGCGGATGGTGCGCGCTTCCAGCGGCAGGGCGGGAACGGTCTCGGGTTTGATCAGGCTCACGGCGAAAATGTAAACGGCATACAGGCCCGTGAGCACCAAGCCGGGGATGAAGGCGCCGGCGTAGAGGTCGCCGACGCTGCGGCCCAGTTGGTCGGCGATGACGATCAGCACCAGCGACGGCGGAATGATCTGCGCGAGGGTTCCCGAGGCGGCGATGACGCCGGCGGCGATGCGCCGGTCGTAGCCGTAGCGCAGCATGATGGGCAGCGAGATCAGGCCCATCGAGATCACCGAGGCGGCGACGACGCCGGTCGTGGCCGCCAGCATGGCGCCGACGAAAATCACCGCGTAGGCCAGACCGCCGCGGATCGGGCCGAACACCTGGCCGATGGTGTCGAGCAGATCCTCGGCCATGCCGGAACGTTCCAGGATCAGCCCCATGAAGGTGAAGAAGGGAATGGCCAGCAGGGTGTCGTTCTTGAGGATGCCGAAAATGCGCAGCGGCAGGGCCTGCAGCAGGGATGCCGGCAGCATGCCCAGTTCGACGCCGAGGTAGCCGAAGAACAGGCCGCAGGCGGCGAGCGAGAAGGCCACGGAATAACCGAGCAGCAGGAAGACGATCAGCCCGGCGAACATCACCGGAGCCATGTTGGTTTGGAGGAACTCGATCACTTGGCACCCCCTTGCTTGCCTTGGTCGGCGACCATTTCCAGGGCGTCTTCCACGCGATCGATCACTTCGGGCGCGACCTGATGCTTCCTGATTTCCTCGGCGAGTTCTTCCTCGGCGGACTTGGCATGCACGGGCAGGGTCGGGTCGACGCTGAGTCCCATGAGAAAGCCGATGCGCTTGATGAGTTCGGACAGCCCCTGGAGGCCGAGCAGGATGAAGCCCGCGGGCACCAGGGCGTAAACCGGCCAGCGGATCAGGCCGCTGGCGTTCTCCGACATTTCGCCCGTCACGTAGGCATTCACCACCAGCGGCCAGACATGGGCGACGACGGCGAAGACGAAGGGCATGAGGAAGAACAGGATGCCGAAGATCTCGACCTTGATCTGGGTGTGCTTGGAAAAGCGGCCGAGGATGACGTCGATTTTCACGTGCCCCTGGCGCAACATGGTGTAACCGGAGCCCAGCAGGAAGACGCCGGCGAACAGGTACCACTGGATTTCCAGAAAGGCGTTGGAACTGACGTTGAACGCCTTGCGCACGATGGCATTGGTGGCGCTGATGAGCACGGCGGCCAGCACCAGCCAGAGCACGGCGCCACCGAGGCGCTCGGTGAAAGCGTCTATCAGGCGCGAAAGCCTGAGCAGGAATTGCATGGGATGTCTCCTCTTGTGCCGGAAGCTTAGAATCGCAGCGTCGAAGCTTAACCCGTTTCCACGGCATTTCTCCCGATTGCCGCCTGCGGGAATCCACAATAGCCAGCGTCCCATGACCACGACCCGTCTCTGCATCGTTCGCCACGGCGAAACCGACTGGAACGCCGAAAAGCGCATCCAGGGCCACATCGACGTCCCCCTCAACGAGACGGGCCGGGTCCAGGCGCTGGCCACGGCATTCGGTGTCGCCCACCACGCGTTCGCGGCGCTCTACGCCAGCAATCTCGGTCGTGCCTGGCAGACGGCGCAGGCGGCGGCCGAGCGCCTCGGCCTCGATATTCGTCCCGCGCCGGATCTGCGCGAGCGGCACTACGGCATCTTTCAGGGGCTGACGGTCGCCGAGGGCGCGCAACTGCACCCTGTCGCCCACGCGCGCTACGCGGCGCGCGATCCCGACTACGACTTCGAGAGCGGTGAAAGCCTGCGCGGCTTCGCCGACCGCGTCGTCGCCGGGGTGGAGTGGCTGGTCCGCCATCACGCCGGGCAGACGGTTCTGGCGGTTTCCCACGGCGGGGTGCTCGACATCATCTACCGCAAGGCGACGGGCCGCCTGCTTTCGGCGCCGCGCGACTTCAAGATCCCCAACTGCGCGCTCAACTGGTTCGCCATCGACGCCCACGGCTGGCACCTGCAGACCTGGGCCGACCGCCACCACCTCGAGCGGGTCTTGGAGCAGGTTGTCGAGTGATAAAATGCCGGTTTTCCCTCATTTGACGGAAGTCCGCCATGTTTTGGTTTCGGCGTAACGCGCTACGCGCATTAGCCTGCACTGAAACATTTTTTGGAGCAAAAAATGTTTTCCAAGAAGAATTCACTCGCCAAGACCGATCCCGAACTGTGGGCCGTGATCGAGGCCGAAAACAAGCGCCAGGAAGACCACATCGAGCTGATCGCCTCGGAGAACTACGTTTCCCACGCGGTCATGGAGGCGCAGGGCTCCCAGCTCACCAACAAGTACGCCGAGGGCTACCCCGGCAAGCGTTACTACGGCGGCTGCGAGCATATCGACGTCGCCGAGCAACTGGCCATCGACCGCGCCAAGAAGCTCTTCGGCGCCGATTGCGCCAACGTCCAGCCCAATTCCGGCTCCCAGGCCAACCAGGCCGTGTTCTTCGCCTTCCTCAAGCCCGGCGACACCATCCTCGGCATGAGCCTGGCCGAAGGCGGCCATCTCACCCACGGCATGGCGCTCAACATGAGCGGCAAGTGGTTCAAGGTCGTGCCCTATGGCCTGACCGCCAAGGAGGAGATCGACTACGATGCGATGGAGAAACTGGCGCACGAGCACAAGCCGAAGTTGATCATCGCCGGCGCCTCGGCCTATGCCCTGAAGATCGATTTCGAACGCTTCGCCAAGGTGGCCAAGGCCGTCGGCGCCATCTTCATGGTGGACATGGCCCACTACGCCGGCCTCGTCGCCGCCGGCTTCTACCCCAACCCGATACCGCACGCCGACGTCGTCACCTCGACCACCCACAAGACCCTGCGCGGCCCCAGGGGCGGCCTGATATTGATGCGCGCCGAGCACGAGAAGGCCATCAACTCGGCCATCTTCCCCGGCCTGCAGGGCGGCCCGCTGGAGCACGTCATCGCCGCCAAGGCCGTGGCCTTCAAGGAGGCCATGACGCCGGAATTCAAGAACTACCAGGAACAGGTGATCGACAACGCCCAGGTGATGTGCAAGGTGCTCAAGTCGCGCGGCCTGCGCATCGTCTCGGGGCGCACCGAAAGCCATGTCTTTCTGGTCGACCTGCGGGCCAAGAACATCACCGGCAAGGATGCGGAAGGCGCGCTGGGCAAGGCACATCTCACCGTTAACAAGAACGCCATCCCCAACGATCCGCAGAAGCCCTTCGTTACCTCCGGCATCCGCATCGGCACGCCGGCCATGACGACGCGCGGTTTTACCGAGATCGAGGCCGAGACCGTTGCCGAACTGATCGCCGACGTGCTCGATGCGCCCAGCGACGAGGCCGTGCTGGCGAAGGTGCGCGGTGAAGTTGCCACGCTGTGCAAGAAGTTTCCGGTTTATGGCGATTGATCGACTGAAGTGAAACTCGTGGTTTGGTGCGCGATCAGGCCAGTGGGGTGCTCTGCTCCGCTCATGTCACCCGGCGCCGGCCTTCGGCCGCCGCCTCCTTCTTTACTTCGCTGCGCAGAGCACCCCACCGGCCCGATCGGCAAGCGCCGTTGGTTTGCGGCGGTACAGCAGCACCGGCGTGCCCCGCCAAGGGTGGCGGGTAGCCGACATAGCGAAGTAAAGAAGGAGGGCCGGGCGCAGCCCGGTCCGGGTGACATGAGCGGCGTCGGCTACCCGCCACCCTTGACGCGCGCCGATCCCCAACGAACGAGACGTTTCCTGCGTCGCGGGTCGCGCGCAACGCGGTGGAGCAACTGAAATGAAATGTCCCTACTGCGCAGAGCCGAACACGCAGGTGGTGGACACCCGTGAGAACGAGGACGGCGACACCGTTCGCCGTCGTCGTCGCTGCCTTGCCTGCGACAAGCGCTTCACCACCTACGAGCGGGTCGAGTTGCAGTTGCCGCTGGTGGTCAAGAAGAACGGCAGCCGCACCGAGTACGACCGGGAAAAACTCAAGGCCAGCATGATGCTGGCGCTGAGGAAGCGCCCGGTGACCACCGACAGCGTCGACGCCGCGCTCGACCGCATCGAGGAAAGGCTCGTCACCCTTGGCGAGCGCGAGGTGGCCTCCGACCGCATCGGCGAACTGGTGATCCGCGAACTGAAAAAACTCGACAAGGTCGCCTACATCCGCTTCGCCTCGGTCTATCGCAACTTCGAGGATCTCGACGAGTTCTCCGACGCCATACGCGAGGTTAAAAAACCTCGCGTACGGCGTCCCCGCACAACATGACCCGCCCCCTCCCGGCCTCCCCCTCGCGGGGGAGGAGACTGTCGGCTCGCTGCGCTCGAGTGTCATGAGCTTCTCGGCGGCCGATCACGAGTTCATGGCGCGGGCCCTGCAACTCGCGCGGCGCGGTCTTTACACCACGACGCCCAACCCCCGCGTCGGCTGCGTCATCGTGCGCGACGGTGCGGTGATCGGCGAGGGCTGGCATGAGAAGGCGGGCGAGCCGCACGCCGAGGTCAACGCACTGGCGGCCGTGGCGGCGCAAAAAGTCGGTGCTGGCGGGACGGCGCGTGGCGCCACGGCTTACGTCACCCTCGAACCCTGCTCGCACCACGGCCGCACGCCGCCCTGCGCCGACGCGCTGATCGACGCCGGCGTCAGCCGCGTGGTCGCCGCGATGCGCGACCCCAATCCGCTGGTCGCGGGCACGGGCCTGGCCCGGCTCGAACTTGCCGGCATCGTGACGGAGAGCGGCCTGATGCAAGCCGAGGCGCGCGAACTCAACCCCGGCTTCGTCTCGCGCATGACGCGCGGCCGGCCCTGGCTGCGCCTCAAGGTTGCCGCCAGCCTCGACGGCAAGACCGCGCTCGACAACGGCAAGTCGCAATGGATCACCGGCCCCGAGGCGCGTCACGACGCCCACGCCTGGCGCGCGCAAAGCTGCGCGATGCTCACCGGCATCGGCACCGTGCGCGACGATAACCCGCGCCTGACGGTACGCGACATCGACACGCCGCGCCAGCCGCTGCGCGTGGTGGTCGACAGCCGGCTGGAAATTTCGCTCGACGCGGCGGTGCTCGATGGCGGCAATGCGCTCGTCGCCTGCGCCGTCGAGCAGGTGGAGAAGGCCACTCAACTGCGAGCGCGCGGTGTCGATGTCGTGGTACTGCCCAACGCCCAGGGCAAGGTCGACCTGCCGGCGCTGTTGGCCGAACTCGGCCGCCGCGGTGCGAATGAGGTCATGGCCGAGGCCGGTTTCAGGCTCAACGGCTCGCTGCTGCGGGAAGGCTGCGTGGACGAACTGCTGATCTATCAGGCGCCCCTGCTGCTCGGCGATGCCGCGCGCGGCATGTTCGATCTGCCCGAGCTCACCGAGCTGGCGGGTGCGCGGCGGCTGGATGTGCTGGAACGCCGTGTCGTCGGCGCCGACTTTTTCCTGCGGGCAAGGCTGGGGTAGTGTGCCGTGACTCGCCGCAGCGGGTGGGCTACGATGGAATGCTGCAATCGCCGCCTTGCCGTTTCGCCAACGCCGTCCGTTGGTGCATCAACGACGATGCCTGGATGCAGCTCAACCGTGTGCCATTTCCTCGCGGATCACGCGGCGCAGGGTGGCCTCGATCTGCTCGCCCTGCATCGACCGGTGCAACGCCTGGTTAATCAGTGTCTGATACCCGCGTTCGCCAGCCTTGGCTTTGAAGAAGGCGATGACCGAGGCATCGAGCATGATCGACACGCGCTGCTTGCCCAGCCGCTCGGTGACGGCGGCGGCGAATTGCTCGCGCGTGGCGTCTTTCATGCCCACCCGCAGGCGCGGTGCCTTGTCAGAGATAAGAGAAGAATTTGCGGATTTCATGGGGTTCTGCCTTTCGCATGGAGATGATATGAGTCTCGGTCTCTGTCTCGGTGTGGAAAATCGCGACTGTTTCGACACATGGGGTATCCCTTTAGCTCCACAGGAATTCAATTTCCAGGTTTTTTGGGAATTTCTACGATTTTTCCGTAAGTCACAGGCTTCGTCATGACGGTCTGCTGGAGCAGGCGATAAAACAGTAGTCCCCGTGATCGCGAAGTTCGGCGATTGAAGCGAAATACGAATTCGTCGAGGTAGTAGTCCAATTGACTTGGTTGGACGGCCCCATGGTGAGTCCCCATCATCCAGCGTTGCAGCAATGCGGCGACCCGATGAACGCCTGGCATCGATTCATGGGCTGGCGTGTCCGACCCAAGATGAACCGTGCGACGGTGTCCATATCCGGCATCGTCAAGTTTTCTGTAGGCGGCAGACCCATCACTGTGAATAATCGCCCCCGAACGAACAGACTCCTTGATAAAAGGCATCAGGTGCTCATAGTCGCCATTCGCAATTTGCTGAATCCGAATTCTCCCGAACCCTTTGGGTTGAAGCATTTCGACGGCAATGACAACGAGCGCTTTTGTGGTGTTGCTCTTGCGACCGACCGCGGAAACTGGCGTTTTCCGGTCGGTGAGGGCGAGGTGGGTCTCATCGACTTCCACTTCTCCGTGAAGCAATTCCCTGCCAGGTCGAACCATCGCGCGTCGCAACCTGTGCAGCATTGTCCAAGCGGTTTCGTAGCTCCCCAGCCCAAGCACACGCTGCAACCCCAATGCGCTGACTCCGTGCTTCTGGTTGGTGATGTACCAAATGGCAGCGAACCAGACACGAAGCTCAGTGCGTGTCTTGTCGAAAATAGTCCCCGCCGTTACCGTGGTCTGATGTCGGCATGCCGGACAAATTAATCTGCCGCGACTGATACGCTCGACTTCGCTTGATGCTCCGCATTTCGGGCAGATCAAACCATCGGCCCACCGCAGCTTCTCCAGGTAATCGCGACATGCTTGCTCAGAGTGAAACCAGTCAAGGAATTGAACCCAAGTTGTTGGATAATCCGTTCCACCTATCGGTTGTAGCTCTGGGGCGCCCATGGGCCAATTTTGCCATCTGTGGAGCTAAAGGGATACCCCGTGTGGGCATGCAGTCATCCATCCCGATCCTCCGATCCGGATGCCCATGGCCATCGCCGCCTGCGCGGCACGCCCGGGGCGATGGCGGTGTTGCATACGCACACGCGCCGGCTGGATTTCCACCCGCATGTTCATCTGGTCATGCCGGCGGCGGCGGTCGACGGCGAGCAAAACCGATGGCGAACCAAGCGGCGGGGCAAGGCCGAGGGCGGCTATCTGTTCAACCATAAGGCACTGGCCAAGGTCTTTCGGGCGAAGCTGCTGGCAGGCCCGCCGAGTGGAGGGCTGTCGGGCCGGGGGTGTCCGGCCGGCACGATAGTCCGGAGCGAGGGAAGCCGCAGGCCGGGGCAGCGGGGCGCGTTTCTTTGGGTACTTTCTTGCCGCGCAGCAAGAAAGTACCTCGCCCGCCGGGGCGAGACCCGGCAAAGCAAAATCAACCGTAAAAAGTCAGCGCTGATGAAGCAACTGCGCTACAAGGCGGTCGAGCAAGAAACGCTCTCCTCGCCGTAGCGGATGGCGACACGGCGGCATGAAGCCGCGATAGATCCCTACCCGGTGCCGCCGACCGTCAGCCCATCAATCCGCAGCGTCGGCTGCCCCACCCCCACCGGCACGCTCTGCCCTTCCTTGCCGCAGGTGCCGACGCCGGGGTCGAGCGCGAGGTCGTTGCCTATCATCGACACGCGCGTCAGCACGTCGGGGCCGTTGCCGATGAGCGTCGCCCCCTTGACCGGATAGGTGATCTTGCCGTTCTCGATCATGTAGGCCTCGGCGGTGGAGAAGACGAACTTGCCGCTGGTGATGTCGACCTGGCCACCGCCGAAATTGACGGCGTAGAGACCTTTCTTCACCGAGGCGATGATCTCGGCGGGATCTTTGTCGCCGGCCAGCATCACGGTGTTGGTCATGCGCGGCAGCGGCAGGTGGGCGAAGGATTCGCGGCGACCGTTGCCGGTGGGCTCGACGCCCATCAGCCGCGCGTTGAGGCTGTCCTGCAGGTAGCCTTTGAGCCTGCCGTCCTCGATCAGCACCGTGCGCTGCGTCGGGTTGCCCTCGTCGTCGATCGACAGCGAGCCGCGCCGGTTGGGCATGGTGCCGTCGTCGACCACGGTGACGCCGGGAGCGGCGACGCGCTCGCCGATGCGCCCGGCGAAGGCCGAGCTGCCCTTGCGGTTGAAGTCGCCCTCCAGCCCGTGGCCGATGGCCTCGTGCAGCAGGATGCCGGGCCAGCCGGAGCCCAGCACCACCGTCATGGTGCCGGCCGGCGCGGGCTTGGCGGCGAGGTTGACGCTGGCCTGGTGCACGGCCTTGGCAGCGTAGTCCTTGAGCACCGCGTCGCTGAAATAGCCGTAGTCGAAGCGGCCACCGCCGCCGGAGGAGCCCTGCTCGCGCTTGTTGCCGTCCTTCATGATGACCGTGATGGAGACGCGCACCAGCGGCCGCACGTCGGCGGCGAGGTGGCCGTCGGAGCGCGCCACCAGCACCACCTCCCACGAGCCGGCGATATGCGCCATGACCTCGGCCACGCGCGGGTCGGCGGCGCGAGCGAAGCCTTCGAGGCGTTCGAGCAGTTGCACCTTGGCCGTGTCGTCGAGCGAGGCGATGGGATCAAACGCGGTATAGAGCGCCGGCACGCTGCGCCTGCCGAGCATGGGGGTGAGGCGATGCGAGCCGCTGGCGGCGATCGCGCGCACGGCGCGGGCGGCGGATTCCAGCGCCGGCAGGCTGATCTCGTCGGAATAGGCGAAGGCGGTTTTCTCGCCGGCGATGGCGCGCACGCCGACGCCTTGGTCGATGCTGAAGCTGCCGGACTTGACGATGCCCTCCTCCAGGCTCCAGGCCTCGGAGCGGCCGTACTGGAAATAGAGATCGGCGTAATCGACGCGGTGGCCGAAGACCTGGCCGAAGACGCTCTCGAGCCGGCGCGGCGACAGGTCGTAGGGCGCCAGCAGGCATTGCTCGGCGGTGCGGTAGAGGGCTTGGGAATCCATGGTCATGTCAGGAGGCTTTCAATGTTCGGTGTTGCAGCGCGGGCAGGCTGGTTCTCACTTCGGCCAGCCGCGTCGAGGAAAGTTCGGCACTGGCCACGCCCTCGCCCTTGAGGAGCCGCGCCAGGATGTCGCCCCACGGATCGACGATCATGCTGTTGCCATGGGTAACGCGGCCGTTCGGGTGCTGCCCGCCCTGGGCCGCTGCCACAACATAGCATTGATTCTCGACGGCGCGCGCGCGCAGCAACAGCTCCCAGTGGGCGCGGCCGGTGGTGTCGGTGAAGGCAGCGGGCAGGATCAGCAAGTCCATGTCGCCGAGGCAGCGAAACAGCTCGGGAAAGCGCAGGTCGTAGCAGATGCCGAGGCCGACGCGACCCCAGGGCGTGTCGAAGGCCGTCGGCATATCACCGGCCTCGATGGCGGCCGCCTCGTCGTAACGCTCTTCGCTATTTTGGAAACCGAACAGGTGGATCTTGTCGTAGCGCGCGACCTGCCGGCCCGCAGCGTCGAACACCAGGCAGGTGTTGTGCAACTTCGCCGGATCGACGGCGAAGGTCGGGATCGAGCCGCCGATCAGCCAGACGCCGTGCCTTTGCGCTGTTTCAGCGAGGAAATCCTGGATCGGCCCCGCGCCGTTACGTTCGCGCGCCGCCAGCCGGTCGGCGTCGGTCGCGCCGATCAGCGGAAAGTATTCGGGCAGGGCCACCAGTTGCGCGCCCTGCGCCGACGCCTCGGCTATCAGCCGCGCGGCGGTGGCGAGATTGGCGGAAACCTCCGGGCCGGAGATCATCTGCACCGCGGCGACGCGCAGGTCCTTCATGGCTTGCCGGCCCTGGCCGGCTCTTTCGCCGTCTCGCCAGCGCCGACTTTTTCGCTGCCGACTTTTTCCACCTTGGGATCGGCCCAGCCGCCGGTGACGTTGTACTCGAAAGCGAAGACCCGGCCGAAGGGGTCCTTGAACAGTTTCTGCGCCAGCCAGGTAACGGCGCCGATGGCCGGGTTGGCCAGCACCGCGCCGAGCGCCACCGTCTCGCCCAGCGCCGGCTGCACCCGCACCTTCAGGTTCTGCGTCTCGCTGGGCAGGTTCACGCTGCCGTTGAGAATGACCCGCGCCGACGGCCCGACGATCTCCATGTCCTTCGTTTCGAGAATGCCGCGCGTCACCGTCGATTCGCCATTGATGCTGTCGAAGGCGAAGCCCTCGCTGAAGACATCGCGGAAGTCGAGCACGATGCGCCGCGGCAGCGACTGCAACGAAAGCACGCCGATCAGGCGGCCGACACCGGGCTCGAGCTTGCTGAACTGACCGTTGGCGGCGTCGAGTTTCAGCTTGCCGGAGAGCGAGGGATAGTCGATGGTCAGCGGCGAACCGGCCCAGTTGAGCGAACCCTCGAGCGTCGCCGTGCCGCGCTTCACCGCCTGCGGATAGCCGACGCGCGCCAGCAGCTTCTCGACGCTCTTCGCCTCGAGTTTGAAGTCGAACTGGGTCAGCGGCGCGCTGACATGCGGCCGCCAGCGCCCCTGGCCCGAGAGAGCGCCATCCTCGTTCTTCACGTCCATGCGAGCGTGCCACAAGCCCTCGCGGTTCTCGGCCTGGAGCTTGACTTCGCCGAAATCCTTGCCGCGCAAGCTGAAGCGATCGATGACGAGATTGATGGCCGGTAGCTCGGTCGGCTCCTCGCTGTCGCCGGGGCCGACGCTGGTCACGCTCTCGGGAACGGTGACGCGCGACATGCGGCCCGACAATCTCCCCGCGCCCTCGCCGCTCCAGTCGAGCTTGCCGGCGAAGGCATTGCCGGCCACCTCGGCCCGCCAGGTGTCGTTACTGCGCGTGGCATTGACGCGGAAGTCGCTGAAGCTGCGGCCATGCACGAACAGTTCCTCTGCATGCAGCGCAACCTCGCTCACCGGCACGACAGTGCCGCCGTTGCCGTTCTTCAGCAGGCGCCGCCAGAAATCGACATCCAGGGTCTCGAGCTCCGCCGCCAGCAGCAGGCCCTGCTCGGGCAGCCGCGGCGGCAGGCCGATGGCGATGACTCCGCGCTCGACCACCGCTCCCTTCGCCTCGTGGCGACGCACGATCTGGCCCCTGACCGCGTCGCCATAGCTGAGCAGCAACTGGTCGCGCGGCGCGGCGCCGGCTTTCGGCACTTCCGGCGCGGCGCGGCGCTCGAGGACCAGCGGCCGCGCCTCGGTCGCGCTTTTGTTGAAGGGCGCCGGCAGGCTCGAAGCAATGCCCTTGAGCGAGGATTCGATGCGCGCCTCGACCGTGTGCTTGCGCGCGCGCACCGTGCCGCTCCACGGCGCGACTCCGGAAAGGTGCTCGAGGGCGGGATGCTCGAACTGCTGGCGCAACTCGCGCACCGAGACAGAACCGGCGGCATTGATCGTCACCAGGCCCTGGCCGGCCGTCGCGATATCCAGCGTCATCGGCGCGCCGAGCATGGAGGCGCGCACCATCCGCGCCTCCAGGCGATCGGCGGTAAAGCGCAGTTCGCCATTGACGTCGGTGAGCGGCGGCAGGTCGGCGTCGACCGTCACTCGATTGTTGGCGAAACGGTAGCGGCCATCTACCCGAGTCTGGTCGAGGTGCCGCAGCGGCAGGGCGAGCTTGAGGTCGAGATCGCCATTGCCCACCGCCACCATCGGGGCCGTGAAGTGGTCGATGCGCTCGCCCACGGGGCTGGCCTCGATGAACTTGAGGAATTCCGTGGTCGGCCCGGCTACCTTGCCCGAAATGTTGAGCTGCTCCTCGTGGGTTTCGAGATCGGGGATTTCCGCGCTGACCGCGCTGACATTGACACCGAGCAGGGTGCCCTTGGTTCCCTTGATCAGCATGCGCACACCCTCGAACAGCAACTCGCCGTCGACGCCGCGGATATCGGGCCAGCCCTCGGCGAATTTCAGCGTCGCGCCGCGGAAACGCCCCTTGATCTCGAAGACGCCGCTCTTGCCGTCGCGGAAGGGGAAGCTCTTGAGGTCGCCCTTGAGCCTGAGCGTCGCCTCCGACGCCTGCCCGCCGATCAGCGAAGTGTGCAGCCAGTCGCGCACATCCTTGTTCACCCCCAGCGGCATGTAGCGCCACACGGCGGCACCGGCGGCGCGCGTGAGCTTGCCGGAGAGGTCGATTTCGCCCGGGCCATCCTTGGCCGTGCGGTAGCTGCCGACCAGTTCGCCGGCCGCGTCGCGATTCTGGAACTCGGCCTTTTTGAGATTCACGACGATCCGCCCGTCGGCTGCCTGCCACGCGGTATTGGCGCTGAGCGTTTCCAGTTCAAGCCGGGGCTCGGCGAAGATCGCCGGCATTTCGACCACCACCTGGCGGCTGGCCAGTTCGAGCGTGCCGCCCTTCTCGTCGCCCGCGACCGTGCCGCTGACGCCGGAAAAGCCCGGCAGTTCGCCCTGCGCCGCCAGCCCCAGGCCCTCGAAGCGTCCCTTGACCTTCCACGAGAGCAAGGCGCCGCCTTCGTGAGTCGGGCCGCTCCAGCTCGAGGCGAGGTCGAGCAGGCGGCCGCGCGGCGCCCAGTTCGCAAGCTTCTGCCGCACGCTGGCATCGAGCGGCAGATGCGCCGCCAGGTCGGTCAGCGCCGCCAGATCGAGGCCGTTGGCGGAAAACTCGCCGCGAGCGGCGCGGTTCGCCGCCGGTGCATCCCAGCGCAAACGAAAATCGGTGGGCTCGATGCGCGTGCCGGAGCGAGCCTGCAAAGTCAGCTGCTTCGCCTCGGCCTCGTAGCCTTCGGCGAAGCGCTTGCCGGCAAAGCGGCCCTCGACGCGGTCAAGCTCGAGCAACGGCAGGTCCTTGGCCAGGCGAATCTGCACGTTGGCCAGACGCACGTCGGCCGCGAGGCTGGTCAGCCGTTTGGCGGCGAAACCCAGCCACAGCCGCAGCGCGCCGCTGCCCTGCGACAACTCGACCGGATAATCAACCCAGGCGCGCCAGCCGGCGAGATCGGCATAGTCGAGTTCGGCGTAGGCCTCGCCCTTCCACGAATCGAGCAGATCGAGGTCCTTGCCCTTGAAGTCGCCGCGCAGGTCGATGCGGGCGGCGAGATGGCGCGGCGGTTCGGCGGTGAGGCCGAAGCGGTGGCGATTGCCGCTGTTGCGCAGGTCGAAGTTGAGCCGGGTCAGCGCCAGCGGCGGCGCGCCGCGCAGTTCATCGTGCCAGGTGATGGCGGCATCGCGCACGATCACGCGGTCCTGCGCCAGCAGCCAGTCGGAGAAATTCGCATCCGAAGTCCGGGTGTCGATTTCAAGGCCGGCGACGAACAGCTTGCCGGCGGGATCACGGCGAACATCGATGCGGGGCGAGGCGATCTCGAGGCGATGCAGGCGCGGCGCGAGATACAGCAGCGACGACCAGCCGAGATCGGCCTCGACATGGTCGAGCGTCAGCGCCGGGCGGTTGGCCGCGTCGCGCAACTCGATGCCCGACAGGGTCAGGCTCGGCCGCAGACCCTGCCAGCCGGCCTCGATCCGGCGAATCGCCACCGACTGGCGCAGGGCGGTGGAAAGGGCGCGTTCGATGTCCGGCCGGTAGCTCTCGATCTGCGGCAGGATGGCGTAGCGCAGCACCAGTACCAGCAGGGCGAAAGCGAAATAGAGCGTGCCGACGGTCCAGCCGAGCACGCGCAAGGCCACCCGCGCGCGCGGACGCGCGAGCCGGGTGCGGAGGGCAGCGAAAAATATGGGGGAAGAAATAGGGAAAAGGGGGGAAGGAATGAGGGGGCGGCGCGGGCGGCCAGGAGCGGCGCTGCAAGCGCGCGATACAATGGCAGCCGCACTGCGCCAATTCTAAACCAATGCCCTGTTCCGCCGACATCGCCGCCTGTTCGCGCTATCTCGAACGCCTGTTTTCGGCGCGGCCCGAGATTGCCGCCGAGGTCGCGGCGCGCATCGACGCAGCGCTCACCGCCGAGGAGATGCGCGGCTGGCTCGCCGCGGAATCGTTGACCGAGGACAGCCTCAAACCCGCGCTGCGCCGCCTCAAGCAGCGCGCCCATGCCCGCGTCGCGGCGCGCGACCTTTCCGGACGCGCGCATCTGGGCGAAGTCACCGAGGCAATGACGCGCATCGCCGAGATCGCGGTCGAGACCGCGCTGGCGGCGCTCGCCGAGCCGCTCGCCGCGCGCTACGGCACGCCGAGGAACGACAAGGGCGAGGAACAGAAGCTCATTGTGCTCGGCATGGGCAAGCTCGGCGGCCGCGAGCTGAATGTCTCCTCCGACATCGACCTGATCTTCGTCTATCCGGAAGATGGTCAGACGGATGCAACGCGCGACGGCGCCAAGAGCATTTCCAACTTCGAGTTCTTCACCCGCCTGGGACGCCAGCTGATCGCCGCCATCGCCGAGATTACGGCCGAAGGCCAGGTCTTCCGTGTCGACATGCGGCTGCGCCCCAACGGCGACTCCGGCCCGCTGGCGTGCAGCTTCGACATGCTGGAGAACTACTTCATCACCCAGGGCCGTGAATGGGAGCGTTATGCCTGGATCAAGGCGCGGCCGCTGACGGGAGATCGGCTCGACGAGCTGGAGAAGATCCGCCGCCCCTTCGTCTTCCGCAAGTATCTCGACTTCGGCACCATCAATGCCATGCGCGACCTGCACGCGCAGATCCGCCGCGAGGTGGCGCGCAAGGACATGGCGGCCAACATCAAGCTCGGCCCCGGCGGCATCCGCGAGATCGAATTCATCGCCCAGGTGTTCCAGCTGATCCGCGGCGGCCGCGACGCGAGGCTGCAGATCAAGCCGACGGTGAAGGTGCTGAGCCTGCTGGCCGAGCGCGGACAGCTCGGTTTCGACGCCGTGATCGAACTCACCGCCGCCTACGATTTCCTGCGCCGGCTCGAACACCGCCTGCAATATCTCGACGACGCCCAGACCCACAGCCTGCCCGAGTCGGCCGCAGACCAGCAGATCGTCGCCCGCGCCATGGGCTTCGCCAACTTCGAGGCGCTGGCGACCGAGCTCGACGACCACCGTCAGAACGTCTCGCGCCATTTCGAGGCGGTGTTCGCCGACCCGCATGCCGGCGAGGCCAACCACGCGCTTGACAACGTCTGGCACGCAAAGGAATCCGACAGCCGCGTCGAGGAACTGGCGCAGCGCGGCTACCGCGACGCGGCTGCCGCCATCGAGCGCCTCGACGCCATCCGCTCAGGCAGCCGCTACCAGCAGATGACCGAAGCCACGCGCGGCAAGTTCGATGCGCTGGTGCCCCGCGTGATCGAGGCCGCCGCCGCCACGCCCGCGCCCGACGCCACGCTGTCGCGCATCCTCGACCTGCTGGATGCGGTGAGCCGCCGCGCCGCCTACCTCGCGCTGCTGCTGCAATACCCGCGGGCCTTGAAGCAGGTGGCGAAGATCGCCGGCAGCTCGAGCTGGGCGGCCGAGTATCTCAAGCAGCACCCGGTGCTGATGGACGAGCTGCTCGACGCCCGCATCCTCGAAGTCGCGCCCGACTGGCCGGCGTTCCGCGCCCAGATCGACGCGCAACTCGATGCGGCCGAGCCCGACACCGAGCGACAGATGGACCTGATGCGCGAGGCGCACCATGCCCAGGTGTTCCGCCTGCTGGCGCAGGACATCGCCGGCCTGCTCACCGTCGAGCGCCTGGCCGACCATCTGTCGGAACTTGCCGACATCATGCTCGACCTGGCGATCCGCCATGCCTGGAAGAAGCTGCTGAAGAAACACTGCGCACCCGACGCGGCGCCGCGCTTCGCCATCGTCAGCTACGGCAAGCTCGGCGGCAAGGAGCTCGGCTACGCCTCCGACCTCGACCTGATCTTCCTCTTCGACGATCCGGACCCGGATGCCGCATCGACCTACGCCAAGCTCGCCACGCGGCTCAACACCTGGCTGTCGTCGCAGACCTCGGCCGGCCAGCTGTTCGAGACCGACCTGCGGCTGCGGCCCAACGGCGACTCGGGCCTGATGGTGGTGTCGCTGGCGTCCTTCCGCCAGTACCAGCTCGAATCGGCCTGGGTGTGGGAACACCAGGCACTGACCCGCGCCCGCTACTCGGCCGGCGACCACGCCATCGGCGAAGGCTTCGAAAATATCCGCTGCGAAATCCTCTGCCAGCCACGCGACCTTGCCAAACTGCGCGAGGAAGTGCTGGCGATGCGACACAAAATGTATGACGCCCACGCCGGCAAGTCGGCTCATTTGCGTGAGAATTTCGATCTCAAGCACGATCCCGGCGGTCTCATCGACGTCGAATTCATGGTGCAGTATCTCGTGCTTGGCCACGCGGCGGCCCACCGCGAACTCACCGCCAACAAGGGCAATATCGCGCTGTTGAAGATGGCCGCCGAGGCCGGGCTGATTCCCGCCGATCTCGCCGACCAGGTGCGCGACGCCTACCGCGAATACCGCCGCCTGCAGCATGGGCTGCGTTTGAACAACCTGCCTGCCCGCATCGAGGCCACCCCGATCGCCGATCGCATCGAGGCCGTGCGCGCGCTGTGGAAAATGGTATTCGAACAAGCCTGAAAATCTTGAACCACGAAGGCACGAAGGGCACAAAGACAGGCCAGGGCTTCCGGGTCATTGCAATCGCCTTTGCATTTCCTTGATGTTGCTTCGTGTTCTTCGTGTCTTCGTGGTGAAACGCCCTTTCGCATCTGGAGAATGTTCATGCCCGTGAATCTCGCCCCCCCCACCGCCGAATCCCTCCATCCCGTCGCCGGCGTTCGTCTCGGCGTGACCGAGGCCGGCATCCGCAAGGCCAATCGCCGCGACCTGACGCTGATCGAACTCGCGCCCGGCAGCCGCGTCGCCGGCGTGCTCACCCAGAACCGCTACTGCGCCGCGCCGGTGCAGGTGTGCAGGCAGCATCTGGCGTCGGGCGACATCCGCGCGCTGGTCATCAACACCGGCATCGCCAACGCCGGCACCGGCGAGCCGGGGCTGGCCGCAGCCAACGCCACCTGCGCCGCGGCCGCGCAGCTGCTCGGCGTCGATGCCGCGCAGGTGCTGCCCTTCTCCACCGGCGTGATCATGGAGCCGCTGCCGGCCGAGCGCATCGCCGCGGGCCTGCCGGGCTGCCGCGCCGCGCTCAAGGCCGACGGCTGGTTCGACGCCGCCCACGCCATCATGACCACCGACACCGTCGCCAAGGGCGCTTCGCAAAAAGTCGGCGTTGGCGGGACGGCGGTAACGGTGACCGGAATCTCGAAAGGCGCCGGCATGATCAAGCCGAACATGGCGACCATGCTCGGCTTCGTCGCCACCGACGCCGCCATTTCGCAGCCGCTGCTCGAGCGGCTGGTGAAAGAAGTCGCCGACGAGTCCTTCAACTGCGTGACTGTCGACGGCGACACCTCGACCAACGATTCCTTCGTGCTGATCGCCACCGGCCAGGCCGGCAATGCGGAAATCACCGACGCGGCAGCGGCCGACTACGCCACGCTGCGCGATGCCGTGACCACGGTCGCGCGACAACTGGCGCAAGCCATCGTCCGCGACGGCGAGGGCGCCACCAAGTTCATCGAGATCGCCGTTTCCGGCGGCGCGACGAAGGAGGAGTGCAAGGCGGTCGGCTACGCCATCGCCCACTCGCCGCTGGTCAAGACCGCCTTCTTCGCTTCCGACCCCAACCTCGGCCGCATCCTCGGCGCCATCGGCAACGCGGGGATCGGCGATCTCGATGTGGAGAAGGTGAAGCTCTGGCTCGGCGATGTCCTCGTTTCCGAAAACGGCGGCCGCGCCGCCAGCTACCAGGAAGAAGACGGCGCGCGCGTCATGAAGCCGGCGGAGATCACCGTCCGCGTCGATCTCGGTCGCGGCGCCGCGCAGGGCAAGGTGTGGACCTGCGACTTCTCCTACGACTACGTCAAGATCAACGCGGATTACCGCAGTTGAACGCCCTCTGGCTGGCGTCGGCCTGGCTGGCCTTCGTCCTCCTTCATTCCCTCTTCGCCTCGTTTGCCGTCAAGGAATGGGTGGCGCGCCGCTGGCCGGCGGCGGCGTCCTGGTACCGGCTGGCCTTCAACGGCCTCTCGCTCGCCGCCGTCCTGCCCATCGTCTGGCTGTCCTACGCGCTGGAGGGGCCGCTGCTGTGGGAATGGGCGGGCGGGTGGCGCTGGCTGTCGCACGGGCTGGCGCTGGCCGCCATCGCCGGCTTCGCCGCCGTCGCGCGCTGGTACGACATGGACACCTTCCTCGGCCTGCGCCAGATCCGCGAGCACGACCGCCAACCCGACGGCAACGAAGGCTTCCGGCTCTCGCCTTTCCACCGCCATGTGCGTCACCCCTGGTACTTCTTCGGCCTGGTGCTGGTGTGGACCGGCGACAAGAACTTGCCGCTGCTGGTGTCGACGCTGGCGATCACGGCGTACTTTGTCGTCGGCTCGCGGCTGGAGGAAAAAAAGCTGCTGGCGCGGCATGGCGACGCCTATCGCCGCTACATGGAGCGCGTGCCGGGATTGCTGCCGCTGCCGTGGAAGACCCTGACGCGGGAAGAAGCGAAGACCCTCGGTCAGTGAAGGGTCCTGGGCATCGACAGCACGAACTCGGGAATCGTCGCCTCGAACGGCGTGCCGTCCTCGGCCACCATCTGATAGCTGCCCTTCATCGTGCCGACCGGCGTGGCCAGCGCGCTGCCGCTGGTGTAGGCGAAATGCTCGCCCGGCTTCAGCAGCGGCTGATGTCCGACCACGCCGAGGCCGCGCACTTCCTGCACGAGGCCGGAGGCGTCGGTGATGATCCAGTGGCGCGAGATCAATTGCACCGCGATGCCGCCGGTGTTGGCGATGGTGATGCTGTAGGAGAAGACGTAGCGGGCGGCCGCGGGCTCCGACTGATCAGGGAGGTATTCGGTTGCAACGTCGATCTTGATGTCGTGTTTTTTCGCTTCGGCCATGGTTGTCATTTCACACGAAAAGCCCGCCAGCCGCAACCGTGACGCTAGGTTAAAATTGTTGGTCAAAAATTTCCCCATTCCAAAAATATCCAGGAGACAGTCATGGCCAAGCAAAACTTCCGCATCGCCCCGAGCATCCTCTCGGCCAACTTCGCCAAGCTCGGCGAAGAAGTCGACAACGTCATCAAATCCGGCGCCGACATTGTCCACTTCGACGTGATGGACAACCACTACGTCCCCAACCTCACCATCGGCCCGCTCGTCTGCGAAGCATTGAAGAAGCATGGCGTCACCGCCCCCATCGACGTGCACCTGATGGTCAAGCCCGTCGACCGCATCATCCCCGACTTCGCCAAGGCCGGCGCCAGTTACATCACCTTCCACCCGGAAGCCTCCGAGCATGTCGACCGCACCATAGCCCTGATCAAGGAAAACGGCTGCAAGGCCGGCCTGGTGTTCAACCCGGCCACCCCGCTCGACGTCCTCGAATACACGCTCGACAAGCTCGACATGGTGCTGCTGATGTCGGTCAACCCCGGCTTCGGCGGGCAGAAGTTCATCCCCTATGTGCTCGACAAGGCGCGCCAGGTGCGCAAGATGATCGATGACCGCGGCCTCGATGTCAGCCTCGAGATCGACGGCGGCGTCGGCCCGGCCAACATCCTCGAAGTCGCCAGGGCCGGTGTTGACACCTTCGTCGCCGGCTCCGCCGTCTTCGGCGCCGGCAAGGACAGCGACCCGCAGCGCTACAACAGCATCATCGCCGCGCTGCGCGCCGAACTGCAGAAAGCCTGACCACGAAGCCACGAAGGGCACGAAAAAATGCAAAGAGATTTCCTGGTTTTCTTCGTGTCCTTCGTGTCCTTCGTGTCCTTCGTGTCTTCGTGGTGAAAGATTTCATGTTTCCCGTCAAAGCCGTCCTGCTCGACCTCGACGGCACGCTGCTCGACACGGTTCTCGACCTCCACGCGGCGGCCAACGGCATGCTGCATGACCTCGGTCGGCCCGAGGTCGCCGTCGAGGACATCCGCGCCTATGTCGGCCGCGGCATCCCCAACCTGGTCAAGCGCGTGCTGGAAGGCAGACTCGAAGCCGCCGACGATCCGACGCCGCCGCCCGCCGAGGCCCTGGCCAGCTTCAAGAAGCACTACGCGCATTTCAACGGCCGCGCCGCCAAGCCCTTCCCCGGCGTCATGGAAGGTGTCCTGGCCCTCAAGGCCATGGGCCTGCCGCTGGGCGTCATCACCAACAAGGCGCAGGCCTTCACCCTGCCGCTGCTCGAGCGCACGGGGCTGGCGCCCTACATGGACGTCATCGTCAGCGGCGACATCCTGCCGAAACCGAAGCCCGATCCGATGCCGGTGATCTGGGCCTGCGGCCGGCTCGGCGTCTCCCCGGCCGACACCCTGCTGATCGGCGACTCGGTGCATGACTTCAAGGCCGGGCGCGCGGCCTCCTGCAAGGTCTTCCTCGTGCCCTACGGCTACAACGAGGGCCAGGACGTGCGCGGCCTCGACGCCGATGCTATAGTCGAAACTCTCTTCGACGCCGCACAGCTTGTCACTCGCGCATGAACACACTCCACGCAACGAAAAATGCCCTCTGGGCGGAGGCCTGGCCCTGGCGTCCCTGGCGCTAGGTTTTCTTGCCTCGCTCTGACGCCGTAGCGCCAGGGCCGACTTTTCGTTTGACCCCGCAGTGGAGTGATCATGACCGAATCCGAATTCAACCGGTTGGCCGCCGCAGGCTACAACCGCATTCCTGTCACCCTCGACACCTTCGCCGATCTCGACACGCCGCTGTCGATCTATCTCAAACTCGCCGGCGGGCCCTATTCCTACCTGCTCGAATCGGTGCAGGGCGGCGAGCGCTTCGGCCGCTATTCCTTCATCGGCCTGTCGAGCAGCACGCGCATTTCCGTCAGCGGCTCGACCATCCTGCTGCTCACCGGCAACCGCGTCGCCGAACGCCGCGAGCACACCAACCCGATGTCCTATATCTCGGAGTTCATGGCGCGCTTCAAGGTGCCTGATCTCAAGGGTCTGCCGCGCTTCTGCGGCGGCCTGGTCGGCGCCTTCGGCTACGACACCGTGCGCTTCATCGAGCCGAAGCTCGATGGCGCGAGCAAACCCGATCCGCTGGGCGTACCCGATATCCTGCTCATGCTCTCGGAAGAAATCGCCATCGTCGACAACCTCTCGGGCAAGCTGTCGCTGGTTGTCTTCGCCGAGCCCGGTTTCCCCGGCGCCTGGAAACAAGTACAGGCGAGGCTGAAGGAACTGCTGGCCAAGCTGCGCGAACCGGTGCAAATTCCGCAAGACACGGCGGTGCCGAGCGAGCCGGCCGAGTCAGAATTCGGCGAGGCAGCCTTCAAGGCCGCCGTGCTCCGTGCCAAGCAGTACATCCTTGAGGGCGACGTGATGCAGGTG
Source organism: Sulfurisoma sp. (assembly GCA_030691075.1). GTDB lineage: Bacteria > Pseudomonadota > Gammaproteobacteria > Burkholderiales > Rhodocyclaceae > Sulfurisoma. The sequence continues at coordinate 69,914 of JAUYFI010000022.1, read as the reverse complement.
GTGCTCTCGCAGCGCATGAGCAAGCCCTACAAGGCCAGCCCGCTGGCGCTCTACCGGGCATTGCGCACGCTCAACCCCTCGCCCTACATGTTCTATTTCGACTTCGAGGACTTCCACGTCGTCGGCGCCTCGCCCGAGATCCTGGTGCGCCTCGACGACGCGGGAGAGGAGCGGCGCATCACCCTGCGGCCGATCGCCGGCACGAGAAAGCGCGGCGCCACCCCCGAGGAAGACGCCGCGCTGGCCGAGGAACTGCTGGCCGATCCGAAGGAGCGCGCCGAACACCTGCAACTGCTCGACCTCGGCCGCAACGACGTCGGCCGCGTCGCCAAGATCGGCAGCGTGAAAGTCACGGAGCAGTACGCCATCGAACGTTACTCCCACGTCATGCACATCGTCTCCAACGTCGAGGGCGTGCTCAAGGACGACGAAGGCCCGCTTTCGGTGCTCAAGGCCACCTTCCCCGCCGGCACCGTGTCCGGCGCGCCCAAGGTGCGGGCGATGGAGATCATCGACGAACTCGAGCCGACGAAGAGGGGAATTTACGCGGGCGCCGTCGGCTACCTCGGCTTCAACGGCGACATGGACCTGGCCATCGCCATCCGCACCGCGGTAATCAAGGACGGCCGCATCTACGTCCAGGCCGGCGCCGGCATCGTCGCCGACTCCGATCCCGATGCCGAGTGGGAAGAGACGCGCAGCAAGGCCCGCGCCCAGCTGCGCGCCGCCGAGATGGCCGAGTCGGGTTTGGACACGAGGCTGGAATGAAAACCTTGAACCACGAAGACACGAAGGGCACGAAGAGATTCGAAACCTTTGATGCCGAACTGGAAAGTCTGGCGCGAGAGGTGGTGGATGCCGCCTTTGCTGTGCATAAGGCGCTAGGGCCCGGGTTGCTCGAATCGGCCTATCGGGCGTGCCTCGAGGTCGAGCTCAGGCATCGCGGGATTCCTTTCGCATCGGAATTGCGGTTGCCCATCGTCTATCGCGGGCAATCCATCGACAACGCCTTCCGGCTTGACCTGCTGGTGGCCGAGAGTCTGATCGTCGAGCTGAAATCGGTCGAGACCTTGCTGCCGATCCACGAGGCGCAATTGATCACCTACCTCAAGCTGGCCAACCAGCGCCTGGGCTTGCTCGTCAATTTCAACTCGCGCCTGATCCGCGACGGCATCAAGCGACTCGCCCTATGAGCTTTTCTTCGTGCCCTTCGTGTCTTCGTGGTGAAAGGTTTTCACGATGCTGCTAGTCATAGACAACTACGACTCCTTCACCTACAACCTGGTGCAGTATTTCGGCGAGCTCGGCGAGGACGTGCGCGTGTTCCGCAACGACGCCATCACCCTCAAGGAGATCGCCGCCATGAACCCGGCGCGGCTGGTCATCTCGCCCGGTCCCTGCTCGCCGAAGGAAGCCGGCATCTCGGTCGCCGCGATCCAGGAATTCGCCGGCAAGATCCCGATCCTCGGCGTCTGCCTCGGCCACCAGAGCATCGGCTACGCCTTCGGTGGCGAGATCGTCCACGCCAGGCAGATGATGCATGGCAAGACCTCGGCCATCCACCACGCCGACAAGGGCGTGTTCCACGGCCTGCCCAACCCGTTTACCGCCACGCGCTACCACTCGCTCGCCATCCGCCGCGACACCCTGCCCGACTGCCTCGAAATCACCGCCTGGACCGAGGATGGCGAAATCATGGGCGTGCGCCACAAGACGCTTTCCGTGGAAGGCGTGCAATTCCACCCCGAATCCATCATGACCGAGCACGGCCACGAGCTGCTGAGAAACTTCTTGCAGGGCTGAACGCCGACCTCGATAATATGGCTATCTAGATAGCCATCGGGGACGCAAACATGGACAGAACCTGTTCCATCGCCGAAGCTCGCAACGACCTTTCCGGCGTGGTGCGCGAGGCGGAAGCCGGTCACCCGGTGACCCTCTCGCGGCGAGGCAAACCGGTAGCGGTGATCCTTTCGGCCGCGGCATTTGCGCGCGCGCCGCAAACTTCGACCGGGGAGGTCGCCGACGCCTTCCGAAAAACGCATGCTGGCGACCTCGACAACACGGATTGGGTACCGGCACGCAACGCGGCGGCGGAAGACGCCCATCGCGAGCGCATGATGCAAGCCATCGCGGAATTACGCCGTTTTCGCGAATCCTGCCTCACGGGAAAAGTCGGTCTCCGCAAGATGATCGAAGCGGATCGGCGCTGATGGCCTTTGTCGTAGACTGCTCGGTCGTGGCGCGCTGGTTCCTGCCCGACGAGGCAACGCGCTACAGCGAGGCAGTGCTTGACCGCCTTGAGCGGGACACCGCTCATGTGCCGGCGTTGTGGCTATCCGAGTTCGCCAATGTGATGCTGAAACTGGAACGGCAACGCCTGCTCAAGCCCGGCATCGCCGCCGGTATTTTCGGGCGCGCGGAAATTCTCGGCCTTGTCGTCGATCGTCAGACGCCTGCCCCGGCGCGCTTGCACGACCTTGCGCGACAATTCAGCCTTTCCGCCTACGACGCAACCTACCTGGAACTCGCCTTGCGTCTCGGTACGCCGCTTGCCTGCATCGACGGTGGCCTTAAGCAGGCAGCCCGGAGAGTTGGCCTGCTGCTCGCCGTCTAACCACTTTCCAACGAGATATTTGCCATGATCACCCCGCAGGAAGCGCTCCAGCGCACCATCGAGCACCGCGAGATTTTCCACGACGAGATGCTGCATCTGATGCGGCTGATCATGCAGGGCGAAATTTCGCCGGTGATGACCGCGGCCATACTCGCCGGCCTGCGCGCCAAGAAGGAAACCATCGGCGAGATCGCGGCGGCCGCAACCGTGATGCGCGAACTGTGCACCCGGGTCGAGGTGCCGGACAACAGGAACTTCGTCGACATCGTCGGCACCGGCGGCGATGCCGCCCACACCTTCAACATCTCCACCGCCGCGGCCTTCGTCGCCGCCGCGGCCGGCGCCACCGTCGCCAAGCATGGCGGCCGCGGCGTCTCGTCCAAATCCGGCAGCGCCGACGTGTTCGAGGCTCTCGGCGCCAGGATCGATCTGACCGCGTCGCAGGTGGCCGAGTGCATCCAGGCGGTCGGCATGGGTTTCATGTTCGCGCCCAGCCACCACCCGGCGATGAAGAACGTCGCGCCGGTGCGCAAGGAAATGGGCGTGCGCACCATTTTCAACATCCTCGGCCCGCTCACCAACCCGGCCGGCGCGCCGAACACGCTGATGGGTGTGTTCCACCCCGACCTCGTCGGCATCCAGGTGCGGGTGATGCAGCGCCTCGGCGCCGACCACGTGCTGGTGGTCTACGGCAAGGACGGCCTCGACGAGATCTCGCTCGGCGCCGCCACGCTGGTCGGCGAGCTCAGGAACGGCGAGATTCGCGAATACGAAATCCACCCCGAGGACTTCGGCCTGCAGATGGTGTCGAACCGCGGCCTCAAGGTCGCCGATGCCACCGAATCGAAGGCCATGCTGCTCGGCGCGCTCGAGAACACGCCCGGCACCGCGCGCGAGATCGTCGCCTTTAACGCCGGCGCGGCACTCTATGCCGCCAACCTGGCCGACTCGATCGGCGACGGCATCAAGCTCGCCCGCGAAGCCATCGCCTCGGGCGCGGCGCGCAGGAAGGTCGACGAGTTCGTGCAATTCACCAAGAAATTCGCATGAGCGACATCCTGAACAAGATACTTGCCGTCAAGCGCGAGGAGGTCGCGGCGGCGCGGGCGGCCAAGCCGCTCGTCGTCATCCGCGCCGAAGCGGAAGCCCAGCCGCCCGCGCGCGACTTCGCCGGCGCCATCCGGAAAATAATCGGCGTGACCGAAGGAAATCCCCGTGGGACTGGCGGTACGGCGGTCATCGCCGAAATCAAGAAGGCCAGCCCGTCGAAAGGCGTCTTGCGTGAGGATTTCCGTCCGGCCGAAATCGCCGCCGACTACGAGAGGCACGGCGCCGCCTGCCTCTCCGTGCTCACCGACCGCCAGTTCTTCCAGGGTGCGCCGGAATATCTGCAACAGGCCCGCGCCGCCTGCGCCCTGCCGGTACTGCGCAAGGACTTCATGATCGACCCGTATCAGGTCCATGAAGCTCGCGCCATGGGCGCCGACGCCATCCTGCTCATCGTCGCCGCGCTGTCCGTGCCCCGGATGCTGGAACTCGAAGCCCTCGCCCGGTCGCTCGGCATGGCCGTGCTGGTCGAAGCCCACGACGGCGCCGAGGTCGATGCCGCCCTGCAGCTCAAGACCCCGCTGATCGGCATCAACAACCGCAACCTGCGCACCTTCGAGGTCAGCCTCGACACCACCCTCGACCAGTTGGCCCGCATCCCGGCCGATCGCATCGTCGTCACCGAGTCCGGCATCCTCAAGCCAGAGGACGTCGCTCTGATGCGCCAAAACAACGTCCATGCCTTCCTGGTCGGCGAGGCCTTCATGCGCGCCGCCTCGCCAGGCCTTGCGCTGGCAAGGCTTTTCGCCTGACCACGGGCCTGTTGCAAAAAACCAACAACCTCCCCGCCCCCCGGCCCGCAAACCCGCTTTTCCCTTGCCCCGCTCCCGGCGACACCGGCAGAATGGCGCCAACTTCCCGATCGGGAGGGATGTGGTGCGCAGTGGCCAACCACGTGGAGTCATTGATCGCCGCAAGTCTCGAGTAATCACAACACTTTTGGAGATTCACACATGCAAAAGAAAATCATCGCTCTGGCCGTCGCCGCTGTCGCTTCCGGCGCCGCCTTCGCTCAGTCCAACGTCACCATCTACGGCAACCTCGACGCTGGCTACCAGTCCCTGACCGGCACCCACAGGAACGGTACCGGCGCCTACACCGTCGGCTCCGCTACCGCTGCCTCGATCAACGGCATCAACAACGGCCTGAACAAGTCCTCGATGATCGGCTTCAAGGGTGAGGAAGCCCTCGGCAACGGCATGAAGGCTGTGTTTACCGCCGAATACAACGTGAACGTTGATGGTGCCGCTGCCAGCGCCCAAGCTCCCGGCACGACCGGCATGGAAGCCTCCTTCCGTCAATCCTACGTCGGCGTGTCGGGCAATTTCGGCACCCTGACCGTCGGTCGTCACTACACCCCGTTCTTCCTGGTCGCCAAGGCGGTTGATCCGTTCGGCGCCGTCGGCGTCGCGTCCATCCTTGCCATTCACCCCGTCGGCGTCGGTGCCGTGACCCGCGCCTCGAACTCGATGAACTACGTGTCGCCCAACATCAACGGCTTCACGGTCGGCGCCCTGTACGGCATGGGCGAGGAAAACACCACCGGCGCTGTCTCTAATTCCACCGCCAGCCTGAAGGGTGTCTATTCCAACGGCCCGCTGCTCGTCGGTGCCGCCTTCATCCGTTTGGCCGACAACATCGCCAATGGTCAGCACCTCTACTCGACCGCCATCGGCGGTGCCTACAAGTTCGCGCCGCTGACCCTTTCGCTGATGTACAACAGCCTGCGCTCTTCTTCTTCGACCACCAACATCGACAACGGCGACTGGCTGATCGGCCTGCAAGTGCCGATGGGCATGGGCACCATCAAGGCCGCCATCAACCGCGGCAACGACAAGACCGCTGCCAACAAGGATGCGACCCACGTCGGTCTGGGCTACCAGTACGACCTGTCCAAGCGCACCAACATGTATGTGCAGTACGGCAATGTGAGCAACAACCAGGATGGTCGTTACGGCTTGACCTCCGGTGCCAACCTGGCTGCTTTGGGTGCCAACGGTGCCGTCCGCACCACCGGCCTCAGCCTCGGCATGGGTCACTCCTTCTAATCGAACCTCCCGGTTCTTTTAGGAATAAGACGGCCGCCTTCGGGCGGCCGTTTTTCTTTGTGGAGAGACGATGGCCAATGTAAGCAAGCAGCTGGCGGCATTCTGCCGCCATGATCCGGCCCTGCTCGCGATCGCCGAGAAGGTCTCGGCGCGACTCGCCGCGACCTGGAACAGCCGCGCCAACCGGGATTCGCCCGCGGCGCGCTATGCCGATTTGCTGGCCGCCGCGGATACGGCAATCGAGGAACAGAAGGCGCGAGCCACGGTCGCCCTGCCCTGTCGGGCCGGCTGCAATCACTGCTGCCAGTTTCAGCGCATCACCCTTACGACCACCGAGGCCGTGCTGCTTGTCCGGCATCTCGAGGAAAGAACGCCTGTCGAGCAAAAAACCGCCGTCATCGCCGCGCTCCTGTCGTCAAGCCCAACCGGCGTGGAAAATCCCCCATGCGCCTTTCTGACCGAACAGGGCTGCGCCGTGTACGCTAGTCGGCCGATCACCTGCCGCGGCTATTATTCGCTGTCGGAATCGGCCTGCCGCGCGTTTCTGGCCGACAAGCGCACACCGCCGCAGAACCTGATGGCAACCCGTATCGTCGAACTGGCCGTGCTCGAAACCGCGAAGGCCTTCCGCCATTCGCAATTTTTCGAGATCAACGGCTTGATGCGCCGAATCTATTCCGATCCGGCCAAGCCGGCGCAATGGGCGGCCGAATCGCCGACGGACGAGAGCGATCTGGCGATCGACACGAAAGAGATGCTGGGCGGCTGAATCAGTCCTGCCGGCCGTAGCCGGCAAATTTCCCGATTACCCTTTGCATTTCGTCTGCCGGCAGCAGCTTCGCCGGCCCCAGCGCCAAGACCCGCCAGTACTGCTCGCACAAGGCCTCGAACTCGACGGCCAGCGCCAGCGCCTGCTTCATATCCCCACCGAACACCACCATGCCATGATGCGCCATCAGGCAGGCGCAGCGCCCTTCCAGCGCTTCGATCATCGCGTCTGAGAGTTCCTGTGTACCGAAAGTGGCATAGGCCGCACAGCGGATGTCGGCGCCACCGAAGCGGGCGATCATGTAGTGGAACGGCGGAATCGGCTCACCGCGACAGGCCAGCGCGGTGGCGAACGATGCGTGGGCATGCAGGATCGAGCCGGCCTCCGGCCGCGCCGCGTAGATGTCGCGGTGGAAGCGCCATTCGCTGGAGGGCTTGCGCTTGCCGGAGACTGAACCGTCGAAGCCGACGAAGACGATGTCCTCGGGCGCGACTTCGTCGTAATCCATGCCGGTCGGCGTAACGTAAAAGCCATCTTCGTGGCGCGCGCTGACGTTGCCCGCCGTACCGCGATTGAGCCCCGCCGCGTTCATGGCGCGCGCGGTGGCGAGGACGGCGGAACGTACGTCGGGGTCAGCCATGCGGGTTTCGCCGCTTCAGCTCCTCCAGCGCGCGCTCCAGCGCGAGTCGGTCGCCTGCATCCTTGCCGCGGACTGTCTGCTTGGTCTTGAGCAAACCCTCGAGATCGATTGTTTTGACCGGCGTGCCGTCGTCCAGAATGACGGTCTGTGCATGCGGCAGCAAACTTTCGTAGCTTTCGCCGCAGGCATTGAACATGACATCGACAACGAATTCGTCGGCCACGCGGATGGTGTTTCCCTCCTCGAACCAGGCCGGATCGATTTGCCCCGCCGCCCGATCTGGCAACAGCAGTAGCGCTTGGGTTACCCGGGTGGCACTCTCGCGGGTCGAGGGGACCAGAATATCGATATCAGTTGTCGCACGCTGGTAGCCATGGGCATAGAGGGCATAGCCGCCCACCAGAAGATAGTCCGCGCCTTGCTCGTTCAATGCACGAATCACGCGCAGCAGATCGTCGGTCGTGGCGGCGCGAGACGTCTTTTCCTCAGCCATTTCTCCGCGCCAGTGCAATCGTCGCCATGCGCTTGGCCAGGGCATCGAGCAGGGCCTCGTCGGCTTCTTCGTGGGAACGGTAGCGGAAGACGCCCTTCGGGAATATGCCAGGCTGGTTCGCGCCGAAGGCTTGTTGCATGGCATCGTTCCAGCGCGCGCCGCTGAGCAGCTTTTCGGCCGAGGCGTCGAAGCTGATATCGTCCTGCACGCGTTTCCCGACAACTCTCATGGCATCACCGATCGGAGATTCGACGCGGTAATGATACCGCGCTCGGTGATGACACCGGAAATCAACCCCGCCGGCGTGACGTCGAAGGCGGGATTGGCCACCGGCGTGTCGCCGGCGCCGACTTCTTCGGCGGCGCGCTCCTCGATGGGAATGTGCGCACCATCGGGGCAGGCGAAATCGATGGTGGAAACGGGGGCGGCAACGTAGAACGGCACGCCGTGTTCGCGGGCCGCCAGCGCCTTCAAATATGTGCCGATCTTGTTGGCGGTATCGCCGTTGGCGGCGATGCGGTCGGCGCCAACGATGACGCAATCGACCTTGCCCTGCATCAGCAGCAGGCCGGCGGCATTGTCGGCGATGAGGGTGTGCGGTATGCCGGCCTGTTCGAGTTCCCAGGCGGTGAGGTGGCCCTGGTTGCGGGGGCGGGTTTCGGAGACCCAGACATGGACGTCGAGGCCGGCGTCCTGTGCGGCATAGATGGGGGCGAGCGCGGTGCCGTTGGCAACGGTGGCGAGCCAGCCGGCGTTGCAATGGGTCATCGCGTTGATGCGTCCCTTGCGGGCGGCGATGGCCTGCAGCAGCGGCAGGCCATGCTGGCCGATGGCGGCATTGGCGGCCTCGTCCTCGCGCGCGATGGCGCGAGCTTCGTTCCAGGCCAAATCGCGCCGTGTCGCCAGCGCCGAGTTTTCGAGGACGAGGCGCATGCGTTTCAGCGCCCAGTGGAGGTTAACCGCGGTCGGACGGGTGGCGGCAAGAGCTGTCAGCGCGTCTTCGAGCGGGCGGCCTTCCTGTAGCGCCAGCGCAACACCGTAGGCCGCCGTGGCGCCGATCAGCGGCGCGCCGCGCACCTGCATGACGCGGATGGCATTGGCGGCGTCTTCCAAGCCACGGAGGACAACGAAGGCCGTCTCCCCGGGCAGCCGGGTCTGATCGAGGATGACCACCGCATCGCCATCCTCGCGGATTGTGGCAAGAACCTCTTTTACCACGGAGACACAGAGGCACGGAGAAGTGCCAATGCCCGTGAAAGAATCGTCCTCCTCCGTGCCTCTGTGTCTCCGTGGTTCATGGTTTTCAGGATAGTTTGCCGTGGCAGTGCTTGTATTTCTTGCCGCTGCCGCAGGGACAGGAGTCGTTGCGGCCAACCTTGGGCAGGGCGCGTTCGACCGGCTGCTGCTTCTTTTCCTCGCCGTCGCCATCGCCTCCCGCGGCCAGTGCATCGTCGTAGTCGGCATGGTGATACTGCACGTTCTCGACCCGGGGGTGGTGCTGTTCGGCTTCCTCTATCTGCTCCGGCGAGCGAATCTCGACAGTCATCAGCAGTTTGGTGACTTCCGTCCGGACAGTTCCGAGCAGGCTTTCGAACAATTCGAAGGCCTCGCGCTTGTATTCCTGCTTGGGGTTCTTCTGGGCGTAGCCGCGCAGGTGAATGCCCTGGCGCAGGTGGTCGAGCGCCGCGAGGTGCTCGCGCCAGTGGGTATCGAGGCTTTGCAGCATGACGTTGCGCTCGAAGCCGGCCCAGGCGGGGGCGTCGACGGCGGCCTTCTTGTCGGCGTAGCCCTGATCGGCGGCGTCGAGGCTGCGGCGCAGGATGTCGTCGTCAGTGAGGTTCGGCTCGGCCTTGATCCAGTCTCCGATGGGCAGCTTCAGTTGCAGTTCGGCCGCCAACGACGCTTCGAGGCCGGCGATGTCCCACTGCTCCTCGACGCTCTCGGCCGGCACGTGGATGCGAAAAGTGTCGTGGACCACGCCCTGGCGCATGGCGGTGACGGTCTCGGTGATGTCCTCGGTCTCAAGCAGTTCGTTGCGCTGCTGGTAGATGACCTTGCGCTGGTCGTTGGCGACGTCGTCGTATTCGAGCAGTTGCTTGCGGATGTCGAAGTTGCGCTGCTCGACCTTGCGCTGGGCCGATTCGAGCGAGCGCGTGACCAGCGGATGCTCGATGGCCTCGCCTTCGGGCATCTTGAGCCGCACCATGATGGTGTTGAGACGCTCGCCGGCGAAGATCTTGAGCAACTGATCGTCGAGTGCGAGGTAGAAGCGCGAGGAACCGGCGTCGCCCTGGCGACCGGCGCGACCGCGCAGCTGGTTGTCGATGCGGCGCGATTCGTGACGCTCGGAGCCGATGATGTGCAGGCCGCCGGCGGCCAGCACCTGGTCGTGCACCTTCTGCCAGTCGGAACGCAGGGCGGCGGTCTTCTGCTCCTTGTCGGCGGGCGCCAGGCTCTCGTCGTCGCGGATGGCGTCGATGTGCTTCTCGATGTTGCCACCGAGCACGATGTCGGTGCCGCGGCCGGCCATGTTGGTGGCGATGGTGACCATGCCGGGACGACCGGCCTGGACGACGATCTCGGCCTCGCGGGCGTGCTGCTTGGCATTGAGCACCTGGTGATCGAGCTTTTCCCTGGTCAGGATGTCGGACAGCAACTCGGAATTCTCGATGGAGGTCGTGCCGACCAGCACCGGCTGGCCGCGCTGGTGGCAGTCGCGGATGTCGGCGATGATGGCGGCGTGCTTTTCCGGCGCGGTACGGTATATCTGGTCGTTGGCGTCTTTCCGCACCATCGGCCGGTTGGTGGGGATCACCACCGTCTCCAGGGCATAGATCTGGTGGAACTCGTAGGCCTCGGTATCGGCCGTGCCGGTCATGCCGGCGAGCTTGCCGTACATGCGGAAGTAGTTCTGGAAGGTGATCGAGGCCAACGTCTGGTTCTCGTTCTGGATCGCCGCGCCTTCCTTGGCTTCGACTGCCTGGTGCAAGCCGTCGGACCAGCGGCGGCCCACCATGAGGCGGCCGGTGAACTCGTCGACGATCACGACCTCAAAGCCGCTTTCACCCTGTTGCACCACGTAGTGCTGGTCCTTGTGGAACAGCTTGTGGGCGCGCAGCGCGGCGTAGAGGTGATGTATCAGCAGGATGTTGGCGGGCTCGTAGAGGCTGCTGCCCTCGGCCAGCATGCCAAGGCGGGCAAGAATTTCCTCGGCCTTTTCGTGACCTTCCTCGGTCAGCAGCACGGAATGGGCTTTCAGATCCACCGTGTAGTCGCCCGTGTCTTTCTCGTCCTGGCTTTGCGCCGCCACGCCTTCCGTGAGCAGCGCCGGCACGGCGTTCATCTTGATGTAAAGCTCGGTGTGATCCTCGGCCTGGCCGGAGATGATCAGCGGCGTGCGGGCCTCGTCGATGAGGATGGAATCGACCTCGTCGACAATTGCGTAATTCAGTCCGCGCTGCACCCGCTCGTTGGCCGCATAGACCATGTTGTCGCGGAGGTAGTCGAAGCCGAACTCGTTGTTGGTGCCGTAGGTGATGTCGGCGGCGTAGGCGGCCTGCTTCTCGTCGTGCGGCATCTGCGACAGGTTCACGCCGACGGAAAGGCCGAGGAAGCGGTGCAGCCGGCCCATCCATTCGGCGTCGCGGCTGGCGAGGTAGTCGTTCACCGTGATGACATGCACGCCCTGGCCTGCCAGCGCGTTGAGGTAGGACGGCAGCGTGGCGACCAGGGTCTTGCCTTCGCCCGTCCGCATTTCCGCGATCTTGCCATGGTGCAGCACCATGCCGCCGATCATCTGCACGTCGAAATGGCGCATGCCGAGCGCGCGGCGGCCGGCCTCGCGCACGACGGCGAAGGCCTCGGGCAGCAGGTCGTCGAGGCTTTCGCCCCCGGCGACGCGGGATTTGAACTCGTCGGTCTTGGCGCGCAACTGCTCGTCGGACAGCGCCTGCATGGCGGGTTCGAGGGCGTTGATCTTGCCGACGGCCTGGGAATACTGCTTGATCAGCCGGTCATTGCGGCTGCCGAAAATCTTTTTGAGAAGGCCCGAAATCATGTGGTTGGGAGTCGTCCAGCGCCGGGGTCGGCGAAAGGGCGAATTCTACCATGCGGCCCCGGCCGGCCTTGATCTGGGCCAAGACGGGAATGGGGCGGCCCGGGCGACGCGGATCAGTGGCGGTGGCCGTGGGTATCGGCAGCCATCTGCAGGAAGCGGTTGGGATTTTGCGCCGCGCCCTTGATGCGCACCTCGAAGTGCAGGTGGGGACCGGTCGAGCGGCCGGTGTTGCCGACGGCGGCGATGTTCTGGCCGCGTTTGACGAAGGCGCCCGGCTGCACCAGCAGCTTCGAGGCATGGGCATAGCGGGTAATCAGGTCGTTGCCGTGGTCGATGTCGATCATCAGGCCGTATTCGGGATGGCGCTCGGCGGCGATCACCACGCCCGCCGCGGCAGCGACGATGGGAATGCCGACCTCGGCTGGAAAGTCCACGCCTTCGTGCATCGCGCGCTGGCCGGTGAAGGGATCGAGGCGCCAGCCATAGGCCGAGGCGTTCCATTGCGCGTCGACGGGCAGGGTGGTCGGCAGTCGCGCCTTGCGCACGCGATCCTCGAACAGCTGCGCTTCGAGCAGGCTCAGGGTGTCGGTCCTGGCTTCGAGCTGGCGGCCCAGGGCCTCGACTGCCTGCTGCAGTTCATTGGCGGATAGCGCGGAGGGGTTGACCAGCGGGCCGCCGCGGCTGTCCCGGTCCGGTGCCTGGGTGCGCGCGTCCTGCAGCTTGAGTCCGGAAACCGAGGCCAGGCGCTCGCCCAGCGAGTCCAGCCGCAGCAGTTGGGCCTGCATCTGGCCGAGCTTGACGGCCATGGCATTGAGGTTTTCGCGCACATAGTCGCGGCTCTTCTGCGTTTCCTCGGCGGAGACGACGCGCATCAGGTCCTGCAGGAAGGGCAGACGCAACTCGGCGGCATGGCGGACGGTGAAATAGGAAAACAGGGTGGATAGTGCGATGACCGAGGCGACCAGCAGACCGCTGCCCAGTATCAGGTGACGCCAGGTCAACGTCAGGGTCTTGGCCGTTGTCATTCTGTCGGAGACGAGAATAATATGCATGCTCTGCACCCTTTCAGGTATTGCACCATGCGGCCGCGCCGCACTGTCCGTTCTCTCGAAGACTGCCTGCTCGCCGATGCCGGCATGGCTCGACTGTCTTCCCATGCTTCCCGCCTGGCGCGGCTGCAAGCTATTCTTGCGGCTAACCTACCAGTCAGCCTTGCCCGCGGCGCCCGCGTGGCGAATCTCAAGTCGGGGAAGCTCGTTATCCACGCCGATAATGGCGCGGTGGCGGCAAAGCTCAGGCAACTGGCACCGCGGCTCGCCGACCTTGTACGTTTTGAAGCGGCGGAGGTTAATGGAATTGAAATCCGCGTGCAAGGGCGCAACGAAAAACCCATCCAAGCCCCGCGCCAAGCCCCCACAGGCATTGGCGATCAAGCAAAGCAAGGACTCACATCGCTTGAAAGGCGCTTGCCTGAAGGGTCTCGCCTTAAGCTTGCATTGGCCAAATTGGTCGAGCGCGGCTAGAAACCCTACAGTCGGGATCAAGCCGCCTGCAGTTCGGGATAGAGGTTCGCGATGCCGGCCGGAGCGGCCGCGGCATCCTCGAAACTCACCAGTTCCCAGGCCGAGGCATCCGCCAGCAGGGTGCGCAGCAACTGGTTGTTGAGCGCATGCCCGGACTTGTGGGCCGAGAAGGCGGCCAGCAGGGGATGGCCGGCGAGATAGAGGTCGCCGATGGCGTCGAGCATCTTGTGACGGGCGAACTCGTCGGGAAGCCGCAGGCCGTCGGTGTTGAGGATGCGGTATTCGTCCATTACGATGGCGTTGTCGAGGCTGCCGCCGAGCGCCAGGCCCTGGGCGCGCAGGGCCTCGACATCCTGGGTGAAACCGAAAGTGCGGGCGCGTGAGATGTCGCGGATGTAAGAGTCGTCGGCAAAATCGACCACAACGCGATTTCCGGTCTGATCCACCGCCGGGTGGTTGAAGGCGATGGAAAACGTCAGCCTGAATCCGTCGTAGGGCTCGAGCCGTGCCCATTTGTCGCCATCCTTCACTTCGACGGGCTTTTTGATGCGAAGAAAGCGTTTCGGCGCGTTCTGTTCCTCAATGCCGGCGGATTGCAGCAGGAACACGAAGGGGCCGGCCGAACCGTCCATGATCGGCAGCTCGGCGGCGTCGACGTCGGCGTAGAGATTGTCGATGCCGAGACCGGCCAGCGCCGACATCAGGTGCTCGACGGTGCCGAGGCGCACACCATCGTGCTCGAGCACCGAGGCCATGCGCGTGTCGCCGACACCGAAGGGATCGGCGCGCAGGTCGACCGGCGGATCGAGATCGACGCGACGGAAAACGATACCCGTATTCGGCTGGGCCGGACGCAGCGTCAACCGCACCTTGACGCCGGAATGAAGACCGACGCCAGTGGCGTTGATGACGGACTTGAGCGTGCGCTGGCGCAGCATGGACGGGCTAGCGGAGAGGATATGGCAAAGGCATTGTTCGGGGCGACGATCTTACCATGGCAGGCGGAGCGGTCGGGGGGAGGCGAATCTCCCCCGGTCGCGCCGCCAAACCTTGCCTCAATCCGCCTGTTTGCGGAAAAAGGCCGGCAACGATTCGTCGTTGTCCCTGCGCAGGAAAGCAGGAATATCGTACTTATCGACCCCACTGGCAGTCATGGAATCGACGCTGGCGGCGCGGTTGCCGCGGCTGGAGCGGAACACATCTCCCACCTCGGGAACATTGAAACCCGAACTCGTGCCGGGCACCGGCCTGCCGTCCGTGCCATTCAATCTTTCAGCGTCGTGGATCAGCGTCGGCTTGGCCTGGCGGCGCACGCCGGGCGCGCCCAGCCCGGTGGCGACCACGGTGACGCGCACGCGATCCTCCATGCCCTCGTCGTAGGCGAGGCCGCAGATCACGGTCGCCTCGGGCGAGGTGTATTGGCGGATGGTGGCCATCACCTCCTTGTACTCCTTCATGCTGATCTGCTTGCTGGCGCTGACATTGACCAGCACGCCGCGGGCGCCGGACAACTCGATGCCCTCGAGCAGCGGGCTGGCGGCGGCGTTCTCGGCGGCGATGCGGGCGCGATCGACGCCGGTGGCTTCGCCCGAGCCCATCATGGCCTTGCCCATCTCGCCCATCACGGTGCGCACGTCCTGGAAATCGACGTTGATGTGGCCATGCACGTTGATGATCTCGGCGATGCCGCCGACGGCATTCTTGAGCACGTTGTCGGCGGCCCGGAAGGCTTCGTCCATCAGCACGTCCTCGCCCAGCACTTCCATCAGCTTCTCGTTGAGCACGACGATCAGCGAGTCGACCGATTCTTCCAGTTCCTTGAGACCGGCCTCGGCCAGGCTCATGCGGCGGCCCTCGTAGTCGAAGGGCTTGGTCACCACGGCGACGGTGAGGATGCCGAGTTCGCGCGCCACCTCGGCGACGATGGGCGCGGCGCCGGTGCCGGTGCCGCCGCCCATGCCGGCGGTGATGAAGGCCATGTGGGCGCCGGCGAGCGCCTCGGCGATCTGCTCGCGGGCCAACCGCGCATGCTCGCGGCCGACCTCGGGCTTGCCGCCGGCGCCCAGACCCGGCCCGAGCTGGAGCTTGACGCCGGCGCTCATGTGTTTCAGCGCCTGCGCGTCGGTGTTGGCGCAAATGAACTCAACGCCTTGCACGCCCTCGCGGATCATGTGCTCGACGGCATTGCCACCCGCGCCGCCGACGCCGATGACCTTGATGATGGTCGTGGGTTCCGGTTCAACAAATTCAAACATGCTCGCCTCCTTGTTGTTGCTGCTGCAAAGTAAGATCAAAAATTCTTCACGAACCAGGAACGCATGCGTTCCAGAACCTGCCTGAAATTCCGCGGGCTCCGCACCTTGAGCCCGCGTTGTTTTTGGGTCAGCCCCTCGAGCAGCAGCCCCATCGCCGTCGAATGGCGCGGCCCCTTGACGAAGTCGCGCAGGTTGCCGTCGTAGTGCGGCACGCCGAGCTTCACCGTGTTGTGGAAGATTTCCTCGCCCAGCTCGGTCATCCCCGGCATCTGCGCCGAACCGCCGGTGAGCACGATGCCGGCGCGCAGCAGCCGCTCGTAGCCGCTCCTGACCAGTTCCTCCTGCACCTTGAGGAAGATTTCCTCGATGCGCGGCTGGATGAAGCCGGCCAGGGACTGGCGCGAGAGCTGCGTCGCCGAGCGCTCGCCGACGCCCGGCACCTCGATCATCTGCTCCGGGTCGGCGATCTGCTGCAACGCCACGCCCCATTTTTCCTTGATCTCCTCGGCGTCGGCCGTCGAGGTGCGCAGGGCAAAACCGATGTCCGCCGTGATCTGGTCGCCGGCGATGGGAATCACCGCGGTGTGACGGATGGCGCCCTGGGAGAAGATCGCCACGTCGGTGGTGCCGCCGCCGATGTCGACCAGACAGACGCCGACGTCGCGCTCGTCGTCGGTCAGCACGGCATGGCCCGAGGCCAGCGGTTGCAGGACCAGGTCGACCACTTCAAGGCCGCAGCGATGCACGCACTTGACGATGTTCTGCACGGCGGTGACGGCGCCGGTGACGATATGCACCTTGACGTCGAGGCGCTTGGCGTCCATGCCAATCGGTTCCTTGACACCATCCTGGCCATCGACGATGAACTCCTGCACCAGCGTATGGAGGATCCGGTCGTCGGCGGAAATCGGCGTGGCGTTGGCGGCCTCGATGGCGCGCTCGACGTCGAACTGCGTCACCTCCTTGTCGCGCACCACGGCCATGCCGCTGGAGTCCTTGCTCTTGATGTGGCTGCCGGCGATGCCGGTATAGACTTCCTTGACCTTGCAGCCGGCCATCAGCTCGACTTCTTCGATGGCGCGCGAGATGGCGCCCACCGTCTCCTCGATGTTCACCACCACGCCGCGGCGCAGCCCGCGCGACTGCTGGCTGCCCAGGCCGAGAATGACCAGTTGGCCCTCGGCATTGACCTCGGCGACGATGGCGACGATCTTCGAGGTGCCGATGTCGAGACCGACGATCAGATCGCGTTTGGGTTCCTTGCTCATTGTTCTTTACTCATGAAGCACTCTTTTTGTCCGGCTGGCCGAGGCGCAGCGCGAAGCCGTTGGGGTAACGCATGTCGACGGCGGCGACCGGCGCCCCGGCCTTGTCGCGGGCGGCGGCGTAGTGCGCGGCAAAGCGTTCGAGGCGCTCCGCCAGCGGCTGCCTGGGCTGGTCGCGGCCGAGATCGAGCAGCACGCCGTCGTCGAGCTTCACCTGCCAGGCCTCGCGCGCCGTCAGCGTCAGCGCCACGGGCTTGCGCCGGATTTTCGCCAGGCGCGAGTCGAACTCGCGATAGCGTTCGAGCATCGCGGCGGACGAGCCCTCGGGCCCGATGAAGAGCGGCAGGTCGTCGCCGCCGGCGGCCGCAAAGACCTCGCCGCGGGTATTGACCAGGCGCGGATCGCCGTCGGCCCGCGCCCAGCGCGCCATCGCGACATGCTCCTCGAGCACGAGCTCCAGCGCATGCGGCCACTGCCGGCGCAATTCCGCGCGGCGCACCCAGGGCAGCTTCTCGAAGGCGACGCGTGCCTCGTCGAGATTGACGCTCAACAGATTGCCGGACAGCGCGGAGCGCGCGGCATGCTCGATCTGGGCGCGGCTGACGCGCCCGACCTCGCCGACCACCACCAGCTCGCGCAGCGGATAGAAGGGCAGGCGCTGTACGCCGCTCATCGCCGCCCAGGCCAGCACGGCAATAGCGAAAACGAACAGCAGATCGGCGCCCAGATTGAGCAACTGCGGCCGATCCCAAAGGCCCTCGTTCTCCTGTACCCGGCGGTTGCGGTCCTTCCTAGCCACAGCTCGCCTCCGCCAGGATTCTTACGACGAGGTCTTCAAAGTCGATGCCGGCGGCGCGCGCCGCCATCGGCACCAGCGAATGGTCGGTCATGCCGGGCGAGCTGTTGACCTCGAGGCACCAGGAGTGGCCGTCATGGTCGAGCATGATGTCCACCCGGCCCCATCCGCGGCCGCCCAGAACGTCGAAGGCGCGCAGCGCCAGGGTCCGCATCCCGCTTTCCTGTTCGGCGGTCAGTCCGGAGGGAATGCGGTACTGGGTGTCGGCGCGCTCGTACTTGGCCTCGAAATCGTAGAACTCGGTCGCCGGCACGATGCGGATCACCGGCAACGCCTGGCCGGCGAGTATGCCGACGGTGTATTCGCCGGCGTCGACGAAGCGCTCGGCCAGCACCACCTTGTCGTATTTCGCCGCCAGTTCCCGGGCGGCGCGCAGGCCGCCCGGCGTCTTGACCTTGCTGATGCCGATGCTCGAACCCTCGCACGCCGGCTTGACGAACAGCGGCAGGCCGAGTTGCCGCTCGACCGCGGCGAAGTCCGACCCGGCATCGATCACCGCGAAATCGGGAACGGGGATTCCCGCCGCGCGCCAGGCCAGCTTGCTGCGCCACTTGTCCATCCCCAGCGCCGAGGCCAGCACGCCGCTGCCGGTATAGGGAATCTTCATCAATTCCAGAGCACCCTGCATACAGCCGTCTTCGCCGCCGCGACCGTGCAGGGCGATGAAGACGCAGGCATAGCCCTCGTCCTTGAGCGCGGCCAGCGGCTT
Source organism: Sulfurisoma sp. (assembly GCA_030691075.1). Classification (GTDB taxonomy): domain Bacteria; phylum Pseudomonadota; class Gammaproteobacteria; order Burkholderiales; family Rhodocyclaceae; genus Sulfurisoma. The sequence goes on along the minus strand of JAUYFI010000022.1, from coordinate 51,575 downwards.
TTCCGCCGGATCGAAGGCATGGGCGTCTACGCCGGCGCGCAGCAACGCGGCGAGCACCGCCGCGCCGCTCTTGAGCGAGACGGCGCGCTCGGCCGACTCGCCGCCGAGCATTACCGCGACCTTGCCGAAGTCGTGCTGCATCAGAGACTTGCCCCCACGATACGGACTTCCCTCACCAATTCGATGCCGAACATTTCCTTCACACGCGCCTGAACCTGGCCAATAAGTGTTTCTATCTCGGCGGCGGTGGCGGCGCCGTCCGGATTAACGATGAAATTCGCATGCTTTTCGGACACGCGCGCGCCGCCGATGGCGCATCCCTTCAAGCCGGCCGCCTCGATCAGTCGCGCCGCGTGGTCATTGGGCGGATTGCGGAACACCGAACCGGCGTTGGGCAGTTGCAGCGGCTGCGTGGCCATGCGCTTTTCCAGCAGCGCGGCGATGCGCTCGCGCGCCGCGGCGCCGTCGCCGGCGGGGAAGCGCAGCCAAGCGGCGACGAAGATCTCGTCGCTGGCCTGCTTGAGGCCGACATGGCGGTAGCCGATGGCAAAATCCTCGCGGGTGCGCCCGACCAGCTCGCCGCGACGGTCGAGCATCAGCACGCGCTCGACGAAGCTCCAGGTCTCGCCGCCGTAACAACCGGCGTTCATGGCCAGGGCGCCGCCGACGGTGCCGGGAATGCCGGCGAGGAATTCCGCCCCCGTCAGATCGAAGCTGGCGGCGAAGCGCGCGACCTTCGGACTGGCGACGCCGGCCTCGACATAGATCGTGCCGTCGGCTTCGAGTCGGAGCGTCTTCAGCGCGCCGTGGGTGAACACCACCGTGCCGTCGTAGCCGCCGTCGCGCACCAGCAGGTTGGAGCCGAGGCCGACGATCATCAGCGGCTCGTCGTGGCGCAGTTGCGCGAGGCAGGCGGCGAGGTCGGCCAGATCGGCCGGAAAATAGGCATGCGCCGCCGCGCCGCCGGCGCGCCACGAGACGTGGCCCGCCATGGGTTCGTTCCTGCGGAACGAACCTCTAAGGCCCAATGGCCCGCCCACCCCCGGCCCCGCCCAATCGCAAACGTCGCTCTCGCGACCTTCCCTCTCGGGAGGGGAGCCTGCATGCTCGCTGCGCTCGAATTTCAATGAAAACTCAGCCATTGCTCAACATTCCCGGCACGCCGCCGATGGAACCCGCGCCCATGGTGATGACGACGTCGCCGTCGCGCGCCGCCTCGAGGATGGCGTCCGCCATGGCCGCGATATCCGCGACGAACACCGGCTCGATCTTGCCGGCGACGCGCAAGGCGCGCGTGAGGGCGCGCGAGTCGGCGGCAACGATGGGTGCCTCGCCCGCCGCGTAGACCTCGGCCAGCAGCAGCGCGTCCGCGCCCGCGAGCACCTTGACGAAGTCCTCGAAGCAGTCGCGGGTGCGGGTGTAGCGGTGCGGCTGGAAGGCCAGCACCAGACGGCGGCCGGGGAAGGCGCCGCGGGCGGCGGCGATGGTCGCGGCCATCTCGACCGGGTGGTGGCCGTAGTCGTCGATCAGGGTGAAGCGGCCGCCGTCTTTTGCCGCTATCTCGCCATGGCGCTGGAAGCGGCGGTCGACGCCTTTGAACTCGGCCAGGGCCTTGACGATCGCCGTGTCGCCAACGCCGACTTCCGTGGCCACCGCGATCGCCGCCAGCGCATTGAGTACGTTGTGGCGGCCGGGCAGGTTGAGCGTGACGGCCAGGCGCGAAATGCTGCCGTTGGTGCGGACGCAGTCGAACTTCATGACGCTGCCTTCCGCGCGCACGTTCTCGGCGCGAAAGTTCGCCGGCTCGTCGATGCCGTAGGTCACCACCTGCTTGGCCACGCGCGGCAGGATCTCACGCACGTTGGCGTCGTCGGTACAGAGCACGGCCACGCCGTAGAAGGGCAGGCGATGGAGGAAATCGACGAAGGCCTGCTTGAGCCGGCCGAAGTCGTGGCCGTAGGTCTCCATGTGGTCGGCGTCGATGTTGGTCACCACCGACACCACCGGCGACAGGAACAGAAACGAAGCATCGGACTCGTCGGCCTCGGCGACGAGGAACTCGCCGGCGCCGAGCCGCGCATTGGCGCCGGCGGAATTGAGGCGGCCGCCGATGACGAAGGTCGGGTCGATGCCGCCCTCGGCCAGGCAACTGGCGACCAGGCTGGTGGTCGTGGTCTTGCCGTGGGTGCCGGCGATGGCGATGCCCTGCTTGAGGCGCATCAGCTCGGCCAGCATCTGCGCCCGCGGCACGATGGGCAGGTGGCGGGAGCGCGCGGCGATCACCTCCGGGTTGTCGTCCTTCACCGCCGTCGACACCACCACGGCGTCGGCGCCGGCGACGTTGTCGGCGGCGTGGCCGATCGCCACGCGCACACCCTGCGCGGCGAGACGCCGCGTCGTGGCGGACTCGGTGAGATCGGAACCGGAGACTTCATAGCCCTGGTTGGCCAGCACCTCGGCGATGCCGCTCATGCCGGAACCGCCGACGCCTATGAAATGAATGCGGCGCACTTTGTGTTTCATCGGACCAACTCCTTGCAAACATTCGCGACCGCGGCGGTCGCGTCCGGTTTCGCCAGCGACTGCGCCATCTCCGCCATTTGCAGCAGCTGGTCGCGATTCATGTTGCGGATCAGCGCCAGCCGCTCGGGCGTCAACTCGGCCTGCGGCAGCAGGATCGCCGCGCCGGCATTGGCGAGGAAGCGCGCGTTGCCGGTCTGGTGATCGTCCACCGCGTGCGGGAAGGGCACGAGGACGCTGGCGACGCCCGCGGCGGCCAGCTCGGCGACGGTGAGCGCCCCGGCGCGGCAGATCACCAGATCGGCCCAGGCGTAGGCGCCGGCCATGTCCTCGATGAAGGGCACGAGATTCGCCGTGACGCCGGCACGCGAGTAAATATCGCGCAGTGAATCGATGTGCTTCTCGCCGGCCTGATGCAGCACCTCGGGCCGCTCGCCTTCCGGCAGCAGGGCCAGCGCCCGCGGCACGGCTTCGTTGAGCGCCGCGGCACCGAGACTGCCCCCGACCACCAGCAAATGAGGTGGATCGCCGCGGCGTTCGCGCTCGCGATAACGCAAAGTCGGCTCCGGCAGCAAGGCGATTTCCGTACGCACGGGATTGCCGACCCAGTCTCCCTTCTTCAGCGCGCCGGGAAAGCCGGTGAGGATGCGGTCGGCAACAAAAGCCAGCACGCGGTTGGCCAGGCCGGCCACGGAGTTCTGCTCGTGCAGCACCAGCGGGATTCCCTTCAACACCGCCATCATGCCGCCGGGAAAGGTGACGAAACCGCCCATGCCGAGCACGACGTCCGGGCGGATGCGCTTGAGTTCGCTCGATGCCCGGGCGAAGGCGCGCAGCAGGTCGAAGGGCAGCAGCAGCTTGCGCACGATGCCCTTGCCGCGCAGCGCCGCGAAGCGCACCCAGGCCATCTCGTAGCCGCGTTCCGGCACCAGCCGCGCCTCCATGCCATCCGGATTGCCCATCCACACCACGCGCCAGCCCTGTTCGCGCAGTGCGTCGGCCACCGCGAGACCCGGAAAGATGTGCCCCCCCGTGCCGCCCGCCATGACGAGGAGGGTCTTGCTCACACCGACACCCCCCGCATGAGCTGTCTATTCTCCCAGTCGACGCGGAGCAACACGGCCAGCGCCACGCAGTTGGCGAGGATGCCCGAGCCGCCGAAGCTCATCAGCGGCAGCGTCAGACCCTTGGTCGGCAAGAGGCCCATGTTCACGCCCATGTTGATGAAGGCCTGCACGCCGATCCAGAGGCCGACGCCCTGGGCGGCGAGACCGGCGAAAACGCGGTCGAGGATCAGCGCCTGGCGGCCGATGGCGAAGGCGCGCTGCACCACCAGCGCGAACATGACAACGACGGCGAGGACGCCGAAGAAGCCGAGTTCCTCGGCGATCACCGCCAGCAGAAAGTCGGTGTGGGCTTCCGGCAGGTAAAACAGCTTCTCGACGCTGGCGCCCAGGCCCACGCCGAACCACTCGCCGCGACCGAAGGCGATCAGCGCGTGCGAAAGCTGGTAGCCGCGGCCGAAAGCGTCCTTCCATGGATCCATGTAGCTTGTGATGCGCTCGAGCCGATAAGGCGAGGTCAGGATCAGCACGACGAAGGCGACGGCCATGACGCCGATCAGCACCGCGAACAGCCGCGCGTTGATGCCGCCGAGAAAGAGGACGCCGAAGGCGATGGCGACGATGACGACGAAGGCGCCGAAATCCGGTTCGCGCAGCAGCAATGCGCCGACCAGCACCATCACCAGCGCCATGGGCACGAAGCCGCGGCGGAAGGAACCCATTTCGGCGAGCTTGCGCGTCGTGTAGTCGGCGGCATAGAGGACGACGAAGAGTTTCATCAATTCCGAAGGCTGAAGGCTGACCGGGCCCAGCGGCAGCCAGCGCTGGGCGCCATTCACGGAGCGACCGACATGGGGAATCAGCACGATCACCAGCAGCGCGACGCCCGCCATGAACAGCCAGGGCGCCGCCTGCTGCCACAGCCGCAGCGGAACCTGGAAGGCAACCAGGCCGGCGACGAGGCCGACGGCGAGAAAGACGGCGTGACGCACCAGGAAGTAGCTGGCCTGGTTGCCGGTGAAGCGGCTGCCCTCGGCCGTGGCGATCGAAGCCGAATACACCATCACCAGGCCGAACATCAAGAGGCCCAACGCCGGCCACAGCAGCAGCGGATCGAGCTCGGCCGGCGCGCCCTGCGCCAGGGTCGGGCGGCGATTGGAGGTGAATACGGCGCTCATTCTTTTTCCAGCCCGTTCACCGCCGCGACGAAAACCTGCGCGCGGTGCTCGTAGTTGCGAAACATGTCGAAGCTGGCGCAGGCCGGCGACAGCAGCACGGCGTCGCCGGCCCATGCGGCCCGCGCGGCGACGCGCACGGCTTCGTCCATGTCCGACGCGCCGTGGACGGGCACGCCACAACCGGCGATCGCCTCGGCGATTTTCGGCCCATCGCGGCCGATCAACACCACGGCGCGGGCGTGACGGGCGATGGCCGGCTTGAGCGGTGAAAAGTCCTGGCCCTTGCCGTCACCACCGAGAATCACCACGACCTTGCGGTCGGGCCGACCGCAAGGTCCCCCGGAAGAGCCCTCCCTCCCAACCTCCCTCCCCGGGGGAGGGAGGCGACTATTCGGGGCGGCCATCTGGCCGCCAATGCCTTCGAGGGCAGCCACCGTCGCGCCGACGTTGGTACCCTTGGAATCGTCGAACCAGGTGACGCCGCAGATTTCGGCAACGCGCTCGACGCGATGCGGCAGCCCGCGAAACTCGCGCAGCCCCGGCAGCAGCGCCACGGCGTCGAGGCCGTCATGCGCATCGATGGCGGCGCACAGCGCCAGCGCCGCCATGGCATTGGCGGCATTGTGCAGGCCGCTGAGCGGCAGTTGCGACACCGGTAGCAGGAACCTGTCGCCCTGCACGATCCACGGCTCGCCCTTGTTGTCGCGCAGGCCGAAGTCGGCGGCATCGCCGGGCGCGTCGAGACCGAAGGTGATCAGCGGTCGGCCCGGAATCGCCATGCGCTTGACCCGCGCGTCCTGGCGGTTGAGTACCTGGACACCGTGCCCCGCAAAGATTCGCGCCTTGGCGGCGGTATAGTCGTCGAGATCGATGTAGCGATCGAGGTGATCGTCGGAAATATTGAGCACCGTGGCGGCGTCGGCATCGAGGCTTTGCAGGGTCTCGAGCTGGAAGCTCGACAGTTCCAGCACCCAGATATCCGGCAATTTTCCGGCGTCCTGGCAGGCCATCAGCGCCGAAAGCAGCGAGGGCGAGATGTTGCCGGCCACGCCGGTGACCTTGCCGGCGACGCGGCAGAGGTGGCCGGCGAGCGCCGTGGTGGTGGTCTTGCCGTTGGTGCCGGTGATGGCGATCACGCGGGTGTTCCCGCGCACACCCAGTGCGCGCAGGCCGTGCGCGAACAGATCGATTTCGCCGACCACGGGGATACCCTGGGCGCGGGCATGGATCAGCACCAGCAAGCCGGGCGACAGCCCCGGCGAGAGCGCGACGAGGTCGATGCCGTCGAGCAGGCTCTTTGCGAACTCGCCCGGACGAAAGTCGGCGTGACCGAAGGAAATCCCCGTGGGACTGGCGGCACGGCGGCGCAGTTCGTCCAGACAGGGCGGTGCGGCGCGGGTGTCGGCGACGCGCACGGTGGCGCCGTTGCGCCCGCACCATTGCGCCATCGCCAGCCCCGATTCGCCGAGGCCGAGCACCAGAACGTGTTTGTCGTTCAACCGCATGAAATCTTGAACCACGAAGACACGAAGGGCGCCAAGGAAACCCATTCCCTTCGGCCTTTCTTCGCGCCCTTCGTGTCTTCGTGGTGAATGCTTTTCATCGAATCTTCAGTGTCGACAACCCGAACAGCACCAGCAGGATGGTGATGATCCAGAAGCGCACCACGACCTGGGTTTCCTTCCAGCCGGTCTGCTCGAAGTGGTGATGCAGCGGCGCCATCAGCAGGATGCGCTGGCCGACGCCGTAACGCTTCCTGGTGTACTTGAACCAGCCGACCTGCAGCATCACCGACACCGTCTCGGCGACGAAGACGCCGCCCATGATGAAGAAGACGATTTCCTGGCGCGCAATCACCGCCACCGCGCCCAGCGCCGCGCCCAGCGCCAGCGCGCCGACGTCGCCCATGAAGACCTCCGCCGGGTAGGCGTTGAACCAGAGGAAGCCCAGTCCCGCGCCGGCCAGCGCGCCGCAGAACACCATGAGCTCTCCGGCCCCCGGGATGTAGGGCAGCAGCAGGTACTTGGAGAAGCCGGCATGACCGGCGACATAGGCGAAGAGGCCGAGCGCCGCGCCGACCATCACCGTCGGCATGATGGCCAGGCCGTCGAGGCCGTCGGTGAGGTTCACCGCATTGCTGGCGCCGACGATGACGAAGTAGGTCAGCAGGATGAAGCCGAACATGCCGAGCGGGTAGGTGACGCTCTTGAAGAAGGGCACGATGAGATCGGTTTTCGCCGGCAGTTCGAGGGTGAAGCCGCTGGCCACCCACTGGAAGAAGAGCTGGACCACCTTCTCGTTGTTGGGCGCGGAAATCGAGAAGGCGATATAGATGGCGGCGACGAGGCCGATCAGCGACTGCCAGAAGAACTTGGACCGCGCCGAGAGGCCGTCCGGGTTGCGATAGACCACCTTGCGCCAGTCGTCGACCCAGCCGACCGCGCCGTAGCCCAGCGTCACGATCAGCACGATCCAGACGAAGCGGTTGGACAGGTCGGCCCACAGCAGCGTGGCGATGCCGAGCGAAATCAGGATCAGCGCGCCGCCCATGGTCGGCGTGCCGGCCTTGACCAGGTGGGTCCGCGGGCCGTCGTCGCGCACCGACTGGCCGATCTTCTTGGCGGCGAGCCAGCGGATCACCGCCGGGCCGGCGATGAAGGAGATGGTCAGCGCCGTCATCGTCGCCAGCACCGCGCGCAGCGTGATGTAGCTGAACACGTTGAAGGCGCGGATGTCCTGGGCCAGCCATTGGAACAACTCAAGCAGCATTCGATTTCTCCTCGATGGCTTCGACCACGCGCTCCATGCGCATGAAGCGCGAGCCCTTGACCAGCACGGTCGTGGACGCAAGCAACTCCGGCCGCAATGCCTGGATCAGCGCCTCGACGCTTTCGAAATGCCGCGCCCCCTCGCCGAAATTGTGCGCGGCATCGCGCGACAGCGCGCCGAGCGCGAACAGCCGTTCGATGCCGCGGCTCTTGGCATGGCCGCCGATTTCGTCGTGGAATTGCGCCGCCGCCTCGCCGACCTCGCCCATGTCGCCCATCACCAGGATGCGCTTGCCCGGCACGCCGGCCAGCACGTCGATGGCGGCGCGCATCGAGTCGGGATTGGCGTTGTAGGTATCGTCGATAACCGTCGCGCCGTTCAGTCCGGCGCGGCGCTGCAGCCGGCCCTTGATGCCGGCATAGCCGGCGAGGGCGGCGCCGATGACCTCCAGCGGCACGCCGGCCGCCAGGCAGGTGGCTGCCGCCGCCACGGCATTGCGGGCGTTGTGCTCGCCCGGCACCGCCAGTTCGACCGCCGCGCTCCCCGCCGCGGTCTCCAGTTCGAGGCGGCCGGCGAAGCCGCGCGGCAGCCAGCGACCACGGACGTCGGCCGCCTGCGTCAGGCCGAAGGCGCTGACCGTCCGTCCCGCGCAGAGTTCGCGCCACAGCGGTGCATGCGGGTCGTCGGCGTTGATAACCGCCACGCCCTTCGACTCCAGGCCCGCGAAGATCTCGCCCTTGGCGCGCGCCACCTCGGTCAGCGTGCCCAGTCCTTCGAGATGCGCGCGCTGCGCGTTGTTGACCAACGCCACGGTGGGCCGTGCCAGCCGCGTCAGATAGGCGATCTCGCCCGGATGGTTCATGCCCATCTCGATCACGGCGGCGCGATGGCCGGCACGCAAGCGGAGCAGTGTCAGCGGCAGACCGATGTCGTTGTTGAGGTTGCCCTGGGTGGCCAGCACCGCGTCCGCGCCGAGGTGGCGGCGCAATATGGCGGCGCACATTTCCTTGACCGTGGTCTTGCCGTTGCTGCCGGTGATGCCGAGCAGGGGAATGGTGTAGCGGCTGCGCCAGTTGGCCGCCAGTTGGCCCAGCGCCTCGCGCGTGTCGATGACCGGAATCAGCGGCAGATCGGGATTCGCCGCCGCCCAGCCGCGCTCGACCATCGCGCCGGCCGCGCCGGCCGCGAGAACCTCGCGCACGTAGTCGTGGCCGTCGAAGCGCTCGCCCTTGAGCGCAACGAAGAGCATGCCGGGCGTCACGGCGCGGGAGTCGGTGCCGACGGCCAGGAATTCGGCGTCAACGCCCTGGTGGGGAACGCCGAGTGACGCCGCCGCCTGCGACAGGCGCATCATGGCTGCACCCCGCGCCGTCCCGCCAGCGCCGACTTTGCGGCCTCGACATCGGAGAAGGCATGGCGCACGCCTCCGATCTCCTGATAGGGCTCGTGGCCCTTGCCGGCGAGCAGGATCACATCGCGGACATCGGCTTCGGCCACGGCTGCCTCTATAGCCACGGCGCGGTCGCTCTCGACCTCGGCCGGCTGCTTCATGCCGTCGAGGATCGCCGCGATGATGGCGTCGGGCGATTCGGAGCGCGGGTTGTCGCTGGTGACGATCACGCGGTCGGCCAGCCGTTCGGCGATCTCGCCCATCTGCGGCCGCTTGCCGGCGTCGCGGTCGCCGCCGCAGCCGAAGACGCAGACGAGCTTGCCGCCGCGCGCCTGCGCGGTTTCGCGCAATGTGGTCAGCGCCTTTTCCAGTGCGTCGGGCGAGTGAGCGTAGTCCACCACCACCAGCGGCTCATGCACGCCGCCCAGCGCCTGCATGCGTCCCGGCGGCGGGCGCAGCCGCGGCAGCACCGCGGCGACATCTTCAAGCTTCTCGTCGCCGGCGAGCAACGCGCCGATCACGGCCAGCAGGTTGGATGCATTGAAGCGCCCGATCAGCGGTGCGGCAAAACGCACGCCGGGCACGCCGGCGAGCTCGAAGGCCAGCCCCGTCGCGGTCATTTCGAGATTGCGGCCGGCGAGTACTGCGTCGGTACCAACGCGATCTTCGAGCGTGTAGCCGATGGTGCGCACGCGCCCTTTGAGTCGAGCCGCGAGTTCGCGGCCGAAGGCGTCGTCGAGGTTGATCACCGCCGCTTCGAGTCCAGCCGTCTCGAACAGCCTGGCCTTGGCCTCGCCGTAGGCTGCCATGCTGCCGTGGTACTCGAGGTGGTCGCGGGTGAGGTTGGTGAACACGGCGACGTCGAAGTTCACGCCGTTGACACGTCCCTGGTCGAGGCCGATGGAAGAAACCTCCATGGCGCAGGCCACGGCGCCCTGTTCGAGATAGCCGGCCAGCGCGCGATGCAGGGCGATGGCGTCGGGCGTGGTGTTGGCGCTTTCCGCCAAGGCGCCCGGGAAGCCGTTGCCGAGCGTGCCGACAACGGCGCACTTGCAGTCCCGGGCGTTCATGGCCTGGGCGATCCATTGCGACACCGAGGTCTTGCCGTTGGTGCCGGTGACGCCGGCCAGCCACAGCCGTTCCGATGGACGGCCATAGACCAGATTTGCGATGTCGCCGGCAAGACGGTCGAGGCGTTCCACTTCGACGAACGCCGTCCCGCCAGCGCCGACTTTTCCACCAGGCTCGGCGATCACCGCGGCGGCGCCGCGCTCGACCGCCGCGTCGATGTAGTCGCGACCATCGACACGGTGGCCCTGCATCGCCACGAAGACATCGCCCGGACGTACCGCGCGCGAGTCGGCGCAGAGGCTTGTCGCCTTCACTCCCTGCCGTTCGAGTTGTTCGAGAATCGTCATGGCCACGCCGCTCACCGGATTTCCTTAGGCACGGCCGCCATCTGCAGCGGCTTGAGCGGCGCGTCGGCCGCCACGCCCAGCGTGCGCAGGCCGCCCGCCATGACCTGCGCGAATACCGGCGCGGCGACATCGCCGCCGAAGTGCTTGCCGGCCGAAGGCTCGTCGATCATCACGGCGACGATCAGGCGCGGATCGGAAACCGGGGCGAAGCCGACGAACGATGACACATACTTGTCGGCATAGGCGCCGCCCTCGATCTTGTGGGCCGTGCCGGTCTTGCCGGCGACGCGGTAGCCGGGAATCTGCGCCTTGGGCGCGGTGCCGCCGGCCTGCACGGCGAGTTCGAGCATGGCGCGCACCTCGCGCGCGGTCTGGGCGGAGAAGACGCTTTGCCCTGTCGTCGCGCTGGTCTCAAGGCGCGTCAGCGAGAGCGGCGCCAGATCGCCGTCACGGGCGAAAGCCATGTAGGCGCGCGCCAGCTGGATCAGCGTCACCGAAATGCCGTGGCCGTAGGACATGGTGGCCTGCTCGATGGGACGCCAGTTTTTCGCCGGACGCAGGCGGCCGCCGACTTCGCCGGGGAAGCCCAGATTGAGCGGATGGCCGAAACCCATGCTGTCGAACATGGTCCACATCTCTTGCGGCGGGAAGGTCAGCGCAATCTTGGAAATGCCGACGTTGGACGATTTCTGGATCACCTCCGCCACCGTCAGCACGCCATGGACATGGGCATCGGAAATCGTCGCCGAGCCGATGGTGAGCTTGCCCGGCGCGGTCTGGATTGGGGTGTCGAAACGGAACTTGCCTTTCTCCAGCGCCAGCGCGGCGGTGAAGGGCTTCATGGTCGAGCCGGGCTCGAAGGTATCGGTGAAAACGCGGTTGCGCAGCTGCGCACCGGCGAGCTTGACGCGGTTGTTGGGGTTATAGGTCGGCAGGTTGGCCAGGGCGAGAATCTCGCCGCTCCGGGCGTCGAGCACGACGATGCCGCCGGCCTTGGCCTTGTTTTCGGTAATGGACTGTTTGAGATGCGAATAGGCCAGGTACTGGATCTTGGCGTCGAGCGCAAGATTCACGTCGCGTCCCTCGATCGGCGCACTGATGCTCTCGACATCCTCGACGATCTGGCCGCGGCGGTCCTTGATCACGCGGCGCGAGCCGGGCTTGCCGGAGAGCTGCTGGTTCAGCGCAAGTTCGACGCCTTCCTGGCCGGCGTCCTCGATGCCAGTGAAGCCAATCACATGGGCCGTGACGTCGCCGGCCGGGTAGTAGCGGCGGTATTCGCGCTGCTGGTGGATGCCCGGCAGTTCGAGCGCGGCGATGCGGTCGGCCTGCTCCGGCGGAATCTGGCGCTTCAGAAAGACGAAGTCCTTCTCCGAGGCAAGCTTGTGGTTGAGCTCGCGCACGTCCATGTCGAGCAGCGGCGCCAGCGCGCGCGCCTGGGCGGGGGAAAGCCTGGCGTCCTCGGGAATGGCCCAGACCGACTTGACCGGCGTGCTCACGGCCAGCACGTCGCCATGACGATCGAGGATGCGGCCGCGCGTCGCCGAGATCTCGATGACGCGCTCATAGCGCGACTCGCCCTTCTTCTGCAGGAAGTCGTTGTTGATGCCCTGCAGGAACAGCGAGCGGCCGACCAAGGCAACGAAGGCGGCCAGCAGCAGGCCCTGCAGCAGCCGCGCGCGCCAGGCCGGCAGGGGCTGCGACAGCAGGGGGCTGTGGGCGAACTTGAGTCTCACTGCATATCCACCGAAACGACGCGGCCGGCGGCCGGCGGCCGCATGGCCAGCTTGTCGCGGGCGATTTTCTCGACCCGCGCATGATTGGCCCAGGTGCTCTGCTCGAGCTGCAGCTGGCTCCACTCGATATCGAGGTCGCGCATGCGCTTCTGCTCGTTTTCCAGCCCGATGAAAAGCTTGCGCGCGCGATGGCTCGACGACACGGCCGCCAGGGCGCAGATCACCGCGACGAACAGCAGAAGCAGGTTCAGCTTGACCACGCCTACACTCTCTCGGCCACGCGCATCACCGCGCTACGCGAACGCGGATTGGCCGCCACTTCCACCGCCGACGGCCGCACCGCCTTGCCGACCAGGCGCAGGCGCACCGGCGGCAGGTCGGCGGCGCGCACCGGCACGCCCTTCGGCGGCTGGCGCGGCGTCGCCTCGTCGCGCAGGAAGCGCTTGACGATACGGTCTTCGAGCGAGTGGAAACCGATCACCACCAAGCGGCCTCCCGGCGTCAATCTTTCAACGCACTCCGGCAGGACTAGCGACAGCTCCTCAAGCTCCCGATTGACGTAAATCCGTAGAGCCTGAAAGCTGCGCGTCGCCGGATGCTGGCCCGGCTCGCGCGTGCGGACGGCTTTCTCCACGAGCGCGGCAAGCTGTCGTGTCCCTGAAATACAGTGTTCGCGCCGAGCAGCAACAACCGCCTTTGCAATCGCATGAGCAAACCGTTCTTCGCCATAGTCCCTGATTACCTCCTCGATTTCCCGCTCATCGGCCCGCGCCAGAAAATCCGCCGCGGTCTCCCCCCTCGTCGTATCCATGCGCATGTCCAGCGGCGCATCGAAACGAAAACTCATGCCCCGGTCGGCATCGTCCAGTTGCGGCGACGACACCCCCAAGTCCAGCAGCACACCATCGACCTGCGTCATCCCGCGCGCATCGAGCATCGGCCCGAGTTCGCTGAAGGGCGCATGGGCGATGGCAAAACGCGTATCGGAAATTGCGCCGGCCGCGGCAACCGCCGCCGGATCGCGATCCAGTGCCAGCAGCCGGCCCGCCGGCCCCAGTTGCCGCAGGATTTCGCGGCTGTGGCCACCGCGGCCGAAGGTCGCATCGACGTAGGCACCCTCCGCTTTCACCGCCAGCGCCTCCACGGCTTCGCTGAGGAGGACGCTGACATGGACTGAAGCCATTCATGCCCTCGCCGGGCCGCCCCAAGAGGGCATGCACGGCTTGCCCCCTTCTGGGGGGGGGGGCGGCGTCCGCAAGGGATACCGGCCCCGGCTGCGCCGGGGACATAAGCCAGGTTCGCCCCGGAGGAAGTCCCCTTGGGGGATGCGGGCGTGGGGGGCCATTTATTACAGCGCCAGGTCCGCCAGACCTGGCGGCAGCAGCTTGTCGCCTTGGGCGAAGATGGTTTCCTGTTGCGCCTGCCAACCGGCATCCGACCAGATCTCGAAGCCGTTGCCCTGACCTACCAGCCAGACGCCTTTCTCCAGCCCGGCGTAGTGCCGCAACTCCGGCGGCAGCAGCAAGCGGCCGGCGGCGTCCATCTCCATGTCGACGGCAAAGCCCACCAGCAGGCGACGCAGCATGGCGGACTGCACTTCAAGACTGGGCGCGGCAAGAATCTTGGCGCGGATCGGCTCCCACGCCGGCTCGGGATACAGCAGCAGGCAGCGATGCGGATGGGCAGTGAGGACCAGGCGACCCTCGCCAGCCTTGGCCAGAGCGTCGCGATGCCGGGCCGGAATCGCCATCCGCCCTTTCGCATCGAGATTGAGTGCCGCCGCGCCCTGAAACATCCGATTCCCCCACTTTTCCCCACTTCTTCCCACTCTACGGATGTTTTTTGGGTGGGTCAAGGGGAAATTGCGGGATTTTTCTGCCGCAACAAGGACTTAGGCTGACTTTCGGTGTAACCCTACAAAAATAATACCCATATAAAACAAGGTAGATAGAGCGTCATTCAAAAGTAAAATCTTAACCTCAAAAGATCCCGTGACCGGTAGCGCCAGCGCCAAGACATGGCAAACGTGCTGGTCAGCGACTGGGCGAGACGGTAAAGTTCGGGGTATTCCAACCGGATGAAAGATGACCCCCACGCTCACCTTGCTCGCCGCCCCTACGCGGGGCGCTACCTTCCTCGGGACGGCCCTTCGGAAGGCGGAGCCGTGACCCCGCTCTCTTCCGAGGCCATCTTTCTCGGCCGCCAGCCGATTCTCGACACCACGCACACCGTCATCGGCTACGAATTGCTGTTCCGCGCCCACGGGGGTGACGAGACGGCCCACTTCGATTCGGCGGCGAGTGCCACGGCACAGGTCATCTGCACGGCCTTCACCGAGTTCGGCATCGCCGCGGCGCTGCGCGACCTCAAAGCCTTCGTCAATGTCGATCCGAGCTTTCTCGACTCCGACGCCGTCGAGATGCTGCCTGCCGATCAGGTGGTGCTCGAGGTGGCCCCGCAGGCGAACGAGGCGATGCTGGCCCGCTACCTCGATCTGCGCGCGCGGGGCTATGAATTCGCGGTCGGACTCGATCCGCGCGACCCCCTCCCCGCCGCCGCGCTGCTCGACCTTGCCAGCTATATCAAGATCGACGTTGCCCACGCCACGGCCGATCAGGTGGCGACGGTCGCGGCGAAGCTGAACAGCCACGCGCGCAAGCTTCTCGCGGCCAAGGTCGAAACCGTCGAGCAAGCCGAGTGGTGCGGCCAGCAGGGCTTCCAGTATTTCCAGGGCTACTATTTCGCTCGCCCGCTGATCGAGGAAGGCCGCAGGCTCGATCCGACCACCCAGGGACTGCTGCGCATCGTCAATCTGGTATCGACCGATGTCGAAACCCACAGCATTGAAAACGCATTCAAGGGCGACCCGGCGCTGACCATGAACCTGCTGCGCGTCGTCAACTCGGCCGCCATGGGGCTGCGCAGTCCCGTCGGCTCGATCGCGCAGGCGATCACCCTGCTCGGCCGCCGCCAGCTCTTGCGCTGGCTGCACCTGCTGCTGTTCCGCGGCAGCGGCGGCAGCCTTGCCACCAACCCGCTGATGCTGCACGCCGCCATGCGCGGCCGCATGATCGAGCTGCTGGTGCAGCGCCGCCATCCCGGCGAACGTGCCATGCTCGACAGCGCCTTCATCGTCGGCGTAATGTCGCTGATGCCCGCGGCGCTGCGGGTCCCGATGTGCGAGGTGCTCGCGCAGATTGCCCTCTCGCCCGAGGTCGCGGAAGCCGTCGGCGATTATGGCGGCCCGCTCGGACAACTACTGCTGTTGATCGAATACTATGACGACAACAACATGCTCGGCTGCGAGTTGACGCTCGTGCGCATCGGCGAACTCAACCAGCACATCCTGAACACCTGCCTGACCGAAGCCCTGGCCTGGGTTCAAGATCTTGATGCCTAGCGGAATAGTGGAAGTCCGCCGATAAGCCGGGTTCTGTGGGACTGTCTTGCGACAGCCTGGCAGCCATTCCTCTGGGCCTGCCGTTGCCGACAGGCTCAAGCAGCCTACCCGGGAGCAGCGCGAGCCACGCCAATGCTCCCCTATTTGGCCTTGCCCCGGATGAGGTTTGCCATGCCGTCCGTGTTACCACGTCCGCGGTGAGCTCTTACCTCGTGACCGCTTGCGCGGCCCCGGCGCGTCTCGCACCGTCGCTTTCGCGACGGCACACGCCACGCCACCATTTCACCCTTGCCTGATCCCCGCCCTGCTCACTCAAGAGGGACTTTGCCGTCTTGCGGCGTCAAAGTCAGGCGAAGCCATCGGCGGTATCTTTCTGTTGCACTGTCTGTCGCCTCGCGGCGCCCGGCCGTTAGCCGGCATCCTGCTCTATGGGGCCCGGACTTTCCTCGACACCTTGCGGTGCCGCGGCTGCCTGGCGGACTTCCGGGTCGCATTGTAGACGCTTGGGGCGAAATTGCCGGGTGTCGTCGTAGTAGGCAGGGTTTTCGTTTTCCGGAGTTACGCCGGGGATTCCCAGCAGCGGAATCGGCTGGAACGCGCGACTGAATGACTCGCCAGCATCGTCGAATTGCTCGGCCAACCAGGTATCGACGTCGGCCCGTTGCGCATCGGCATCCCGGTCAAACCACGTGTCATCAACACCCATGCACAACGCCTTGGCGGTGAGCCCGACAAACGACGCGCGCAGGCTATCCATGCTGGCGTGACCGAATACGAAGAAACGCATTTTCATTTTCACTTCCGCGCGTCGTCCGGCGAAAACCTCGCGCCAGCGGTGGGCGCGGATACCGTCCCACAGCGACATGTCGGTGCTGGCCACGACCAGGCCGCATTCGTCGAACTGGGTCAGCGCGTCGCGCAGGCGACCGCGACCCTTGCACGCGGAGGCGCGGCGCGTCGTCATGGTCAAGTAGTGCTTGCGGTTGAGAGCCGCCTTGGCTTGCGGAAAGGCCAGCCACACCAGCGCGTTGTAGGCGTCGTGCCAGTTGTCGGGACGGGTCTCGACTTCGCCGTGAAGCCAGGCGCGTTCCTCGTAGGCCAGCGTCGAGCCGCCGGGGGCGACGAAGCGCAGCGGCTTGCCGTCGCCGGTCGCGACGCCCCGCTCCGTCGCCAGCGCAGTCAATGAAAAAGTCGGCGCTGGCGCCACGCCGGGCAGCAAATTGAACGGCGCCAGTGGCGCCAGCAGATCAGCCACCGGCGGCAGGCTGAGCCTTGGCCTTGGCCTCGGCCTCGAACACGAACTTGCCGTCGCGCGTCAGGAACGTGCCGACGAGGTCGCCGGGCTGTTGCGGCTCTTCCTTGAACTGCTCGAAGCCGCAACTCTTGAGCTCCGTCACGTACCAGCGCTTGCCCTGGCGCAGGATCCAGGCGCCCGGCGACGGCTGGTAGAGCTCAACCTTGGTGTTGCCGCTGACATCCTTCATGCGGTGCTTGCGCTGGCACAGCGGATCGTTGCGCACCACCAGCGCCAGTTCCCACGCCGCGCCCGGATAGGCCTTGTGGCGCACGACGGAGAGCGCCTGGGTATTGCCGCTGATGGCGAAGGAGGCGCCGTCCGACTCGCAGCCCGCCAGCAGCAGGGCGACCGCCACCAGGATGATCGTTCTCAAGGCTGCATCCTCCATGCCACGGTTTCGCCAGCGCGCAGCGGCACCAGCGTGTCGTTGTCGAGAAAGGCCTGCGCGGCCGGCACGGCCCACGCCTCCTTCACCAGTGTGATCGCCTCGGCGTTGCGCGGCAGGCCATAATAATCGGGGCCGAAATGGCTGGCGAAGCCTTCCAGCCGCCCCAGCGCCCCGGCCGCCTCGAAGGCCTCGGCATAGAGCTCGATGCCGGCGTGTGCCGTGTAGCAGCCGGCGCAGCCGCAGGCGGCCTCCTTGGTGCTCTTGCCATGCGGCGCCGAGTCGGTGCCGAGGAAGAACTTGGGGTTGCCCGAGACGGCCGCGGCGACCAGCGCCTGACGATGCGTCTCGCGCTTCAACACCGGCAGACAGTAGTAATGCGGGCGCATGCCGCCAGCGAACATGGCGTTGCGATTCAATAGCAGATGGTGGGCCGTCAACGTGCCGGCGACGCGGCCGCCCTGCGTCTTGACGAAGTCGATGCCGTCCGTGGTGGTGATGTGCTCGAGCACCAGCTTCAGCCCGGGGAAATCCTTGAGCAGCGGCAGCAGTACGCGATCGATGAATACGGCCTCGCGGTCGAAAACATCGACGGCCGGATCGGTCACCTCGCCATGAACCAGCAGCGGCAAGCTCAATGTCTCCATGCGCGCCAGGGTCGCCGCGCACTTTTTCAGGTCGGTGACGCCGGCATCCGAATTGGTCGTCGCGCCGGCCGGGTAGAGCTTTACCGCATGGACGAAGCCGCTTGCCTTCGCTGCGTCAATTTCGGCCGGCGGCAGGTTGTCGGTGAGGTACAGCGTCATCAGCGGCTCGAAGCGCATCCCCGCCGGCAGCGCGGCCAGAATCCGGCCGCGATAGGCGTCCGCCAGTTCGACCGTGGTCACCGGCGGCTTGAGATTGGGCATGACGATGGCGCGGGCAAAACGCCGCGCGGCGTCCGGCAGCACGGCCGCCATGGCCGCGCCGTCGCGCAGGTGCAGGTGCCAGTCGTCGGGCCGGGCGATGGTCAGCGTTTGCATGGTCGCAATTTTACCCGCCCTTGATTTCCAGCGCCCGCTGGTAAAGCGCGTTCTTGGGCTGGTCGGTGATCTCGGCGGCGAGCTTGGCCGCCTGCTTCGTCGGCAGTTCGGCCAGCAGCGCCTTCAACACCCGTTCGGTTTCCGCGTCCAGTCCCTCGCGCGGCGGCGGGCCGGAGACAATCAGCACGAATTCGCCGCGGCGGCGGTTGGCGTCGGCGGCCAGCCAGGCGGGTCCCTCGGGCAACGGCATGACGGCGATCTGCTCGAAATGCTTGGTGAGTTCGCGGGCGATCACCAGGGTGCGCGCCGGCTCCAGCCTTGCCGCGAGATCGGCGACGGTTTCCTCGACGCGGTGCGGCGCCTCGTAGAACACCAGCGCCGCCGGCACGACCGCGAGCTCGGCGATCGCCGTGCCGCGAGCGCCGACTTTTGCAGGAAGAAAGCCGGCAAACAGAAAGCGCTCGTCGGCCAGCCCCGCCGCCGACAGCGCAACGCTGGCCGCGCTCGGCCCCGGCAGCGGCACGACCGGATAGCCGGCGGCGCGCACGGCGGCCACCGCCTTGGCGCCGGGATCGGAAATGCCGGGGGTGCCGGCGTCCGACACCAGCGCCACGCGCTTGCCCGCGGCCAGCAGCGCGATCACCTTCTCCGCCGCCTCGCGCTCGTTGTGCTGGTGCAGAGCGAAGGCCGGCGCGCGGATGCCGAAGTGGTCAAGCAGATGCCGAGTGTGGCGGGTATCCTCGCAGGCGATGGCGTCGGCCGCGCGCAGCGTCTCCAGCGCGCGCTGGCTGATGTCGCCGAGATTCCCGATCGGCGTGGCGACCACATACAATGTCCCGATGTCCATGCACGGCATTCTTGCAGCGCAATGACGGCGAAGCAAGCCAAAGGAAATGCAGCGGAAGCCGCGGCGGCGCAAATGCTCGTCGCGCGCGGCCTGCGCGTGATCGAGCGCAACTTCCGCGTCAAGGGCGGCGAGATCGATCTCGTCTGCCGCGACGGCGCCACCACGGTCTTCGTCGAGGTGCGGCTGCGGACACGACAGGACTACGGCGGCGCCGCCGCCAGCATCACGGCCGCAAAGCAGCGGCGGCTGATCCTCGCGGCGCGGCACTGGCTCGCTCGCCATGGCGAGACGCCGTGTCGCTTCGACGCGGTACTCTCCGATGGCGAAACCTTCGAATGGATACGCGATGCGTTCCGTCCCGATTGATCGTCCCCGCCCCCCGGCCCCCGCCCGCGCGGCGGGGAAGACTTCGTGCGCGCTCCGCGCGCGACTATTGTTCTTCCTGCTGCTGGCCTTCGCCGCGACGGCCTGGGCGCAAAGCATCAAGGTGCTGGTGCAGGCGTCCGCCCTGGCCGGCGCCCAGTATTACGAGGCCGACGCCCTGTGGAACGAGATGAAAGTCGGCGATGGCGTGACGCTGACCCGGGAGCCGGACAACCCGCACGACGCCAACGCCGTGCGCGTCGATTGGCGCGGCCGCAAGCTCGGCTACCTGCCGCGCGCCGAGAACCGCGCCGTGGCGGGCGAAATGGACCGTGGCGGCCGGGTGGAGGCGCGCATCGCCGCACTGGTGCCGCACCGCAACCCGTGGCAGCGGGTGCGGATCGAGGTATTTGTCGTCCTTTAGCCAGCCTTTTCGTAAGGCGGCCGTCACCACTGCCCGTTAAAATCGCGCGACCATGAGCCTTTCCCAACGCATTCAATCCCAGTTCGCCGAAAGCATCGCCGCCAAGCAGGCCGCGATGACCACCATGACCGCGCCCATCGAGGCCGCGATCCGCTTGATGACCGCGTGCCTTCGCGCCGGCGGCAAGGTGATGGCCTGCGGCAACGGCGGCTCGGCAGCCGACTCGCAGCACTTCGCCGCCGAACTGCTCAACCGCTTCGAGAAGGAACGCGCGCCGCTGGCGGCCATCGCGCTGACCACCGACACCTCGACGCTGACCTCGATCGCCAACGACTATGCCTACGACCAGGTGTTCGCCAAGCAGGTCGCCGCGCTCGGCCGCGCCGGCGACGTGCTGCTGGCGATCTCCACCTCGGGCAATTCGCCCAACGTGATGGCGGCGATGCGGGTCGCCCACGAGCGCGGCGTGCGCGTCGTGGCGCTGAGCGGCAAGGGCGGCGGCAGGATGAATGAACTGCTCGGCCCCGATGATGTCCATCTGTGCGTGCCGGCGGAACGCACCGCGCGCATCCAGGAAGTCCACCTGCTCACCCTGCATTGTCTGTGCGACGGCATCGACGCACTGCTACTCGGAGAAACGCAATGAATATC
Source organism: Sulfurisoma sp. (assembly GCA_030691075.1). Taxonomy (GTDB): domain Bacteria; phylum Pseudomonadota; class Gammaproteobacteria; order Burkholderiales; family Rhodocyclaceae; genus Sulfurisoma. The sequence continues at coordinate 31,111 of JAUYFI010000022.1, read as the reverse complement.
GCTCGTCCCATCGTGCGCTGGCTGCTGCCAGCCCTGTCCGCCCTCCTGCTGGCCGGCTGCGCCGAAACCGTCATCCTTGGCGTCAGTGCCGGCGCGCTGTTGATCGGCGACCGTCGCCCGACCGAGACCTACATCGCCGACGAGGGCATCGAGATCCGCGCCGCCAACCGCATCGCCGATCGCTTTGGCGACAAGGCGCACGTCAACGTCACCAGCTACAACCGCGCCGTGCTGCTCACCGGCGAGGTGCCCGACGCCGCCGCCAAGGCCGAGGTCGAGAAGATCGCCGCCGGCGTGGCCAACGTCAGGGCCATCAGCAACGAACTGGAAATTGCCGGCGTCAGTTCGCTGTCGGCGCGCAGCAACGACGGCTTCATCACCTCCAAGGTCAAGGCGCGATTCGTCGACGCCAACAAGTTCTCGGCCCACCACGTCAAGGTGGTCACCGAGAACGGCGCCGTTTATCTGCTCGGCATGGTCGCCCAGCGCGAGGCCGACGCGGCGGTCGAGGTGGCCCGCACCACCGGCGGCGTGCGCAAGGTCGTGCGCGTCTTCGAGATCGTCTCCGAGGCCGATATCCGGCGGCTCGACAACCAGCCGCCGGCCCCGGCGAAGCCCGCCACGCCGGCGAAGTAATGCCTTATCCGCCACCGTCGTTCGAAGCCAGAATCTGCCCGCCGGACGCGCTGGCCGAGCGCCTGGCCGCCGTGCCGCGGCCACTGGTGTTCACCAACGGCTGCTTCGACATTCTCCACCGCGGCCACGTCACTTACCTGGCGCAGGCGCGCGCACTGGGCAACAGCCTGGTGGTCGCGCTCAACAGCGACGCCTCGGTGCGGCAGTTGGGCAAGGGCGACGACCGGCCGCTGAACCCGCTCAAGGATAGGCTGGCCGTGATGGCGGCACTGGAATGCGTGACGCTGGTGACCTGGTTCGACGAGGACACACCGCTGGCGCGCATCCTCGACGCGCGTCCCGACGTGCTGGTGAAGGGCGGCGACTGGCCGCTCGACCAGATCGTCGGCGCAAGCGAGGTGCTCGGCTGGGGCGGCGAGGTGCACTCCATTCCCTTCGCTCACTCCCGCTCGACCACCGCGCTGCTGGAAAAGATCCGTCAGCGCTGAGGAGGCGCCGTGTAGCGCAGCACCGTCTGCCGCACCAGATCGATGTGGCTGCGCAGGGTGTAGAACATGTCGGAGTAGCCGAGCGGCGTCGGTAGCCGATTGACGTCGCGCTCGATGTCATCGACGCGCTTCAGCCACTCCTCGCGACTGTGCCGCTCCGGGTTCGCCTCGACCTCGGCCTCGATGAACTTGAGTTCGCCGTAGCGACGGAACAGGCGCGAGCGCACCCGCCAGGCATAGAGCGCCGGAGCGATCTTGAACACCGGGATCAGCACCGCGAACAGCGGCACCAGCATCACCACCATGCGGTCGATCAGCGTCGCCGCCCAGAACGGCAGGTAGCGCTGGAGGAAGGGCTTGCCCGACTTGTAGTAGCGCTCGGCCTCCTTCGACAGCGGAAAGTCGGCGCTGGCGGCACGGGGAAACTCCCCTGGCTTCTGGAAAATGCCGGGCCCGCCGTGCACCTCGGTCATCGCCTGCATCAGCAGGTCGGTCAATGCCGGGTGGGTGTCTTCGCGGACGACTATCGTCGCCGTCGAGGCCAGCAGGGTGACATCGGCCGGCGGCACTTCGGCCGTCAGGTCGATGGCGCCGCGCGGCAGGACCACCTTGGACAGATAGGGGAAGCGCCGCGTGTAGGCATCGGCGTGCGCCAGGCTCATCAGCTTGACGCCGGGCGTGGCCAGCAGCGTCCACACCGTGGCCGACTGCGTCGGCCCGACGACGAAGGCGGCGTCGATGTCGCCCTGCGCAAAGGCCTGCACCAGCGCCAGGCCGTCGGTATCGAGCAGCCGGGTGTTCTTGTCGTCGAGCTGGCTGGCATAGAGCAGCTCGTTGGCGAGGTAGCGGGTGCCGCTGCCTTGAGCGCCGATGGCGACGCGGCGGCCCTTGAGGTCGGCCAGCCGGGTCGGAGCGCCGGCCTTGCCGCGCGCCAGCCCGGCGCGGTAGAAAATCCACAGCGGCTCGTAGTAGAGCGCGCCCAGCGACAGCAGGGTGTCGTCCTCCTGCACCCGCGCCGTGCCGCCCTGGACGAAGGCGGCATCCACCGCGAAGGCGGGATCGCGCAGCCGGGCAAGGTTTTCGGTCGAGCCCGCGGAAGGTTTCTCGACCAGGCGGATGCCATAGCGCGCCAGCACATCCGTGTAGGCGGCGGCGAAGCGCTGGTAGGCGCCGGCCTCGCCACCGCTGCCGAGAATCAGCGTGGCGGGCGGCGCCGGCTGGATGAAGCGCGAGGCCGCCCAGAAGCCGGCGATCACCAGCAGCAGCAGCGGGAGGCCGACGAGCAGCAGGTCGCGCGTCGAATACTCGCTGAGGCGGCGCAGCTTGCGCGAGGCGGCCATGAACACTTCCCGATCCGGGCTCGCCGGGGTTCGCGTCAGAACGGAATGTCGTCCTCGAAGTCGTTAAAGTTGGAGCCCGCGGCTTGCGCGGCCGGCTTGTCGCCCTGCGCCGGCGCGCCGCGGCTGCCGCCGCTCTCGCGCGCGGGCATGTCGCCGCCGCCCATGCCTTCGCGCGGGCCGAGCATTTTCATTTCGTTGGCAACGATCTCGGTGGTGTAGCGGTCCTGGCCGTCCTGGCCCTGCCACTTGCGCGTCTTGAGCGCCCCCTCGATATAGACCTGCCGGCCCTTCTTCAGATACTGGCCGGCGATCTCGGCCAGCTTGCCGAAAAAGACGACGCGGTGCCACTCGGTCGCCTCCTTCTTCTCGCCGCTGGCCTTGTCCTTCCACGTGTCCGTGGTCGCCACCGTGATGTTGGTCACGGCATCGCCGCTTGGCGCATAACGGACTTCCGGATCCTTGCCCAGATTGCCCACCAGAATCACTTTATTCACCGATGCCATTGCCGTCCCTCCTCCAGGAATTTTTCAAGTTCGCCGTTTCGGCGCGACCAGCCCCGCCGATGCCACCAGCCACACCAACGCCAGGACCGCGCAGAACAGGCTGACCGCGCCCGCGCCGTGGTGCTGCGCCAGCCAGCCGCCGAGCGCGCCGCCGAGAAACAGCCCGAGCGACTGCAGGGTATTGTAAATGCCCAGCGCCGTTCCCTTGGCATGCGGCGGCGCGATGCGCGAAATCCACGACGGCTGCGTCGCCTCGAGCACGTTGAAAGCGACGAAGAACAACGTCAGCCACAGCGCCAGCGGCCACAGCCCGGCACCGAAAAAATGCAGCCCGAGCTGCACCAGCAGCAGCAGGGCGATGGCGGCGAGGAAGATCGGCTTCATGGCATTGCGCTTTTCGGCCACGATCACCGCCGGCACCAGGATGACGAAGGACAGCAGCACCGCCGGCAGATAGACCTTCCAGTGCTCGGCCGTCGGCAGGTCCGCACTGGCCGCCAGCGCCGCCGGCACGGTGACCCACATCGCCGTCTGCATCACATGCAGGGCGAAGACGCCGACGTTGAGCCGCATCAGCTGGCCGTCCCGCAGCACCTGCCCCATGCCGCCGATGGCGCGCGGCACGGGCGGCGCCGCCGGCACCACGAACAGCACCAGCCCGATGGCAGCCAGCGCCAAGAGGCCGGTGAGCCAGAAGATACCGGCCAGCCCGACGGCGGCGTAGAGCAGCGGCGCGGCCACCAGCGAGCCGGCGAAGACCAGACCGATGCTCGATCCGATCATCGCCATCACCTTGGTGCGATGCTGCTCGCGGGTGAGGTCGGCCGCCAGCGCGGTCACCGCCGCCGAAATGGCGCCGGCGCCCTGCAGCACGCGACCGAGGATCACCGTGGTCATGTCCTGCGCCAGCGCGGCGACGACGCTGCCCAGCGCGAACAGCAGCAGGCCGGCGACGATGATGGGCTTCCTGCCCCAGCGGTCGGAAGCGGCACCGAAGGGAATCTGGAACAGCGCCTGGGTCAGGCCGTAGGCACCGAGCGCGATGCCGACCAGCGTCAGGTCGGCGCCGCCGTCGAGCTGGCCGGCGCCGGCCACGAATACCGGCAGGATCAGGAACAGGCCGAGCATGCGCAGGCCGAAGATCGCGGCCAGCGACGCGCCGGCACGCCGCTCGTCGCGGGTCATCGGATCGGAAATAGGGGAGCGCATGGCAGGAGGAAGGTTATCGAAATAACGGCAAGCGGGGCCGTCTCAACGTTCGTCGGGGACGATCAGGTTCAGCGCTTCGCGGCCGTGGCGCCGATAGACGCGAAAATCGCCATCCAGAGTGCATAGCGGGCCGGGATGTTTCTCCGCCAGCCTTACCATGCAGGCATCGGCCAGCGACATTGGCAAGTCGGCATACCGCTGCATCAACGCGGCGATGTCGGCGGCTTCCTTCTCGACGTTCAGGCCGATGCGAAACACTCCCTGCGCCAGCTTGGCGAGAATCCGCGTCGGCGACACGCCGGCGCGCGCCAGCAGAAAACAGGCTTCCGCCAGCACAGGCTCGCAGGTCGTCACGGGCGCCGTGAAAGTGGCGAACTGGCTCACCGCCCATTCATGGAAGCGGTCAGTGGGACAAAAGTAGGCCACCAAGGGGCCGGTATCGAGCAGAACGCCGCGTTGCATCGGAGAAGTTAGCGACCGAAGCCGTCAAGATGGGCGGGATTGGAGGCGTAATCCGGCGGGGTCGGCTCCGCCACGCCGCAGCAATCCTGCATCAAGTCGTGGAGGGATGTCACCGGCGGTCGAGCCGGAAGGACCGACGCCTCGGGCTGCTCCAGCACCCGGCGCAAGCCCTCCTCGACCAGGTCCTTGAACTTGCGCCCGCGCAAGGCCGCTTCCGCCTTGGCACGGCGGAAAAGCTCATCGGAAAGGTCGACGGTGGTGCGCATGAATGCATTAAAGCATAAACGCACGGAATCGCGGAAGATGTTGCGCGAGAAAATCGGCGCTGGCGGGACGGCGCGGGAGCCGAGATGGCATCGCAAAAATGGCGCCCACCTTGGCGCAGCCTGTTGAGGGCGGGTATATTCGCTGGTCGCCCACCATCCACTGAATCGAGCGCAGGTCGCATCATGCTTGTTAAGGCAAAGCACTTCACCAACCCGGATGATGCCCAACTTAAAGCTGGGGAAGACGCCGAGCGTCAGATGGCTCATCTACTTGAGCGACGCTTCGGTACTCGAGAAGAGGTCTTCATCATCAACGACCTTCGAATCGCTGTTCAGCATCTACCACCGTTCCAGATCGATCATCTTGTCGTTAGTTGCTACGGCTTGTTTGTCGTCGAATCCAAGAGCATTCACGCAACCGTCACCATCACGAGATGGGATGACCAGAGGGAACATTGGAAGCGATCCTATCGAGGCAACGAGCAAGGCATGGACTCGCCAGTACTCCAGGCTGCCGAACAAGCGCGACTCCTCAGGCTGTTCATCCTGAAAAACACAGAGCGTCTTTTGGGCAAGCTCATCGGAATACAAAAAGGCTTCGGGCTATGCCCATTCATCCCCTATGTGGCCATCTCGAGCACCGGAATCATCGACATGGTACCTGCGGGTTACGCGCCTCCGAAAAATGTATTCAAAGCCGACGAAATCGCTCCGACCATCGATGACGAGCTCAAGTCTCTGGCCAAAAAGGCCAGCCTGCTGAATCTCTCCCTCGAATCCGGTTGGTCCATGTCGCAGGAAGAAGCGAAACGGACCGCGGAGTTTCTGGCTCAGTCTCACACTCCCCTACGCGCAAATAAACTTACCGACCCAGTTATCCAGCCTTTACAAGCGGGGGCGAGCTGCCCCTCCTGCCAAGTTGGCAAGCTTGTACACGCTACAGCCAAGCAGCCGGACGGTAGCAAGGCCGCCTACCTGGCTTGCGAACGCAACAAAGACAAGTCTTGCTTATGGCATATCCGCCTTGAAGCTCCGGTGATAATCAGACCAAATCCAATTAGCACCACTACTCCACCACAGCCATCTCTGCCACCACCAAAAATCAAGACGGCTAATAAGTCGCTTTACTGCAACGCGTGCAAGGCCCCCATCTCTCGAAATGTCGCGAAGTACTGCTTCGACCGGGAATCGCAATTCGGCGGCAAACCCTATTGCATGGAATGCCAGAAGCAATTTCCGGTCAAGGCATAATCCCCCATGGAAGAGATCAAGATTCGCGGCGCCCGCACGCACAATCTCAAGAACATCAACCTCGACCTGCCGCGGAACAAGCTGACGGTGATTACCGGCCTGTCGGGCTCGGGCAAATCCTCGCTGGCCTTCGACACGCTCTACGCCGAGGGCCAGCGCCGCTACGTCGAGTCGCTCTCGGCCTACGCCCGCCAGTTCCTGCAATTGATGGAGAAGCCGGATGTCGACCTGATCGAGGGTTTGAGCCCGGCCATTGCCATCGAGCAGAAAGCCACCAGCCACAACCCGCGCTCGACCGTCGGCACCGTCACCGAGATCCACGACTACCTGCGCCTGCTCTACGCCCGCGCCGGCACCCCGCACTGTCCCGAGCACGACCTCGCGCTTGCGGCGCAGAGCGTGTCGCAGATGGTCGATCACGTCCTCGCCCTGCCCGAGGACACCCGGCTGATGATCCTCGCGCCGGTGGTGGCCAACCGCAAGGGCGAGCAGCTCGACCTGTTCTCCGAACTCAAGGCGCAGGGCTTCGTGCGCCTGCGCGTGGACGGCAAGGTCCATGACATCGACGCCCTGCCCAAGCTGGCCAAGACCTCCAAGCACACCATCGACGTGGTGGTGGACCGGCTGAAAGTCCGCGCCGATGCGCGAAGCCGCCTGGCCGAGTCGTTCGAGACCGCGCTGACCCACGCCGAGGGACGCGCCATCGCGGTCGAGATGGACAGCGAAAACACGCCCATGCGCGAGCACCTGTTCTCGTCGAAATTCGCCTGCCCGGTCTGCTCCTACGCGCTGCAGGAACTCGAACCGCGCCTGTTTTCCTTCAACAATCCGATGGGCGCCTGCCCCAAGTGCGACGGCCTCGGCTCGATCCAGTTCTTCGACCCGGCGCGGGTGGTGGCCTACCCGCACCTCTCGCTCGCCGCCGGCGCGATCAAGGGCTGGGACCGGCGCAACCAGTTCTACTTCCAGATGCTCGAATCGCTGGCCGAGCATTACGGCTTCGACCTCGGACTGCCCTTCGAGAACCTGCCGCGCAACGTGCAGGACATCGTGCTGCAGGGGTCGGGCCGCGAAGAGATCCGCTTCCAGTACCTCAACGAGAAGGGCGCGCGCTTCGAGCGCGCGCACACTTTCGAGGGCATCGTGCCCAGCCTCGAGCGGCGTTACCGCGAGACGGACTCGGTGATGGTGCGCGAGGAACTGGCGAAATACCTCGCCGCCCAGCCCTGCCCCGAGTGCGCCGGCACCCGCCTGCGGCGCGAGGCGCGCCACGTCTTCATCAATGGCATGACCATCTCCGAAATCAGCCACCTGTCGCTGATCGACTGCCGCGACTTCTTCAACCTCCTGCAGATGGCCGGCCACAAAGCCCAGGTGGCGGAGAAGATCGTCAAGGAAATCACCGCGCGGCTGTCCTTCCTCATCAACGTCGGCCTCGACTACCTCTCGCTCGACCGCTCGGCCGAGACACTCTCGGGCGGCGAGGCGCAGCGCATCCGCCTCGCTTCGCAGATCGGCTCGGGCCTCACCGGCGTCATGTACGTGCTCGACGAACCCTCCATCGGCCTGCACCAGCGCGACAACTCGCGGCTGCTGGAAACGCTGAAGCGGCTGCGCGACATCGGCAACACCGTCATCGTCGTCGAGCACGACCAGGAGGCCATCGAAGCCGCCGACCACGTCGTCGACATGGGGCCGGGCGCCGGCGAGCACGGCGGCCACATCGTCGCCGAGGGCACGCCGGCCGAGGTCGAGGCCAATCCGGAGTCCCTCACCGGTGCCTATCTCTCGGGCCGCCGCCGCATCGAGATTCCGCCGAAGCGCACGCCGGTCAACGCGGCGCGCCAGTTGAAAATCCTCGGCGCCGACGGCAACAACCTCAAGCATGTCGACCTGGAGATTCCCGTCGGCCTGTTTTCCTGCATCACCGGCGTTTCCGGCTCGGGCAAGAGCACGCTGATCAACGACACCCTTTACGCCGTCGCCGCGCGCCACCTCTACGGCTCGGCGCTGGAGCCGGCGGCCCACGCGGGCATCGAGGGGCTGGAGTTCTTCGACAAGGTCATCAACGTCGACCAGAGCCCGATCGGCCGCACGCCGCGCTCCAACCCCGCCACCTACACGGGCCTGTTGACGCCGATCCGCGAGCTCTTCGCCGGCGTTCCCCAGTCACGGGAAAGAGGCTACGGCCCGGGCCGCTTCAGCTTCAACGTCAAGGGCGGCCGCTGCGAGGCCTGCCAGGGAGACGGGCTTATCAAGGTGGAGATGCACTTCCTGCCCGACATCTACGTCCCCTGCGACGTCTGCCACGGCAAGCGCTACAACCGCGAGACGCTGGAAATCCGCTACAAGGGCAAGACCATCTACGAAATCCTGCGGATGACCGTCGAGCAGGCGCGCGAATTCTTCGACGCCGTGCCCGTCGTCGCCCGCAAGCTGCAGACGCTGATCGACGTCGGCCTCACCTACATCCAGCTCGGCCAGAGCGCCACCACGCTGTCCGGCGGCGAAGCGCAGCGGGTCAAGCTGGCGCTGGAACTGTCCAAGCGCGACACCGGCCGCACCCTCTACATTCTCGACGAGCCGACCACCGGCCTGCACTTCGCCGACATCGAACTGCTGCTCGCCGTGCTGCATCGCCTGCGCGACCACGGCAACACCATCGTGGTGATCGAGCATAATCTCGACGTCATCAAGACTGCCGACTGGGTCGTCGACCTCGGCCCCGAGGGTGGCGACGGCGGCGGTCGGATACTGGCCGCCGGCACGCCGGAGGCGGTGGCACGGGTTCCCGGCAGCTACACCGGGCGTTATCTGGCGCCGACGCTCGCCGCATCTGCCGCCGTGCTGCCAGCACGCCCCGGAGGAAGTACCCTTGGGGTGCCGACTTTTCCCGCCAAGAAGCCGGCCCGCGCGAAAAAGGCTTCATGAGCGGATTCGAAGACTTCGGCCGGCAGGCAGCGCAGCTCGAGCGCGAGATCGTCCGCTGGGGTCTGGTGCTCGGCATCGACTGGAACGACGACGCACAAGTCGCTGCCCTGGCGCGCGAGGCCGTCGCCATCCAGGCTACGATGCATGGTCTGCCCGCCGACCCGCGAGAGCGCGCCCGCGTCGAGTTGTTCGGCCTGGCTCAACTGATGCTGACCGTCACGGCCGAAAGCGCCGGCGAGGGCATCCACACCCATGGCGGACCGGCGTGGAAGGCGCTGGGTCGCGCACTGTTCGAAGCAAGCAACCTGGGGGATCGGAAATGACATTGGGTGGACTCGGTCTCTACCGCGACGTCGCGCCGCTAGACAGCGTGCGCGATGCCGACCTGCGCCTGCAGCCGGTGCAGGACTTCGCCTTCGCCCGCGAGCTCAGGGACTGCGTCATCACCGCCGACGAGTTCGCCGCCGCCTGCCACTCGCAGCCCATTGTGTTCGCGCGCGGAACCGACGGCCGGCTTTTCGCCGCCACCGTGCTGGCGCTGCCTGACAGCGCCAATGTCTTCGTCGACAAAAGTCGGCGCTGGCGGGACGGCGAATATATCCCCGCCTTCATCCGCCGCTATCCCTTTGTCCCGATCATGAACGGCGACAAGCTCGCGCTGGGCATCGACCGCGGCTACGCCGGCCTGTCCACCGAAACCGGCGAGCGCCTGTTCGAAAGCGGCCAGCCCACCGCCTTCACCCAGAACGTCCTGCGCTTCATGGCCGAGTTCCAGTCGGCGTGGGAGCGCACCCTGGCGCTGACCAAGGCACTCGACGCGCTCGGTCTGCTCGAACCCTTCCGGGTCATGGCGCGCCACGAGCAGCACCAGCAGGTGCTGGGCGGCCTGATGCGGGTCTCGGAGGCGAAGTTCAATGCCCTCAAGGACAAGGACAGCCTGCGCCTGATCCGCAACAGCGGCCTCAAGCTCGCCGTCGCCCAGATGTTGTCGCTGGCGCAGTTCGAAAAACTCGACTGCTACTCCCGCGTCCAGCAAAGCAAACAATCGTCAATTGGCATTCAATATCCGTGATGCCCCCAGCAAGCTTCATCGGCTCTATCCATCAACGGCGGCATAATTGACTGCCAGGATTTTGCTTTGTGGCTCCGTATGGGCACCGTGTATGTTTTAGCGATCAATGGACGGTACCCACCCGGGTGGGGGGGGAGGGAAATCCCGATCCGGCCGTCGCCTCGGTCAGGCGTGCGGCGTCTTCTCGATCAGGATTTCGATCTCATTGCACTCTCGCGCTTCCTTGTGCACGACGTGGTAGCGCGCGGACTTGGCGAAGGCCTCGAAATTGCGGGCCGAATCGCCGGCAGCCAGAATTCTGACCACCTCGCTCGGCGCCATTGCCTTGAGGGCCAAGTGCGCCCTGACGACGGGAACCGGGCAGTTGTCGCGACGGGTGTCGATCTCGCAGTGGTAATGCATTCCGTTCTCCTGGCGTTACAGCGCGGAAATCCGTGACGGGAAGGCGTTGGTGGCCGCGCCCGACCGTTGCCGCGCGGCGCGGCTGGCCGGCGGTTCCAGGCCATCGGCGCCGCAATCGCTACCGTCGACCCAGCGATCGAGAATGTCGATGGCCTGCTCCAGGGTGTAGATGGCCGCGGGATCGGGGTTTGTCTCGGCCACGAGCACGCGGGCCATTCGCTCGATCGTGGCGGCCAGGGAGCGTACGTGTTCCGGTAGTTTCATGCAGTCGGCCGCGGCCTTGGCGGCGGCGGAAATTTCACTGATCTGGCGTGTCGGCATGGTGTGGAGTTCCTCCCGGCTTGAGTAAGACGACTGTAAAGTAACGGCCGCGTTCTGTAAATTGAGCGATGGTCATATGCCGATAGTTAGTGGCCACGGCGGCCGGGTAGGCGGGCAGCGGTTGTGGCGTCAGGCACGACGGTTCATAATCCGCTCGCGTCGCCGTCCGGCGACCCTCGGCCACCCGATTCGTCACAAGAAATCATGGGCAAAAAAGTGTTCATTCGCACCTTCGGGTGCCAGATGAACGAATACGATTCCGACAAGATGGTGGACGTGCTCGGCGCGGCCTTCGGCGCGGTCAAGACCGACAACCCGGAAGAGGCCGACATCATCCTGTTCAACACTTGCTCGGTGCGCGAGAAGGCGCAGGAGAAGGTGTTCCACGACCTCGGCCGCGTGCGCCACCTCAAGCAGCTCAAACCGGACCTGGTGATCGGCGTCGGCGGCTGCGTGGCGAGCCAGGAGGGCGCGGCCATCATCGCGCGCGCACCCTATGTCGATATCGTCTTCGGGCCGCAGACGCTGCATCGCCTGCCGCAGCTGATCGCCGCGCGGCGTGCCAGCGGGCGCTCGCAGGTAGACGTCTCCTTCCCCGAGATCGAAAAGTTCGACGCCCTGCCGCCGGCCGCCGTCTCCGGCGCGGCCGCCTTCGTCTCGATCATGGAAGGCTGCTCGAAGTACTGCACCTTCTGCGTCGTGCCCTACACGCGCGGCGACGAGGTGTCGCGGCCGTTCGAGGACGTGCTGACCGAGGTCGCCGGCCTCGTCCGGCAGGGCGTGAAGGAGATCACCCTGCTCGGTCAGAACGTCAATGCCTATCGCGGTGCGATGGCGGATGGCGCTCGGTTTGGCGACACGGCCGACCTCGCGCTGCTGATCGAGACCCTCGCCGGGATGCCCGAGATTGAGCGCATCCGCTACACTACCTCGCACCCGCGCGAACTGTCGCAGCGGCTGATCGACGTCCATGCCACGGTGCCCAAGCTGGTCCCTCACCTCCACCTGCCGGTTCAGTCGGGTTCCGATCGTATCCTGGCGGCGATGAAGCGTGGCTACACGGCGCTCGAGTACAAGTCGCTGGTGAGGAAGCTCCGCGCGGCGCGGCCCGATCTGTCGCTTTCGTCGGACTTCATCGTCGGCTTCCCCGGCGAGACCGAGGAGGATTTCGAGAAGACCATGAAGCTGATCGACGAAGTCGGTTTCGATGCGAGTTTTTCCTTCATCTACAGTCCGCGGCCCGGCACTCCGGCAGCGGAAATGGTCGACGACACGCCGCAGGAGCTGAAGCTGCGGCGGCTGATGCGCTTGCAGGCGCGCATCGAGGAACTGGCCTACGCCGTGTCGCGGGCCATGGTCGGCACCGTCCAGCGCGTGCTGGTCGAGGGCCATGCGCGCAAGGACACGACGGAGCTGGCCGGTCGCACCGCCAACAATCGCGTGGTCAACTTCGCCGGCGGCGCGGGACTCGTTGGCCGCTACGCCGATGTCCGCATCACCGCCGCGCTGCCGCACAGCCTGCGCGGAGAAGTCGGCGCTGGTGAAGCCCCTGCGCTACAAGGCGGTCGAGCAAAAGACGCTCTCCTCGCCGTAGCGGATGGCGGGACGGCGACATGAGCGCGAAGCCGCGCGCCCTGTCCGTTACCCTGCAGCCGTTAGACAACGACCGGCTCAACAATCTCTGCGGCGCGCTCGACGAGAACCTGCGCCAGATCGAGACCGCCTTCGATGTCACCCTGTCGCGGCGCGGCGAGCACTTCCGTATCGGCGGCGAACCGGCCCAGTCGCGCCGGGCCGGCCAGGCGCTGCAGTACTTCTTTGATCTGGCCCGGGCGCCGCTGTCGATCGACGAGATCCAGCTCGGCCTGGTCGAACTGGCCAACGCCGGCAACGCGGCGCCGCCGGCGCCGACGCTGCTCACGCGCAAGACCGACCTGCATGGCCGCACCCCGCACCAGATCGACTACCTGCGGCAGATCCAGGATCACGACATCACCTTCGGCATCGGCCCGGCCGGCACCGGCAAGACCTATCTGGCGGTGGCCTCGGCGGTGGACGCCTTCGAGCGCGACCAGGTCGAGCGCATCGTGCTGACGCGCCCGGCGGTCGAGGCCGGCGAGCGCCTCGGCTTCCTGCCCGGCGATCTGGCGCAGAAGGTCGATCCCTACCTGCGGCCGCTCTACGACGCGCTCTACGACCTGATGGGTTTCGACAAGGTGGCGCGGCTGTTCGAGAAGCAGAGCATCGAGGTGGCGCCGCTCGCCTACATGCGCGGGCGCACGCTCAACCATGCCTTCATCATCCTCGACGAGGCGCAGAACACCACGCCCGAGCAGATGAAAATGTTCCTGACGCGCATCGGCATCGGCGCCAAGGCCGTGATCACCGGCGACGTGACCCAGACCGATCTGCCCAAGGGACAGAAGTCCGGCCTGAACGAGGCCCGACGCATCCTGGCCGAGGTGCGCGGCATCGGCTTCGCCGACTTCGACGCCTCCGACGTCGTGCGCCATCCGCTGGTGGCACGCATCGTCGCCGCCTACGAGCAGAATGGCGAACAAAAAACCTGAACTGACCTTGTCGGTGCAACATGCCTGCCGCCACGAGGCCGCACCGCATCGGCCGCGGATACAACGCTGGCTGCGCGCGGCGCAGGAATATCCGGCCACGGTGTCGGTACGCTTCGTTGACGCCGAGGAAGGCCGGGTGCTCAATCGCGACTACCGCAAGAAGGACCACGCCACCAATGTGCTGTCCTTCGTCTACGACAGCGCACCGGTGGTTGGCTTTGCACTTCCCGCGGTCGTCGGCGACCTGGTGATCTGCCTGCCGGTGGTGCTGCGCGAGGCCGCGGAGCAGGGCAAGGCGCTTGACGCGCACTTCGCCCACCTGATCGTGCATGGTATGCTGCACCTGCAGGGATACGACCACGAGACCGGCGCCCGCGATGCGAAACGAATGGAAGCGCGGGAGCGCGAAATCCTCGCCCGTCTCGGCTATCCCGATCCATACAATTGACCCATGGACCCTTCCCCTAGTCGACCGTCGTTGCTGGAACGCCTGTCCCACCTGCTGCTGCGCGAGCCCGAAGACCGCGAGCAGTTGCTCGATCTCATGCGCGGCGCCTTCGAGCGCAACCTGCTCGATTCCGACGCGCTGTCCATCATCGAGGGCGCGCTGCAGGTTTCCGACATGCAGGTGCGCGACATCATGGTGCCGCGCGCGCAGATGGACGTCATCGACGTCGACGATTCGCCCGAGAAGATCGCCGAGACGGTGATCGAGGCGGCGCACTCGCGCTTCCCCGTGATCGGCGAAAACCGCGACGACGTTATCGGCATCCTGCTGGCCAAGGAACTGCTGCGCTTTTTCGCCGGCAAGGAATTCGACCTGCGCGACACCCTGCGCCCGGCGGTGTTCATCCCCGAGTCGAAGCGCCTCAACGTGCTGCTGCGCGAGTTCCGCGCCTCGCGCAACCACATGGCCATCGTCGTGGACGAGTACGGCGGCGTCGCCGGGCTGGTGACCATCGAGGACGTGCTCGAGCAGATCGTCGGCGACATCGAGGACGAATACGATTTTGACGAGGCGGCCGACAACATCGTGCTCGACAACGCCGGCCACTACCGCGTCAAGGCGCAGACCGAGGTCGCCGACTTCAACCAAGCCTTCGGCACGAACTTCTCCGACGAGGAATGCGACACCGTCGGCGGCCTGTTGATCGCCCACCTCGGTCGCCTGCCCAAGCGCAACGAGATGATCCAGCTCGACGGCCTGCGCTTCCAGGTGCTGCGCGCCGACAGCCGCCGCGTCCACACGCTGCTGGTCAATCCGCAACGCGACCTGCCGCTGCCGGCCGGGGAGTAATCGCCGCGAAAAAGTCGGCACCCCAATCCCGCCAGGGGACCCCCTTCGGGGCGGGGTACCTCCTGCGGGGCGCGCCGCCTATAATCGAGAGCCATTGGTTCTCCAGGAGGATGGGCATGACCGCTCTAGCACTGTCCCAAGTCGAGATGAAGCGACTGGAACGCCTCGCCAAGGAGGCGGGGCGGACGCCGCGCGCGTTATTCAAGTTCGTGCTGCGCGACGGCTTCGAGGAGACGGAACGCACCATAACGGCGGTGCGTTCACGCATGCGCTCCGGCGCGACTCTCGGACATGCCGAGGCAATGGAGCGGTTGGACCAACTCCTGTCCGATGCCAAGCAGAAAAAAGCGGCTTGAATGGCATGAGGCGGCCATCCTCGAACTGGCCGAATCGCTGGCCTGGTACCGAGAACGAAATCCGACCGCCGCGTCGCGGATGCGCAAGGCGGTCGATCAGGCTGCGCGCTCCCTGATCGCAGCAACGGTTCCGCTGTCGGGGCGCCTTGGCGTGGTTGCCGGCACCCGCGAACGGGTGGTTGGCAACCGTATTCCGTTTACGCTGGTTTTTGTCCGTGATTCGACGACGGGCGATTGCACGATCTATCGGTGCATCCATCAGCGTCGTCGCTACCCGGAGGAAGCGTTTTGAAACTTCCGGTGGGCGGGCGATTGTCGGCGGCGGCAGTTCTTGGTGCCGCTACCGTCCTCGGCTTCGCTCCCTTCGGCCTGTTTCCGCTGCCGCTGCTGACGCTGGCCCTGCTGTTCCGGTTCTGGCGAAATGCATCTTCGCCGCGCGCGGCGGCGCTGCTCGGCTTCGCCTGGGGACTCGGTTTTTTCCTCGCCGGCGTATCGTGGGTCTATGTCAGCCTGCACGACGTCGGCGGCATGGCCGCGCCGCTGGCCGCGCTGGCGACGCTGCTGTTCTGCGGCGGCCTCGCGCTGTTTCCGGCGCTGGCCGGCTTTGTTTTTCGCCGTGTCGCCAGCGCCGACTTTTTTGGGCCGGCGCGTGCGGCCTTCCTCGCAGCCGGGCTATGGACGCTGGCCGAGTGGCTGCGCGGCGGCTTGTTCACCGGCTTTCCCTGGCTGGCCCTGGGCTATTCGCAAGGCCCGCCGAGCCCGCTGGCCGGCTACGCGCCGCTGCTCGGCAGCTACGGCGTCGCCTTCGTCGCGGCGCTGATCGCGGCGTTGGTCGCTTTCGGTTGGAAGCGCTTCTGGCCGGCAACGCTGGCCGTGACGCTGCTCGTCGCGGGCTTCGCGCTGCGCGGCATCAGTTGGACCGAGCCGACCGGCGCGCCGCTGACGGTCGCGCTGCTGCAGGGCAACGTGCCGCAGAGCCTCAAGTGGGACCCGAACCGGCTCGGCCTTTCCGTCGAGACCTACCTGCGCCTGGCGCGCGAGCATCCGGCACAGTTGACCGTGCTGCCCGAAACCGCGATCCCGCTGCTGTTCGACGAGGTGCCGCGCGAGGTGCTGCGCGGACTCGTCGCCAACGGCGAGGCGCTGCTCGGCGTGGCCGTGCGCACGACGCAGGGCGGCTATGTGAATGGTGCGGTCGCGCTGACGCCGGATTTGCGCTCGCAGGGTTATGCCAAGTCGCACCTCGTGCCCTTCGGCGAATTCGTGCCACCGGGCTTCGCCTGGTTCTTCGACCTGGTGCGCATCCCGATGTCGAACTTCACCGCGGGCCCGGCGCGGCAGCCGCCGCTGCTCGTCGCCGGCCAGAAGATCATGCCCAACATTTGCTACGAGGACCTGTTCGGCGAGGAGATCATCCGCGCGCTGCCCGAGGCGACGCTGCTGGTCAATATTTCCAACACCGCCTGGTTCGGCGATTCGCTGGCGCAGCCGCAGCACCTGCAGATCGCCCAGCTGCGCGCGCTGGAAACCGGCCGGCCGATGCTGCGCGCCACCAATACCGGCATGACCGCGGCCGTGGCACCCGACGGCACCGTTTCCGCCGTGCTGCCGCCCTTCACGCGCGCCGCGTTGCGGGTGGAGGTTCAGGGCTACGCGGGACTCACGCCCTACGCCCGGGCCGGCAACGCGATGGCGGTGTCGCTCGCGTTGCTGGCTTGCCTGCCGGCCCTGTCGCGGCGCCGGGCGTCGGCGCGAGCGGCGTAATACCCTATACTGCCGGCTGTATGCCGCTTGGGAAGAGGGAGAAGACATGAGCGCCGCAAACATCGAATGGTCGCCGGTACTCGAAATCGGACATCCAGCCATCGACCGCCAGCACAGGAAATTGTTCGATCTCGCCGCGCTGCTGGTGCACGATGGAAATCACGGGCAAGTGATACGCATCCTCGCCGAATTGAGCGAGTACGTCATCGTGCATTTCCGCGACGAGGAAAAATTGCTCGGCGAAATCGGCTTTCCGGGGCTGGAGGCCCACAGAAAATCACATGAGGATTTCCGCGCCCGCATGGCGAAACTTTTTTGCGACGCGGGCAGCATGACGCTGGACGACATCGCGGCGGAGATACGGCTGCTCATCAACGAATGGCTGACAAGGCATATTCTCGTTGCCGATCAGGAATACGCGAAGTACCTGCCCGGGAACCCGGCTTGACTCCCCGCAAAACCCGGTAAAATCACGGCTTTCCGTCTCCGCCGGGTTTTTCCTGATGCAGCAGAAACCAAGTTTTCAGGAGGTGATCCTCCGCCTGCAGGACTTCTGGAACAAGCAGGGCTGCGTACTGCTGCAGCCCTACGATATCGAAGTCGGCGCCGGCACCTTCCACACCGCCACCTTCCTGCGCGCCATCGGCCCCGAGCCGTGGCGGGCCGCCTACGTGCAGCCCTCGCGCCGACCCAAGGACGGCCGCTACGGCGAGAACCCCAACCGTCTGCAGCACTACTACCAGTACCAGGTGGTGCTCAAACCGTCGCCCGACAACATCCAGGAACTCTATCTCGACAGCCTGCGCGCGCTCGGCATCGACACCTCGGAGCACGACATCCGCTTCGTCGAGGACGACTGGGAGTCGCCGACGCTGGGCGCCTGGGGCCTGGGCTGGGAAGTCTGGCTCGACGGCATGGAAGTCACCCAGTTCACCTATTTCCAGGAAGTCGGTTCGCTGGTCTGCCGTCCCGTGCTGGGCGAGATCACCTACGGCCTCGAGCGCCTGGCGATGTACCTGCAAGGGGTCGAGAACGTCTTCGACCTGGTGTGGGCGCCGGGCGTCACCTACGGCGACGTCTATCACCAGAATGAGGTCGAACAGTCGACCTACAATTTCGAGCACTCCGACGTCGACTGGCTGTTCAGCCAGTTCTCGAAATACGAGTCCGAGGCCAAGCGCCTGATGGGCCTGGGCCTGCCGCTGCCCGGCTTCGAGATGGTGATGAAGGCCTCGCACAGCTTCAACCTGCTCGATGCCCGCGGCGCCATCTCGGTGACCGAGCGTGCCGCCTACATCGGTCGCGTGCGGGCTTTGGCGCGCGAGGTGGCGCAGGCCTATTTCGATTCGAGGGAAAAGCTCGGCTTCCCGATGCTGAAAGGAGCCGCGGCATGAAAGAGACCCTGCTGATCGAACTCCTCACCGAGGAACTGCCGCCGAAGTCGCTGGCCAAGCTGGGACTGGCCTTCCGCGAGCAGGTGCAGAAGTCGCTGGCCGAGGCCGGCTTCATCGCCGCCGACAACGCCGGCAAGTGGTTCGCCACGCCGCGCCGCCTGGCGCTGCAGTTCGACGACTGCGTCGAGACCCAGCCCGACCGGATGATCGAGAAAAAGGGCCCGGCGGTCGCTTCGGGAGTCGGCGCCGACGGCACGCCGACCAAGGCGCTGGAAGGCTTCATGCGCTCGGCCGGCGTCGAGTTTGCGCAGCTGGAAAAGCTGAACGACGGCAAGGCCGAATATTTCGTCGCTCGCATCAAGAAGAGCGGCGAACGCATCGACCAGCATGTCGCCGGCTTCGTTGAGGCCGCGCTGAAGAAGCTGCCGGTGGCCAAGCTGATGCGCTGGGGCGAAGGCTCCGCGCAATTCGTGCGACCGGTGCATGGCCTGGTGATGATGCACGGCGCGCGCATCGTGCCGGGCGAGGTGCTGGGCCTGCCGAGCCGCAACATCACGCGCGGCCACCGCTTCATGAGCGTCGGCGTGCTCGAGATTCCCCACGCCCGCGACTATGTCAAGGTGCTGGCGGACAAGGGCAAGGTCGTCGCCTGCTACGGTACCCGCCGCGACATGATTCGCGAACAGATGAACAAGGCCGCCTCGGTCGTACCGGGCCGCCAGTGGCTGCAGGATGAGGCGCTGGTCGACGAGGTGACGGCGCTGGTCGAGTTCCCCGTGGTCTACGAGGCCGGCTTCGAGGAGGAATTCCTCGCCGTGCCGCAGGAATGCCTGATCCTGACCATGAAGGCCAACCAGAAGTATTTCCCGCTGCTCAAGGATGGCAAGCTGACCAGCCGCTTCCTCCTCGTCTCGAACATGCAGGTGGCCGACCCGAAGCACATCGTCGGCGGCAACGAGCGCGTGGTGCGGCCGCGCCTGGCCGATGCGCGCTTCTTCTTCAACCAGGATCGCAAGACGCCGCTGGCGTCGCGTGTCGACAAACTCGACAGCATCGTCTATCACAACAAGCTCGGCACGGTGGGCGAGCGCGTCAAGCGCCTGGCGCGGCTCGCCGGCGCCATCGCGCGCCACCTGCATGCCGACGTCGCCGGTGCCTCCCGCGCCGCGCTGCTCTGCAAGGCGGACCTGGTCACCGACATGGTCGGCGAGTTCCCCGAGCTGCAGGGCATCATGGGCCGCTACTACGCCTATCACGACAAGGAAGCGGCGGCGGTGGCCGACGCCATCGAGGGCCACTACCATCCGCGCTTCAACGGCGACAGCCTGCCGGCGGGCAACATCGCTGCCGCCTGCGCGCTGGCCGACAAGCTCGACGCGCTGGTCGGTTTCTTCGGCATCGGCCAACTGCCCACCGGCGACAAGGATCCCTTCGGCCTGCGTCGTGCCGCGCTCGGCGTGCTGCGCATCCTCATGGAAACGCCGCTGCCGCTCGATCTGGCCGAGCTGATCGACGAGGCCGCCGCCGGCTTCGGCGCTGGTCTGCTGAGTGGCGACTACAAGGCGCAACTGCGCGATTTCATGCTCGAGCGCCTGCGCGGCCAGCTGCGCGATTCCGGTTTTGATCAGAAGCTGGTCGACGCCGTGCTGGCACTCCGCCCGACGCGTATCGACAAGGTGCCGGCCAAGCTGGCCGCCGTGAAGGCCTTCGTTCAGTTGCCCGAGGCGGAGGCGCTGGCGGCGGCCAACAAGCGCATCGTCAATATCCTCAGAAAGACCGAAGGCGTGGCGGGCGAGGTCGATGTGGCGCTGCTGCAGGAACCCGCCGAGAAGGCACTGTTCGCGCGCGTCACCGCCATCGAGCCCTCGATCCGTTCCTTTGTCGCCAACGAGGACTATGCCGATGCGCTGAAGGCGCTGGCCGGCCTGCGCTTTGATGTGGACGCCTTCTTCGACGGCGTCATGGTCATGGCCGAGGAGCCGCTGACGCGCGCCAACCGCCTCGCGCTGCTGCGTCAGCTTGCCGGCCTGATGAACCAGGTCGCGGATATCTCGAAACTATGAAACTCATCATCCTCGACCGCGATGGCGTCATCAACCACGACTCCGACCAGTACATCAAGTCGCCGGAGGAATGGAAACCGATTCCCGGCAGCCTCGATGCCATCGCGCGTCTGACGCAGTGGGGCTGGCGCGTGGTGGTGTGCACCAACCAGTCGGGCGTCGGTCGCGGGCTGTTCGTCATGGACACGCTCAACGCCATCCACGACAAGATGGTGCGCGCGGTGTCGCAGGCCGGCGGGCGCATCGACGCCATCTTCTTCTGCCCGCACACCAACGCCGACAAGTGCGCCTGCCGCAAGCCCAAGCCCGGCATGTTCCAGGAGATCGCCCAGCGCTACAACGTCGACCTCGCCGGCGTGCCGGCGATCGGCGATTCCCTGCGCGACCTGCAGGCGGCACTGGCCACTGGCGCGCAGCCCATCCTGGTACTGACCGGCAAGGGCCAGAAGACCCACGCCGATCCCCAGCTTCCGCCCGGCACACCGGTCTTCCCCGACCTCGCCGCCGCCGTGGCGCATCTCACCAAGTAGGCGTGCCACCGTGATCTTCCTGCGTTCGGCACTGTTCATGGCCGTGATGCTGCTGGTCACGCCACTCGTCGTGCTGCTGCTGCTGTGCGGCTTCTGGCTGCCGTTGCGCCAGCGCCGACTTTTCGTGATGCCTTACGTCAAAGTCGTCATGTGGCTGATCCAGCACGTCCTCGGCATCAGGCACCGCGTTCTCGGTGCGGAGAACATTCCCCAGGTGCCCTGCGTCATCCTCTCCAAGCACCAGTCGGCGTGGGAAACATTTGCGCTGCAGCAGGTGTTCAGCCTGACGTCATTCGTCTACAAGCGCGAGCTGCACTGGTTGCCCTTCTTCGGCTGGGGCCTGTGGCTGATGCCCTTCGTCGCCATCGACCGCGGCGCCGGCAAGCAGGCGCTCAACCAGGTGGCCGAGCGTGGCACGCGGCGGCTGGCCGAGGGCTATTCGGTGGTGATCTTTCCCGAGGGCACGCGCGTCGCGCCGGGCCACAAGAAACGCTACAAGATCGGCGGCGCCTGGCTCGCGGCGCAGGCCGGCGCGCCGGCCGTGCCGGTGGCGCTCGATTCCGGCGAGTGCTGGCGGCGCCAGGCCTTTCTCAAGACGCCGGGCACGGTGACCATGAGCATCGGCCCGGCCATCGACCCCGCCGGCCTCGCGCCGGAAGAAATCAACGCCCGGGTCGAAGCGTGGATAGAATCCGAGATGCGCCGCATCTCTCCCCACCGCTACCGTCATGAGACCCCGCCCGCCGCAACTGTCGTTGCTGCTTGACGCCGCCGCTCCCGATGCCGCCGCGCGCTGGCGCGACGGGGTGAGCGTCGACTACCTCGGCGGCAAGCTGACGCTCCGCCTCGATACCGCCTGCCGCGATGCCCTGCTCGATGGCAGCACCCTGCACCTGCCGCTGCCGCCAGCGGCCACGCCGCGGCAGATACAGGACGGCGCCGAAGCCTGGCTGCGTCGTCAGGCTGGGCGTGTGATCGGGGCCGAACTGATCATGGCTTCGCGTCGCGCCGGCCGTGCCGTGCCGGCCTATGCGCTGTCCTTCGCCAGTCGCACCAGCTGGACCCAGGTCGATGACAAGGGCGGCCTGCGCTTTCACTGGCGCCTGATCGAACAGCCCGAGCCGGTGATCGGGCAGGTGGTGCGGCGCGCACTGGCGGAACTGCCGCCCGTCGTGGCGGAGGCCGACCTCTTCGCTTTCGCCGCATGAGTTTCGCCGAACAACTCGACCTGTTCAAGCTGCCGCTCGTGGCGTCGACACCGAAGACGCGGCACCTGGTTGTGGGCGGTACTATCGTGCCCTATGTCCTGCGCCAGGGCCGGCGACGGCTGGCGATGACCATCGACGAGCGCGGCCTCGCGGTGGGTGCTCCGCATCACGTCACGCTGGCCGAGATCGAAGCCTTCGTGCGCGGCCACGGCGAGTGGGTCATCGCCAAGCTTGCCGAATATGCCCAACGCGCCGCGCCGCGGCAACTGGCGATTCGCCACGGCACGCGGCTGCCGCTGCTGGGTGGCGAGATCGAGGTGCGTGTCGAGGCCGGCGCCAACCGCATCGCCTGGCGCGACGACGCGCTGGTGCTGGCGGCGCGGCCCGACGCCGATCTCGACCAGCTCGCCCGTCGCGCCCTGCAGCGCCGCGCGCTGCCGCATTTCGTCGAGCGCGCCGGCCACTACGGCGCGCGGCTGGGGCGGTCGCTGCCGCCGATCGCCCTGTCCTCGGCGCGGACGCGCTGGGGCAGTTGCAGCCAGGCCAGCGGCATCCGCCTCAACTGGCGGCTCATCCACCTGCCGCCGCATCTCGTCGACTACGTCGTCGCCCACGAGCTTGCCCACCTGGCCGAGATGAACCACAGCCCGCGCTTCTGGGCCGAGGTCGAGCGCGTCTATCCCGACTGGCACGCCGCGCGCGCCGAGCTCAAGCAGCGCGGCCGCGACATCCCGCTGATCTGAGGGGGCCGCCGAAACACGGCGGCGCCGTCATCGCCTTCGTCGAGAGCCCCGCCGGCTACAAGGTCGAGCCGATTCGGCGCAAACGCCGAAGGTGAAAATTGGTGGTGTGCAGTTTGCTACCGAACGACTCGCTATTGGAACCAATGAGTAACGCTGCGGGTTTCTGATGGATGCCGTCAAGTTTTCCGCTGAATGAGCGAAAGGACTGATCTGGCAGCCACATCGCGGCCAAGACTGTATAGCTGGCCATTGGCGACCACAGAACTCAGGGTATTCAGACCTGGCACGAGGCTCGTCAATGCGTTCGGGGCACCACTTGAGACAAGATGCGACACGATGCGTCCAGCACCATCCCGAATCACCCCACCGTGCAGTGAATAGGCGCCACTGAGCAAACCGCCCAACTGTTCGAACGGGATACTGCGCGTTACCGGTCAACCCCAATTCAGTCAGCACATAAGATCCTTATAGTTTGAGCCTTCGACTCCACATATCTCGATGATTTTCAATTGATTCATGTGGAGACGCTTGGCGCGATCAGTTTCACATCGGCGAAATAGGAACTGTAACGACGAGTATCGCGGGTCAGCAGCGGATAGCGTGATACGGCTGCATGTGCGCCGATAAAGAAGTCGGCAAGCACGTTGTTTTTGGTGCCACCTTGTCGGCGGTAGCGCACAAAGGCCTTGCCAGCCAAGAACAGGGCCGGACGAGGCAACTCGAGCATTGCCAGTCCAAGCTCCTCGATAGTTTTGTCCAGTGCCTCGACGGTCGAGAAGGTCAGCGACAGTTCGGAGTAGATGATCGGGTTGATCGCCAGCCGGTGAACTTTCGACTGGGCACGCAGTTGGCCAATCGACCAGTCCGCCCATTCCGGATCGTTCTCCAGAACG
This sequence comes from Sulfurisoma sp., assembly GCA_030691075.1. Lineage (GTDB taxonomy): Bacteria > Pseudomonadota > Gammaproteobacteria > Burkholderiales > Rhodocyclaceae > Sulfurisoma. The sequence goes on along the minus strand of JAUYFI010000022.1, from coordinate 7,412 downwards.
TCCACCAGTACGTTGGTATCGACCAGCAACATCAGCCTTCGCCACGCAGTAGCGCCATCAGGTCATCAGTTCGCCATTTGACGTCAGCCTTGCCACGGGCAGATTCGAAGCGGTCGGGCTTGCGACTCGTCCTCGCGCCTACCTTGTGAATGACGACATCGCCTTCGCGATTGACCGCAAAATCCACCGAACAGCCGGGTGCCAGATTCAGCGCATCGCGAATCTGCTTGGGGATGGTGACCTGACCCTTGCTGGTAAGTGTCGTCGACATGGCATAACTCCTTTTGTATTACGGCAATATTGATTGTAATACTCGAAGCGATGACATGCAATCGGCACAGAACGATTGTCGAATTCAGCTTGGCTTCCTGATTGAACAGCGCGTTCATGGTGGCGTCGTCAATCACATCACGGAGCCCACGATGAACACCAAGCAAAACGCCCTCGATGCCTACCTCGCCCGCACTGCCGCCATCCACGCAAAACTGGAACGGCTACAGCGACTCACCAACGACCACTTCGGCCACGATTCCGATGCCGTCCATTGGGGCTACGTCGGCGATCTTGGGCGGGTGGATGCAGGGCTGGACGAGGTGCTGCCGACCAATCTGCGCGGCGGTGCAAAAACCGCCGTCATCGATGGGCTGCTCGCTCGCGAGCTGATCACCAAGTTTCAACATTCCGGCCACGTCGAGTACTACTTGACCGATGCGGCCTACGCCGCCGTTGGGCGCAAACGCAAAGTGCCTGCGCCTGTTACCCCAGACCCCGAGGTCGAGGCCGCCGTGACGGCCGCAGAGGCCAACTGGGCAAAAGACCGCACCGACACCAAGCCTCGCACCCGCGAGGGCGGCAAGCAGGCCACGGTTGTCCAAATGCTGATGCGCGGCGAGGGTGCAACGGTCCAGCAGATCATGGAATCCACCGGCTGGCAGGCGCATACAGTACGCGGCACATTCGCAGGAGCGCTCAAGAAAAAGCTCGGACTGAACATCGTGTCGGCGAAGGAGTTAGTGCAACATCCGTTCTGTAAATTCGTAACCTGCTGGTTTTGCGAGGCTGTGTCGGCCGTAGCGATGAGGGCGCGTAGCGCCCGAAGAGCGAAGGACGGCACAGCCTCGCGGCGAAACTCCGGCAGGCAGCACCCGCGGGCGATTTCTTCGGGGCATTCTTACCCATTCCCACGAAGGAGTCGACCATATGGCGCACCGTGTAGAGCATCACCCCTTGGACGCCGCTTTTGCGGCATTGCTGACCAACGGATTGGACGGCGCCGGCGAAGCGCTGCGCATCCTGGTCAATGAAGCGAGCAAGATCGAACGTAACCACTTTCTCAATGCCCAACCGCATGAACGCACTGCCGATCGCATCGACTACGCCAACGGCTTCAAGCCGAAGACCGTCATGACCCGCGTCGGCGAACTGACCTTCGACGTGCCCCAGGTGCGCGGCGGCGGGTTCTACCCCAGCGCCCTGGAGAAAGGCACTCGCACCGAACAGGCGCTGAATATCGCGCTGGCCGAGATGTACGTTCAGGGCGTCTCCACCCGCAAGGTAACGGACATCCTGGTGAAACTGCTGGGGCCGGAGGTATCGATCTCCTCGACCCAGGTCAGCCGCGCCGCCGAGCAACTCGATACCGGCCTGGCCGCCTGGCGCGAACGACCTCTGGATGAAATGCCCTACCTCTTTCTTGATGCCCGCTACGAGCGGGTGCGCGAAGGCGGACGACTGGTCGACTGCGCCGTGCTGGTGGCGACCGGCATCACGAAAGATGGCCATCGCCGGGTATTGGGCGTGTCGGTGGCTTTGTCCGAGGCGGAGGTCCATTGGCGAACCTTTCTCGACAGCCTGATCCGGCGCGGCCTCAAGGGCGTCAAGCTGATCGTCTCCGACGCTCATGCCGGACTCAACGCGGCACGCCGGGCGACCTTGCCCAGTGTGCCCTGGCAGCGCTGCCAGTTTCATTTGCAGCAGAACGCGCAAGCGTATGTCACCCGCCTCGATCAGCGCAAACCCGTGGCGCAACGGATTCGGGCGATCTTCAATGCGCCGGATCGAGCCGAGGCTGAACGCCTCATGAAGCAGACTATCGAGCTCTGGGCCACTGATTCGCCCAAGCTCGCCCAGTGGGCCGAGGAGAACCTGCCTGACGGCTTCGCGGTGTTCGACTTGCCGCATGGGCAACGAGTTCGGCTGCGTACCACCAATGGCCTCGAACGCATCAATCGCGAGATCAAGCGCCGCACTCGTGTCGCATCGATCTTCCCCAACACCGCGTCCTGCCTTCGCCTCGTCTCGGCCCTGCTGGCCGAGTGCGACGAGGACTGGATGACAGGCAAAATCCATCTCAACTTGAAAGACTGATCTCATCATCCCAATGGAATCGCCCGGGAATATTTACAGAAAAGAAGTTGCACAATCCAACGCGAATGTAGTTCACTTCAGAAGGTCGAAGATGATCGGTCAAGCGAGGTGGCGTGCTTCAACTTAGACAGGCACTTGTGATGTCTTCGATGGCCTTGAGTAGCTTGCCTTCTATCAACACATACGGCGTACGCAGGAGTAACATAACTATATGATTTGTATTGACGGTATCGCTTTAGTAATAGAGTGCGAAGTATTGCAATCTCGCCGCGGGAGTCTGGGCTGCTTTTGTGGGTTGGCTTCCAAGTCCATGGGTTCCGTCTCATTATGACTAGGCTCCTTTACTCTCCGCTCCTCGCTACAGGACTGGCTGTAATGCTGTCCGGGTGTGTGACAACGCAAGGCCCTACGAGCGACGGGCAACAGAACGTTTTTCAAGCACTTAGTGCTTTCAATCCCTTCGACACCATTGGCCCTGAGTTTCGCCGACTCGTCGAGGCGAGCAAGTTCGAGGAAGCTCGCAGCTATTTTCGCGAACACTATAAGGACTACTTCGGTAAGCGTTATGCCGAAGGAAAGCGTCCCGTACCGAAAGAATTGGTAGCTCTCGGAGATTGGCGTTACAAAGCCGAGTATCGCACTGAGGTCGATAACTCCATCAGTAAGCTGCGTGGCCTAGCTTTGATTGGTGAGCCTGCGAGTTGGTTGTCCGCTAGCACCCTGCTTCGCAACAGTGCAACACTCGCGGCCAAGGTTCAGGGTGAGGAGTTGCTTGTTGTCAGTGGCGCTGGGACTGATTCGATTAAGACACTTCTTGCCGAACTCGAAAGAGTCAGCAAACTCTTTGCAAATAGTCGAAATCGTAGCTTCGCGACTACTTTCGACCAAGTAATCGAGAGCGGCAACCTTCCACCAGATTATCCGGGGCGCTCCTTTGTCCTCAATGAATACGCGTCATCGTCAGCTTTCCAAGAAAAAATTGCGAGCATCATCAACAGCGCGTCGTCCGATAGTGAGCGCAGCGCTATTGCTGCGCGAGTGGCCCGTTTTATGGCGCCCACTACGCGACAAAGGCTGATCGACGAGTTCGAACTTAAGAAGGCAAAGGAACGATTGCTGGCCGACGGGCGGATTGACCTCAATGAGCTTGCCGAAGTACGAGAACTCGTGAAGAAGTACGGGAGCAGGAGTGGTTTGGAAGGTGTGGTCAAGGTCGGGTATGTCGATCTCACTGCAACCAGTTTTCGTGATCGCAACGTCTTCGACTTCGAGATTTCCTTCGCGAAGGACTACGGCATTGCTCTCGAAGACGCAAAGGAAGCGATGCTCGGAAGCGATAAAGTCACAAACTACGACTACTTGTTCGTAACTGATCTGTCTGCGGCAAAGATTTATCGCGAGTTCAAAAACAAACGCGATCAGACGAGCAAGACACAAACCGGAACACGCCAAGAACCAAATCCCGAATATGTGACCGCGATGACCGACTACCAGCAAGCTCTGGCCGACATGCAGAAGGCCAAGATGCAAAGCGCGATCGAGGGAAGCAGACCTTGCTACGGTAGTGGCTGGGCTTGTGCTTTGGCGGGGGGCCTGCGCGGCCTCAGCGAAGGAATTTCCGAGTCGACCGTAAACGACAAATCAGCAGCCCTAGCTCGTACGTCGCAGACACTCACTAAGCCGGTCTACTCTCAATACAATTATCAATTGGTGGATATCAGCGCATCTAAGGTAGCGCGGGTCGATTACTACGTGATCGACGTCAAGAAGAAGAAAGTGTTGTCGAGCTACTTTGAGATCAAGGACCACGAAAAATTCAGTGTGTCCTACAACGTCGAGGAAAACGATCCCGATCGCAGCTCCATTCTCAGGAACAGCCAAAAAGAAGATGACGTTACGGCGTGGGAGAAGAAGCCGGTTACACTCAAGCTCTCTGATCTCTTCGATCCAAAAAACCTTGCATCGGCAGAGAGCGAACCGTTTACGACTGTCGAGGCGTTTGTCAAGCCTTTGTCATCGCGCAAGTATGCCGCTGCCGCGCCTATCTATGCGAAGGGCAGTGATCCCAAGACCGTCGTCAAGGGTGGAGAATCTAAGACCCTTGCGATGCGTAGTGACTCCACGCCAGGTACCCGTGACTCGGGCACCATTGCGGATGAGCGTTTCGACAGTGTGGTAATCGTCAAGACTGCAAAATCCGTCGGAACTGGATTTTATGTCACACCAGACTTGGTACTAACCGCCTACCATGTGGTCGACAAAACCAATCTTGTGGAGATTGCCTTCTATGATGGAACTAAGACTTTCGGCAAGGTTATCGACCATGATGTTCGCCTCGATCTAGCTTTAGTCAAGGTACAGACTGCCGGCAAGCCAGTGAAAATTCACAGCGGAACAATCAAACTTGGAGAAACAGTTGAGGCGATAGGCCACCCGAAAGGCTATGAGTTCACCATCACTCGTGGTGTAGTCAGTGCTGTACGCACGCAAAGCAGCGCTGTCATTAAATCAAGCGCGTTAGTCGAATTTATCCAGACCGATACTCCGATCAGCCCTGGAAACTCTGGAGGTCCGCTATTCTTGAAGGATGCAGTAATAGGAGTCAATGACTGGACCCGCGTCGACAAGGCGAGCCAGAACCTAAACTTCAGTGTGTCATTCAATGAAATACGAAGCTACCTCAACCGCTTCGAAGGAAAAAACAAATGAGGTTTCTGCTCGCTGTCACCTTCGTGGTGCTGATCATCTCCGGATGTTCATCAATGTCGCCGACAAACCAACGCGGCCTACAAATTGGGAGCGCTACCTCAAAGAATCTGTTTGTGGACGCGTCACAGTTTGCCAACCGGACGATCAAGCTACGGATACGCAATTCTTCGGGCGACCCTGCCCTTGATCTTGTGCGCTTGCGCGGTTCAATCGAGTCCGGATTGCGTATGGCCGGCTATCAAATCAGCGATCAAGATTTTGGAATCGTGGTCGACGTAAACGCCTTTCAGATGCAATCGGTCTCACGGGCAAGTGTTCGAAGTAGTAGTGGACTAGGCGCGTTACTTGGCGGCGTAGTAGGCTACGAAACGGCGAAGCGGCCCGGGGGGATTAGTTCTGGTGGAGGCGCTATTCTCGGTGCCGTTGCCGGTGCTACGCTTGAAGAGGTGATACGGAATTTTGGTGAGTACTCGACTTACGTTGCGTTGTGTGATGTCAACATTGGTGTCGTGCGTAAGGAATACAAGAAGAATGATCGGTTCGTTATAGGCGGAAATAAGATTGAACACAAAGAACCGGATGAGGCCGACACGTTTACCAATTTTGCCTTGCGGGACACCGTGCGTGTCGCTGCCTACGCTGGGGATGAAGGAGTACGTGCCAATCAAACTATCGATGCCCTGCTCGATCGGCTAGGGCGAGTGATTGCCAATCTTCTCTGATTTCAAGGCTCGATCCGGCTGTGGTCGGGCCTTGTCTGGAATTCACTAAACCTGAATGGCTCCAACCGCTGCATTGCCAAAGTTCAGGGAAGACTATCGCTAACGCATATCGAATGGCGGCTTCCCCGTTTTCCGCATTCCCGGCCAAGGTCTGCATCCATCTTCCTCGACTGTCTCCAACGGGCACAAAGCCGAAATTGAATCCTTCAAGTTCGCTGCCGCAAAGGAGCCATCGAAACTGAGTTGCCAGGAAACCACCAGTGGCCGACTGCGGTACCCGGCCACGCACGAAGACAACATGGGGCACCACGCCCTTGTGGGGCGCGATGCCCCACAAGGAGTGATTCAAACAGTTTCAGAGATTTCGCCCTCTTCCACCGCCGACGTATCGCCCTTCGATAGATCCAGGGCGGCGTCGATTTCTTTCTGACGGTAGGCCAGCCATGCCAGCCGATCCGCCTTGTCAAACTGCTTTGCAATCTCAGCCTTCAGGTCGCTCATCCGCTTCTCCGTCCGGGTGAGGTAGTCGCGGTCCTCTGCGAGTCTCTGTTCCATCCGGTTCATCAGATTTTCGAGAACACGGATAAACCCGTTAGGGTTGTCCGTATGCCCGGCCTCATGCTCCACGTTGCCGATGAGCACAAGACGCTTGCCAAAGTCACGTTTCACATGCGAGCGAATGGCCATCCGGAATCCGCCAAACAGCCCGATTACCCGGGTGTCGCCCGGCTTCACGACGCTGAACCGCAGCACCAGTTGCCTGGTGACTTCGGTACGGTCCGAATACCACATGCCGTCAATCTGCATGCGGAAGCTGTCTCCCGTCACGTTCTGACGGTTGGCAACATCGCCCTTCATGCCGGCGATCCGTTGCTGAATACACTCGATGCGGCCGGGCAATGCGGCCAGCTCCGACTTGTTTCTCCATTGCTGCTGCTCCCATTGAGATTTTAGGAGCGACAGCTTGGCAAGCTCGGTATCCACACCCGCCTTTTCCAGCACCAGGGGATTCCCTGACGCCAGTGCCTTCACCTCAGCATATGACAGCGCCGCCAACTCCACATCCTCCGCGCTACGCATTCCGGTATTCCCCTGCATGACCTGGGCAATGAAGCGCGCCTTGGTCTCAAGGGTCTGCCATATGTACGCATCGAAAGAGCCTTCCGTGACGTAACGGTGGATACGCACTTCTTCGTTCAGGTTGCCCTGGCGAATGATGCGACCTTCCCGCTGTTCCACGTCAGACGGACGCCACGGGGCGTCCAGGTGATGAAGCGCCGCAAGACGGGTTTGAACATTGGTGCCGACCCCCATCTTTTGCGTGCTGCCCAGTACTACTCGCACACGCCCCTCTCGCACCGCCTTGAACAGTTCCTCCTTTTGGGAGTCACTGTCGTAGTCGTGAATAAAGGCAATATCTGCAACCGGCATTCCCATCTCGATGAGCTTCCTTCTCAGGTCCTGGTAGACGCTGAACCCCGATGGCCACCCAAACTCCCCCACCTTTGGCCACTTCAAAATCCCCCACCCTGATGAGCGCGTAACGGTGCAATAAGGCGCCGTTTTCGGCGCTGACTTGGGACCTTTCGGCAGGACGTTATCTTCGCCCCTCGA
>JAUYFI010000020.1 GCA_030691075.1 Sulfurisoma sp. | reverse complement strand
TTGAGGGCATATCCGCCCCCGCCGATCAGCAGCAGGGTCAGCAATACCATGAGCAGACGCTGTGTCAGAGCAAATTCAATGAATCGTGCCAGCATGATTATTCCCCACCCTTGCCGACGCCCTGCCACGCGGCTTTAAGCGCCACGGTACCCTTCACCACCACCCGTTCGTTGCCGCGCAGCTCGCCGCCGATGGTCGCCGCGGCAGCGGTCTGCCCCAGTATCCTGACCGGCTGCAGGCGATACCCGGTAGTGGTCTGGGTGAAAATGTAGGCCTGGCTTTCTGCTCGCACCAGGGCGGAATTGGGCACGCTCCACTGCTTTGGGCCGACAGCCAGTCCCACCACGGCCTCGACATATTGGCCGGGACGCAGATTGTCGGCGCCATCGCTGATTTCCGCGCGCACCATGACCGTCTGATTGGCTTCGGCGACACTACGCCCGATGGAAATCACCTTGCCGCCGGCCGATGCCGCCGGCACACGCACCGCCGCGCCCGGCTGGAGGCCACCGGTCTGCGCCAGGGGCACCTGTATTTCGAGCCACAGGGGAGAAAGTCTGGCCACCTTGAACAAGGGTGCTGCGGCATCCACCCGCTGTCCCGGCGCGACCATCTGCTCCAGTACCACGCCATCGATGGGCGCCGATATTTCCAGCGCGCTGTCGATGGCACCGGCCTGCAGCTTGGCCATGGCGGCATTGCCCATGCCCGCCAGCCGCAGCGCATGACGTTTCTCGTTGGCAGCCGCCGCTTGCGTCGCGGCATTGTTCTTGGCCGCAAGATAGCGGCTTTCCGCCACGATGCCATCCTTGAACAACTTTTCGTCGCGGTTCAAGGTGTTCTGCGCCAATTGTGCTTGCAGCGCCGTCTGCAGAAAATCGCGCTGCAACTCGGCCAACATGGGGCTTTGCAGGCGCGCCAGCGTCTGACCTTTTTTCACCGGCTCACTGACCGCGACAGCCATGCTCTCGACCATGCCCGCCAAGGGCGCGCTCACGATGCGAATCTGCTGGTTGGGAATGACCACCTGGGC
>JAUYFI010000180.1 GCA_030691075.1 Sulfurisoma sp. | reverse complement strand
GCAGTTTGCGACTGGTCCCCGCATGCTGGTTTAGAGAAATGGGTGACAAGGTGTGACAAATTGAGACACGCAAGCAAAAACAATGCAATTAGCAATTTCGCATGAGCCCAGCACGCGTGCCGTTTCTGGAAACCAGTATATGTGGACAAGTCGTGACACCACTTTTCACTATGTCCAGGCATGGGTCAAAAGTGGTGCACAGGTCGCGACCTGTCCCTGCATGCTGGTTTTGAGAAATGGGCAACATGGTGTGATGAATTGAGACGCACATGTGAAAACAATTAGCGATTTCACATGAGCCCAGGCGCACACACCGTTTCTGGAAACCAGTGTACAGGGACAAGTTGCGACACCACTTTTCACTATGTCCAGGCATGGGTCAAAAGCAGTGCGCAGGTTGCAACCTGTCCCCACACGCTGGTTTTGAGAAACAGGTGACACGGTGTGACAAATTGAGACACATGTGCGAAAACCATGCAATTAGCGAGTTTGCATGAGCACGGGTGCACACGCCGTTTCTGGAAACCAGGGTACAGGAACAAGTCATGATGCCACTTTTCACTATGTCCAGGCATTGGTCAAAAGCAGTGCACAGGTTGCGACCTGTCCCCAAACACTGGTTTTGAGAAACAGGCAACAAGGTGTGACAAATTGAGACATGCGAGTAAAAATGATGCAATTAGCGATTTCGCATGAGCCCAGGCGCATGCACCGTTTCTGGAAACCAGGGTATGGGGACAAGTCACTACACCACTTTTCGCTATGTCCGGGCATGGGTCAAAAGCAGTGTGCAGGTCATGACCTGTCCCTGCATGCTGGTTTTGAGAAACGGGCAACATGGTGTGATGAATTGAGACACACATGTGAAAATGATGCAATTAGTGATTTCGTGTGAGCCTGGGCGTGCACATCGTTTCTGGAAACCAGTGTATGAGGACAAGTTGTGATGCAAATTTTCACTATGTCCAGGCATGGGTCAAAAGCGGTGTGCAGGTTTCGACCTGTCCCCACA
>JAUYFI010000174.1 GCA_030691075.1 Sulfurisoma sp. | reverse complement strand
TGCCGACGCGCTCGTTCATCCAACACCGATGCCAGCGATTGGTACTTCGACTCGATCTGCTCTATCGCGGTTGCAATCTGCATACCGCTTTAGAACACATATCGCAAAGTTTATCAAGTTATTTTTGCGCGACGCCTAAGGCTGTGAGTCTAGCCCAAGATCGTTCCACAAGAAAATCCACTTACAACGAAAGGTCTATTTCCTGGATAGTGCCCGTGCCGCCGAACTCGGCGAGCCAAACGCCGCTCGCGCGCACGGCGCCGAGGTCGGAATTGGCCTCCCCGCGGAGTTCGAAGGGGGTGGCGACGTGGGCCAGCGCCAGCGCGCCGATGCCCAGTTCCCGCAGGCCGGCGAGTTTGCCGGCGTTCCCGGCCGCCGGCGTCCAGACCTGCAAACGGTCGAAGACGCGGTCGCTCTCGTCGATCCAGCCGTTGCCGTCGTCGTCGTGGCGCGCCAGTTCGGCGAAGCCCGAGTTCGTGGCCGGGCCGAACAGTTCGGCGCCGGAGTCGATCTTGCCGTTGTGGTCGAGATCGAGCACCAGGTAGCCGCTGGCCGAAGCGAAAAGGGGCAGTTCCTCGGCGCGGCCGTCGTTGTCGAGGTCGAAGCGGAAGTTCTGGTTCGAAAGCTGCGCCGCCGTGCCGCCGAAGTTGAGCACCAGCGGGTCCTTGCGCACGGCGTCGCCGGCGCGGAGGCTGACGTTCGTCTCCTCGCGGTACTGGCGGGTCATCGTCAAGTCCAGTTCGAACGAGATTTCGGCACCGTCGGCGGTGCGGATCATGCCTTCCGCAGAGAACTGAGCGACTTCCATTTCCTCGTAGACCGAGTGAAAGTCGTATTCGATGCCATAGCCGGAGCGGCGATCGGGGCTGGCGGCGGCCGTCGCCCGGGCCATTTCGCTACTGGCTTCGACCTGCCGCGACAGTTCTGATACCGCGAAAACGCGAACCGGCCGGCCGGTCAGCATTTCGACCATGGACCTGACGAGTTGCAGGAAGGGATCGTTCTCGACGGCATCGGCGGCAGCCTCGATGGCTTGGGCTTCACCGCTGACGGGGGGCTGGCCTGGGGCCGGATTCGGGGAGGTAGCGAGGGCGCGGGCGGCATCCGATATCCGCATGACGGCGGCCGACGGTAGCAGCCGCCGATCGTTCGCCTCCCGCGATCCCTCGAAATCAGGTCGAGTCGATCCGGCCCAGGCGCGCAGCGTCTCGCTTCTCTCCCACCGCGCGACGGCGGCGTGTTCGGATCGGAGGAACAAGTCAGAGCTGGCGATTTTCACGAGGCGCTCCTGGCCGGACAGAAACGCCTGCCCGTGGAAAACTTAACGGCCGGCAGCGCGGGGAGTTTAGGCGTTGGCCTGAATCCAGCGCGCCAGGCTGCCGGCATCCATCGCGCCGGCCTGGCGCGCCACCTCGCGGCCGCCCTTGAAAATGGCCAGCGTGGGAATGCCGCGGATGCCGAAGCGCGCGGCAAGCTGCTGTTCTTCCTCGGTATTCACCTTGACCAGGCGATAGCTCGGCTCAAGGCTGCGGGCGGCCTGGGCGAAGGCCGGCGCCATCGTGCGGCAGGGGCCGCACCACGGCGCCCAGAAGTCGACGACCACGGGGATGTCGGAGCGGCCGACGTGCTTGTCGAAGGCGGCCGCGTCGAGTTCCACCGGCTCGCCGGCGAACAGCCGGCCCTTGCACTTGCCGCAGGTGGCGCCGTCGGCGAGGCGTTCGGCGGGAACACGGTTGGCGGCGTGGCAGTGGGGGCAGACGATGTGCAGCGGTTCGGGCATGGCGAGCTCCAGATATCGGTCTCTGCCGATATTGGGGTGGCGGCGGGCGATTCAACCGTGCCAGCGGCGTGCCGCCAGAGCCGACTTTTCTGGCCGGCTCTAGTTCGGGACCTGCTGCGCCGCGATGTCGGCGAGTGCCGCGATCCAGTCGTTGCGCTCGTTGAGGCAGGGGATGTAGCCGAATTCCTTGCCGCCGCAATCGAGGAAGGCGGCCCTGCATTCGAGCGCGATTTCCTCCAGCGTTTCGAGGCAGTCGGCGGGGAAGCCGGGGCAGATCACATCGACGCTCTTGAGCCCGTCGCGGGCCATCTGCTCGAGTGTCGGCTGGGTGTAGGGTTGCAGCCACTCCGCCTTGCCGAAGCGCGACTGGAAGGTGAATTGCCAGCGGTCGGGCGCGAGGCCGAGGCCGGCGGCGAGGCGCTCCGCGGTGCGCCGGCATTCGTCGGCGTAGGGGTCGCCGCGATCGACGACACGCTTCGGGATGCCGTGGAAGCTCATCACCAGCTTGTCGCCGCGGCCTTGCGTCTCCCAATGGTCGCGGATGCTCTTGACCAGCGCGGCAATGTAGCCGGGGTGGTCGGGGTAGCTGCGGACATTGACGAATTCCATCGTGCCGGGGTTGCGCGCCCGCCAGGCCTCGATCGCGTCGTAGGCGCTGGCGGTGGTACTGCCGGCGTACTGCGGGTAAAGCGGCAGCACCACGGTGCGGCGGATGCCCTGTTGCTTCAGCGCGTCGAGTGTCGCGGCCGTCGATGGATTGCCGTGGCGCATCGCCCAGGCGACGACGGTGTCCTTGTCCCCGCGGCTGCCGAGCAGGCCGCGCAGCAGCTTGGCCTGGCGCTCGGTGTGCACCTTGAGCGGCGAGCCTTCGGGCGTCCAGATCTTGGCGTATTTTTCGGCCGACTTGGCCGGGCGGGTGTTGAGAATGATGCCGTGGAGGATGGGCAGCCAGAGCCAGCGCGGCAGCTCGACCACGCGCGGGTCGCCGAGGAATTCGGCCAGGTAGCGGCGCACCGCGGGAGCCGTCGGCGCGTCGGGCGTGCCGAGGTTGAGCAGCAGGATCGCGGTCTTGCTCATGGTGCCGAGAGGGCGTTGGCCAGCAGCTTGGCGGTGATGTCGACGATGGGGATCACCCGCTCGTAGGCCATCCGCGTCGGGCCGATGACGCCGATGGTGCCGACGACCTGGCCGTCCACCTCGTAGGGGGCGGCGACCACGCTGCACTCGTCGAGCGGAGCGATGCCCGACTCGCCGCCGATGAACACCTGCACGCCCTCGGCGTGGCTGGACAGGTCGAGCAGTTGCGACAGGCTGGTGCGCTGCTCGAACAGACCGAACAGCCGGCGCAGCCGGTCCATGTTGGAGGAGAGGTCCGCGACCTCGAGCAGGTTGCGTTCGCCCGAGATGACGTACTCCGTCGAGGTGTCGGAGACGGCCTCGTTGCCGGCGGCGATGGCCGCGCTCATCAGCTCGGTCATGTCGCTGCGCAATTGGCGCAGTTCGTCCTGAATGCGGTTCTTGATCTGCTGGAAATCGAAGCCGATGAAATTCTGGTTGAGGTAGTTGGCTGCCTCGGTCAGTTCGCCCGGGCTGTAGGCGCGCTGGGTGAACAGAATGCGATTTTGCACGTCGCCATTGGCGGTGACGATGATGAGCAGGATGCGTTTGTCGGACAGGGCGAGGAATTCGATCTGGCGAATTTTCGGCTGGCTCCGGCGCGGCGCGATGACCACGCCGGCGAACTGGGTCAGCTCGGACAGCAGTTGCGAGGCATGGCTGATGACGCGCTGCGGCTGATCGGGCTGGATGGCGCCGCGGATCTCGGAAAGTTCGGCCTGGGCCAGCGGCCGCACGGTGAGCAGGCTGTCTACGAACAGGCGGTAGCCGCGTGCCGTCGGAATCCGGCCGGCGGAGGTGTGCGGGCTGGTAATGAAGCCGAGCTCCTCGAGGTCGGACATCACGTTGCGGATGGTGGCCGGCGACAGTTCGAGCCCCGAGAACTTCGACAGCGTGCGCGAGCCCACCGGCTGGCCTTCGGCGATGTAGCGTTCGATCAGGGTCTTGAGCAGGGTCTGGGCGCGGCGGTCGAGCATGAGTAATGGTAACCCATCCCCCGGCCCCTTCCCAAGCCCCTCCACCCCTGTTGCGGGCGCACTCCAGAAAAGATTTGGCATGTTTGACGCAGTAAGTGCCGTGCAACACATGCCGCTCCGAAAATTCCGACAGAGAGCGGTTTTCTGTCAGGCTCACGCGAGGGTCATCCGGGGCGAGAGCTTCGCCTTCGAGACGACGCTGGCCGGTGTGACTTACGGTCGTGCCATCCCGCTCTGGCAGGCAGCGGGCTACCACGTGAAGCTGATATTCCTCACACTGCCAAGTTTAGAGATGGCGATCATGCGCGTAGCGGCGCGAGTCGCACAGGGCGGGCACGATGTGCCCGAGCATGTGATCCGCAGGCGTTTCGACGCCGGCCTGCGGAACTTCCATCAGCGCTACAAATCGCTGGCCGATGGGTGGATTCTCTATGACAATAGCCGCGACGAACCCGTGATCCTCGACGCGGGAGGAAGACCATGAACAAGCGCCAGCCGATCATCCCGAACGACCCGGATATGCAAGGGGCCACCGCCGCCCTCAAGCGCGCCGCCGTTCATGCCCGCGAACTGGCGGAACGCACCGGCACACCCTGCTGGGTGATGCGCGACGGCCGCATCGTCGATGCGGTGACCGGCAGGGAGGCGCCGCTACAGCCATAGAGGGGCGCGAGCGGTTGTGGTTGTCCTTGCATGCCGGGCAGCGCAGGGAGAAAATGGCGGCACATTGAATGGGGTGCGCATGATGGTTGACTACCGTAGCATCATCACTATCGATCCGCGGGTCTTGTCCGGCCGTCCATGCGTCCGCGGCATGCGGATCAGCGTCTATGATGTGCTCGGCTATCTGGCCTCGGGCATGACGACGGACGAAATCCTCGCGGACTTTCCGTATCTGACCCGCGAAGACATTCAAGCCTGCCTCGCCTTCGCCGCCGACCGCGAACGCAGTTTCATAGCCGTTCAGGCGTGAAGCTGCTGTTCGATCAGAACCTTTCGCCCAAGCTTGCAGACAGGCTGGCGGATTGTTTCCCGGACTCCGCCCATGTGCAGCAGTTTGGCATGGACAGGGCGCCGGACGGTGCCGTGCTTGAGTTTGCAAAGGAACGGGGGTTCGCCCTTGTCGGCAAGGACTCCGACTTCTTCGATACCAGCCTGGTCCGGGGCAACACCTGCAAGATTGTCTGGATTCGTCGCGGCAACTGCTCGACGGCCGACATCAAGGCCATGCTGCGCCGGCATGTCGCCGACATCCACAACCTGGACGCTTCCGAGGTGCTCTTTCTGCTGATGTTGTACTGACCGTCCAAGCTCTCCGCGGACATGCCCGCGCCGGTCAGGATCACGACATCGTCGGCCAGGCCAGGCGCAGGCGCTTCAGCAGTGAGGCTGCGATCAAGCTCAGGCCTCGGCGAAGTCGCGCAGCTTGGCCTTCGCTTCGCCTAGCCCGTCGGGCGCTGCAAAGTCGTCCGGCTCGTCGAAGCGGATCACGCGCACGCCGGCGGGCGGCTTGCCCTTGCCGGAAAGCAGCCTCCCGAGCCACGGATTGCGCGGCGGATCGAGGATGTCCATCAGGGTCGTTTCGGCAGGTTTCATCGCATCTCCAATTTTTATCGCCGGTGTCCTCGGGGACGCCGGGAAAGGTCTTGACCCCGACTTCCCGTCGAAGGTTCCCTACGGCTGGTCCTTGTCCGGCGGGTTGTCGAACTGCGCCTTGCCCTGCGACTTCTTGCGGCGCAGGAAGCTGGGTTGCGTGGACTCGTTCACGAGACTGGCGAGCATCTCCTCCTTCGCCGACAGCCGCCCGCCCATTTTGCGCGAGGAATACAGCGCCTCTTTGCGGAATCGAGCCGCATCCATGTTGCGGGCGATCTCGGTCATGCCTTCCAGCACCTGCAGCACCCACGGGTGACTGGCGAAGCGGCGGCGGGCTTCTTCCAGGAGTTTTTCGATGGCGGCCCAGTCGCCGATTTCGGCAGCCTCGCGTGCCAGGACGAGCAGCTTGCCGGCTTCGATCTCGGCGAGTCGCTCCACCACCAGCGGATCGGGCAGGATGGATTCCCATGCCTGTGGCGGCACGGCCTTGAGGGCCAGGGTTGCGTCGGCAAACGCGATCGGCTCGCCCTCCGGTGTGGTGGCCGCAACGCCAGCCTGTAGGATCGGGTTGCCGGACTCCAGCGCCAGGCCCACCGCCACTTCCAGTTCGACCAGCACCCAGGCTTCGGCGCCCCAGGGGATGTCGGGCAGACGCACCACCGGAAAGCCATCGCGTTCCTCGATGGGGTAGTCGTTGGCGACGGTGATCTTGACGCCCTCCGGTGCGCCCAGAGACAGGCGGACGTTGCGGGCGTAGAGGCTGGAGATCAGGTCGAACTCTTCGGCGAAGGGCTCGAACAGGTCAGCCGCGGTGTCGCCGTAGTAGTGGTTGCCGGCGCCGCGCTTGGCCATCTCGACCATCAGGTCCTCGTTGAAGCTGCGGCCGAGGCCGTAGGTGGAGGTGGTGACGCCCTGCTCCGCCGCCTGGGCGCAGAAGGCGGCGATCTCGGCGGTATCGACGGTCTCGCCGACGTTGGCGTTGCCGTCCGAGAGCAGGATGACGCGGGCGAGTGCGGCGTCCTTCGCCGCGGGCAACAGATTGTCCGCCCCGGCCTTCCAGCCGCCGTGGAGGTTGGTTGAACCGCCCTCGTGGACCTGCAGCAGCGCCATATGTAGTGCCTTGCGGTCGCCCACGGACTGGGCCGGCACCAGGGTTTTGACGCGGTCGTCGAAGGTCACCAGCGAGGCGAGGTCCGACGCTTCGAGGCGATCGACGATGTGCCGCGCGCAGCGCACGGCCTCATGCAGGGGCTCGCCGGACATGGAACCGGAACGGTCGATGACAAGCGACAGGTGGTAGGGCTTGCGGCTCTTGACTGCGGCCGGGTCGGCGTCGGGCGCCTGGACGCGCACGAGGATGGACAGCTTCTGCGCGGCGCCCTGGATCAGGACGGGTTTGTGCGGGGTGAGGATGACTTGCGGTTCCTTGCTGTTCGGCATCTCGGTCTCCTGTGGGCCCGGCGCGGATGCCGGGCAACGGGAAACAAGATACCGGGCGCGAGGCTCACCAGATGCGCCTGCCGGGAAAGCCACGTCAGCCAGGCGTTTGGCGACAGGGGGACGGGACGGCGCCGATGTTTCGGCTAAAATCGCCGCATGACCGCCGGAACGCAGCAATTTCGCACCATCGCCCTGATCGGCAAGTACCAGAGCCCCGAGGCGGCCGAGGCGCTGCAGCCGCTCGCCGCCTTCCTGTGCGCCGAGGGCATCGAGGTGCTGATCGAGGAGGGCACGGCGGCGGCCGGCCCGCCCGGCTGTTCCTGCCCGGCGGTCAGCTTTGATGTCATCGGCCGGCGCGCCGACGTGGCCATCGTCATCGGCGGCGATGGCACCATGCTGCATTCGGCGCGGCGCCTGGCCGAGTTCGAGGTGCCGCTGGTTGGCATCAACCTCGGGCGGCTGGGTTTCATGACCGACATCTCGCGCAACGCCATGATCGACGGCGTCAAGGATCTGCTGGCCGGCAAGTTTTCGGCCGAGCAGCGCTTACTGCTGGCCGCCGAGGTGCTGCGCGGTGGCCAGCGCGTGTTCCAGACGCTGGCATTCAACGATGTGGTGGTGAGCAAGGGCGACATCGGCCGCATGATCGAGCTCGAAGTCAGGGTCGATGGCGAATTCCTCTACGTGCTGCGCGCCGACGGCATGATCGTCGCCACGCCGACCGGCTCGACCGCCTACGCGCTTTCCGCCAACGGGCCGATCCTCAACCCGGCGGTGCCCGGCATCGCGCTGGTGCCGCTGTGCCCGCATGCGCTGTCCTACCGGCCGATCACCATCTCCGATCGCAGCACCGTCGAGTTCGTCCTGCTCGCTCCGCACGACGGCGCCGCCCATTTCGACGGCCAGGCGCGCTTCGACACCCGCGCCGGCGACTGCGTGCGCATCGCCCGCGCCAGCCATGCCGTCACTCTGCTGCACCCGCCCGGCTACAGCTACTTCGCCATGCTGCGCGAGAAGCTGCACTGGAGCGCGACGCCAAAACACTGATGTTGCGCCGCCTGTTCGTCCGCGACTTCGTCATCGTCGACAGCCTCGAGCTCGACTTCGATGGCGGTTTCGGCACGCTCACCGGCGAGACTGGGGCGGGCAAGTCCATCCTGATCGATGCGCTGTCGCTGGCCCTGGGCGAGCGCGGCGATGCCGCGCTGGTGCGCGTCGATTGTTCGCGGGCGGAGATCGCTGCGGAGTTCGACCTCGAAAAAGTCGGCGCTGGCGACACGGCGATTGCCTGGCTGCGCGCCAACGATTACGAGGCCGATGACACCCTGCTGCTGCGGCGCGTGGTCGATGCCGGCGGCCGCTCGCGCGCCTACATCAACGGTCTGCCGACCACCCTCGGCCAGCTGCGCGAGATCGGCGAACTGCTGGTCGACATCCATGGCCAGCACGCCCACCTTTCGCTGCTCAAGCCCGACTCGCAGCGCCGCCTGTTCGACGCGCAGGCCGGGCTGAGCGACATCGCGCGCGAGGTCGCCGCCCGTCACCACGACTGGCGCTCGCTGCACGAGGCGCGGCTGCAGGCCGCCGGCGACGTCGAGGCAATGCGGCGCGAGCGCGACCTGCTCGACTGGCAGGTCAGGGAACTGGCCGCGCTGGCTTGCGATCCCGCACAGTGGGCCGAGGACAACGCCGAGCATCGCCGCCTGTCGCATGCCGTGAGCCTGATCGAAGGCGTCGAGGCGGCGCTCGCGCTGATCGAGGAAAACGGGGCGGCCACCGAGCTGGTCGATCAGGCGGTGGGCAAACTAGGGCACCTCGTCGATCACGATCCGGCCTTGCGCGAGCCGGCCGAACTGCTCGACGGCGCGCGCATCCAGCTTTCCGAGGCGGCTCATGCCTTGTCGCGCTACCGCGAGCGGCTGGAACTCGACCCGGCGCGGCTGAGTGATCTCGAAGCGCGCATCGAGGCGGTGATGGCCGCCGCGCGCAAGCACCGCGTCGCGCCCGAGGAACTGGCCGATACGCTGGCGAGCTTGCAGGCCCGGCTCGACGAATTGCAGGCCGCGGCAGACCCCGAGGCACTGGCGGCGAAGGAGGCCGCGGCGCTGGCGCACTACCGCGGCGTCGCGGCGAAGTTGACGAAAGGCCGCGCCAAGGCCGCGAAGGAATTGGGCAAGGCCGTAACCGACGCCATGCAGCAGCTGGCGATGGCCGGCGGTCGCTTCGAAGTCGCCTTGGAGCCGCTCGACGCGCCGGCCGTCTTCGGTATGGAGACCATCGAGTTCCGCGTCGCCGCCAATGCCGGCCAGCCGCCGCGTGCGCTGGCCAAGACCGCGTCGGGCGGCGAGCTCTCGCGCATCGGCCTGGCCATCCAGGTCATCGCCAGCAGCGCCTCCGATGCGCCGACGCTGATCTTCGACGAGGTCGATGTCGGCATCGGCGGCGGCGTCGCCGAGATCGTCGGCCGCCTGCTCAAGCAGCTCGGCCGCGACCGCCAGGTGCTGTGCGTCACCCACCTGCCGCAGGTGGCGGCGCAGGCCGACTGGCAGTGGTCCATTGCCAAGGAGACGCAGGCGGGCGTGACGCTGTCGCAGGTAACGCCGCTCGACGCGGCGGGCCGCATCGACGAAATCGCGCGCATGCTCGGCGGCGTGAAAATTACCGAGACCACCCGCCAGCACGCGCGGGAAATGCTGGGGCTGTAGGCGCCATGCTGCGCCTGACCGATCTGCGGCTGCCCATCGAGCATACGCCGGAGCAGCTCACCGCCGCCGTCCTGCACCGCCTCAGGCTGGTCCCGGCCGACCTGCGCCGGCTGCACATCCACAAGCGCAGCCACGATGCGCGCAAGCGCGATGCCTTGCAGTTTGTCTACAGCCTCGACCTCGAACTCGCCGACGCGGCCGCCGTACTCAAGCGTTTCCACAACGACCCGCAGGTACGGCCGACGCCGGACATGGAGTACCGGTTCGTCGTCGCGCAGGCGCCTGCCGGGGTACCCTTGCGTCCGGTTGTCGTCGGTTTCGGCCCGGCCGGCATCTTCGCCGCGCTGATCCTGGCGCAGATGGGCTTGCGCCCGCTCGTCCTCGAACGCGGCAGGGCGGTGAGAGAGCGGACGAAAGACACCTGGGATCTCTGGCGCAAGCACACCCTGCATCCCGAATCGAACGTGCAGTTCGGCGAAGGCGGCGCCGGCACCTTTTCCGACGGCAAGCTCTACAGCCAGATCAAGGACCCGCGCCACCTCAGCCGCAAGGTCCTTACGGAATTCGTCAAGGCCGGCGCGCCGGAAGAGATCCTCTACGTCGCCAAGCCGCACATCGGCACCTTCCGCCTCGTCGGCATGGTCGAGAAGATGCGTGCCGAAATCGAAAGCCTGGGCGGCGAGATCCGCTTCGGGCAGCGCGTCGCCGATCTGCGTATCGAGGATGGCCACGTGCGTGGCGTGGTGCTCGCCGGCGGCGAGGAGATCCGCGCCGACCACGTGATCCTCGCGCTGGGCCACAGTGCGCGCGACACCTTCGAGATGCTGCACGCGCGCGGCGTGTTCATGGAGGTCAAACCGTTCTCCGTCGGCTTTCGCATCGAGCACCCGCAAGCGCTGATCGACCGCGCGCGCCTGGGCAAGCAGGCCGGCAACCCGTTATTGGGCGCGGCCGATTACAAGCTGGTGCATCACGCCCACAACGGCCGCTCGGTCTACAGCTTCTGCATGTGCCCCGGCGGCCAGGTCGTCGCGGCGACCTCGGAGCCTGGCTGCGTCGTCACCAACGGCATGAGCCAGTATTCGCGCGCCGAACGCAACGCCAATGCCGGCATCGTCGTCGGTATCTCTCCCGAGGATTTCGGCGGCGCGCCCGGCGACCCCCTGGCCGGCATCGCCTTCCAGCGCAAGCTGGAGCAGCGCGCCTTCGAGCTTGGCGGCGGCACTTACGACGCACCGGCCCAGCGGGTCGGCGACTTCCTCGCCGGCCATCCGAGCGAAGCGCTCGGCGAGGTCGTCCCGTCCTACCAGCCGGGCGTCAAGCTCACCGACCTGTCGAGCGCGCTGCCCGACTACGCCATCGCCGCCATCCGCGAGGCACTGCCGGCCTTCGACCGGCAGATACGCGGTTTCGCCATGGCCGACGCCATGCTTACCGGCGTCGAAACGCGCACCTCGTCGCCGCTGCGCATCACGCGCGGCAAGGATTTTCAGAGCCTGAATATCAAGGGTCTCTACCCGGCCGGCGAGGGCGCGGGCTACGCCGGCGGCATCCTGTCGGCGGGCGTCGACGGCATCGAGGTCGCCGAAGCCGTCGCGCTGGACATCACGAGTCGCTGACGGACGTTTCCATTTACGTTGGTCTGCTTCGGTCGAGTAGGCCTTGGCAAATGTCAGGATAACCTCTCGCATGATCTTGCGCTGCTGTCGCACATTTTTTTCGATTTCGACGCCGAAACGCAGTTCCTGTGGAGTAACGCGCAGCCATTCGGCCAAGGCCAGTAGCTTGTCGTTGGCGGGGAATGTCTCGCCCTGCAACCAGCGACGGACGCCGTGGAGCGTCACGGCCTTTCCCCAGTACCGCTGATTGAACTCCCGTTCCAGAACGGCGGGCCTGGCTTCGTAGCCGGCCGCCTTCATTGCGGCGCGTAAGCGCTTCGCAAATCCCACCTTAGCCTTGTCCATGCGGCCACGTTACGGTCTTGCCCATGCCGGTTACGTAACCGAGTACGATTGTTACTGTTATCACGTAACAAGTGGTTACCTCACGGAATGCCGGCACCACGGCCGCCGTCGCCGAAAAGCTCGGTCGCCGCTGGATCACCAGCGATCTCGGCAAGCCGGCCTGCATGGTCATGCGCAAGCGCCTCATCGACCAGAACGCCCGGCCCTTCCTCTACCAAGCCATCGGCGACTATCAGGTGGAGGCGGCGAAGGCTTCGCTGGGACGCGGCTTTCGCATCGGCGACCTGTCGCAGATCGTGCTCTCGCTCTACGGCGCGCTGCCGCTGCCGCCAGAAGACAACGCCAGCCGCAACCTCGGCAAGATCGTTGGAGGTGGTAGCAAGACGCTGGTGCTGGCCGATTCGCCGAACAAGCTGACCGGCGCGGCGACGCTCAAAAAAGCCGTGGCCCTGCGCGACAGCCTGATGGGCGGCTGGGACAAAGTGGTGGTGCTGGGCTGGAATTTCGAGCCGGGCATCGGCGAGACCATCGCGGCGATGAACGATGCGCGCCTTGAGGTGCTGGTAATTCCGCCCGACCTGCTGGACCGCCTCAAGAAGAAGGGCGGGTTGGAAAAGCTGCGCGGACAAGTCAGGTTTGCCAGCCTGCAATACCTGACGCTGCATCCGGTGACGCGCAAGAAAGTCGGCGCTGGCGAGACGGTGACGGTGAAGCTTGCCAACTACGTGCTGCTCTCGCCCGAGGCGATCAACCTCGACGAGGCCAACCGGGCGAAGTTGCAGGCGGTGGCGAACAAGGAGCCGCTGGCCCTGATTGAATACTGGGCCGTTGACCCGGACTACGACGGGCAGGTGTTCCGTTCGGTCTGGCAGGACTATCGCGGCAACACGGAGAACGACGGTGACCCGCTGCGCGTGGTGACGCAAGCAGTATTGAGCCTGCCGGCGAAGAATGGGGTACGACGCGTCTGCGTGCGGGCGGTAGACGTGTTTGGGTTCGAGGCGGAGGCGGTGGCCACCGTCGGGGTGGCGGCATGAAGGCCGCCCGTTCAGGCCGCCAGCCGGGGGATTTTGTTCAAGTCCCGGCCGAGGTGGCTTTGCGTGATTTTGAGGTCGTAGTCCGCCTGCCAGTTCGACCACATCTGCGGCGACTGGTCGAAGGCGCGACCAAAGCGCAGCGCAAGGTCCGCCGTCACCGGACGCTCGCCGCGAACGACATGCGAAATGCGCATCGGCGAAACGCCGATGACGCGGGCGAACTCGGCCTGGCTCATCTTGCGGTCTTCCAGAATTTCCGCGAGAAGCTCGCCCGGATGAATGGGCGGCATTCCGTTGATCGGATGGTTCGCGGTCGGATCGCTCATGATCGGTACTCCTCAGTGATAGTCGGCGATTTCCACGTCGAAGGCGTCGCCGTCTTCAAAGCGGAAACACACGCGCCATTGGTCGTTGATGCGAATGCTCCATTGCCCGTCGCGGTCGACTTTCAGGGCTTCGAGGCGGTTCGAGGGCGGTTCCCGCAAGTCCTCGATGCGCTTGGCGAAGTGCAACTGATACAGGCGCGTCATCGCCCGGCGCACGATGCTTTGCGGCAATCGCCGCGACCGCCCCATCGCGAACAACGATTCCGTTTCCTTGTCGGCAAAGCTGCGAATCATGGCCGCCACTATAAACATTTTGTTTATGCGGCGCAAGCAGGCCGATCCGCATGAACAGGACGGAAAACCCGCTCGCCCTTGCCGCCGGTCTGACGGCCAAAACAAACCAGCTTTGCATTGGCCTCGAAGATGGCGTCGCCGACATTTACGACCTGGTGACGCCGACGACGGCAGAGCTGCTGCGCTGGTGGTTCCTCGCCGACATCTGCGCGACGCGGCCGTTCAACTACCACGCCGGGCAGCGGCAGGCCATCCTCAACACCATCGTTGCCCATGAGGTGCTGAACGCTTCCGATCTGATCGGTCTCTACCGTCAGGCCGCGCCCGATGCGCTGCTGACGGGCGGCCGGCTGGCCGAGGTGTCGCAATCCAAGCATGCCCACCCCAAGTATTGCCTGAAGATGGCGACCGGCACGGGCAAGACCTGGGTGATGCAGGCGGTGATGGTCTGGTCTCTGCTCAACCGGACGGCGGCGCAGGCCGCGGGCATCGACGACCCACGCTTCACGCGCCATTTCCTGATCGTGGCGCCGGGCTTGATCGTGTATGAGCGATTGCTGGATGCACTGCGCGGCAAGCTGAAGGATGGTGAGCGGGATTTCTCCAGTTCGGATGTGGCGCGCTACGCGGAACTGTTCATTCCCGAGGGCGAACGGGAACTGGTGTTCGGTTTTGTGCGCGGCAATGTCTGTATCAAGGATGAAATCGGCCTCAAGGCCACGGGAAACGGCCTGATTGCCGTCACCAACTGGCATGCGCTGGTGGAAGGCGAGGAGGAGGGTCCGCCGGAGATGGATACGCCCGGCGCAGTGCTTGACCCGCAACAAATAATTGCCGAGGTGCTGCCGCTGGCTCCGGGCAAGTCCGCCGGCAACAGCCTGAAGATGCTGGAGTCAGATTTTGCACGGCTCGACCCTGCGCGGCATCCCAAAATGCTGGTCGTGTGCGAGGACACATCGGTCTCGCCGGAGGTTACGCGGTTCCTGCGCGGCGAAGGACTGTTTGACGAGGAAGTCATGACCATCGACTCGGGCCGCAAGGCGGAACTGGGCGAAAAGGAATGGGCGCCAGTCCGCGAGCGTCTGTTCGATGTGGATCGCCATGCGTCGCCGCGCGTGATCGTCAGCGTGCTGATGCTGCGCGAGGGATTCGACGTCAACAACATCTGTGTCATCGTGCCGTTGCGTTCCAGCCAGGCGCAGATTCTGCTGGAACAGACCATCGGACGCGGCCTGCGTCTGATGTGGCGGGAGGAGGAGTTCGCCGACATCAAGCGCGAGAACCGCGAACGGATCAACCAGGGCCACGAACCGGCCGGCCTGATCGACATCCTCTCCATCGTCGAGCATCCGGCTTTCCAGTCCTTTTACGACGAACTGATGCAGGAAGGACTGGCCGGCACGACCAGCGAGGACGGCGACGACACCAGCAGTGCCGGCGACATGATTTCCGTGGGGCTACGCGATGGCTTCGAGGAATTCGATTTCGCCATCCCCTTCATCCTGCGCGAGGCCGAAGAGACACTCGATCATCGCGGGCTGGATGTCATGGCGCTGCCGCCCTTCACCGCAATAGGCCGCGCGGAACTCTCGCGCATGCTGGGCAAGGGCGATACATTTGTTTCCCAGGACTTGCAGAGCGCGACCCTGTTCGGCGATTACAGGGTTGAGGGAGCGGTGATGAATGTCGCTGGCTACAACGACTATCTGGCGCGCTTGACCCGTCGCATCGGCCAGGCGTTGAGCCAGCCATTGTCAAAGGGACGAAAGGTCGCCGACCACCATGCCAATCCCTACATGCAGGTGAATATGGCGGAACTGACGGGCTGGCTGGAGTACTACATCCGCGAACGGCTCTTTGCCGAACCATTTGAACCGCTGATTGAGGAAAACTGGCGTCTGCTGCTGTTGCAGCCGGTGGTCGATCACATCACCGAGAAATTCTCGCTGGCGCTGGTGGAGTCGGAACAGCGCAACTGGCAGGGCGAAACCGAAGTGCGCCCGCGACGGCTTTCGGAGGTGACCAAACTAACCATGCGCGAGAGCGCCTCGATGCCGGTCGGCAAGTGCATCTATGAGCGACTGCCTTTCCCGACGCGCAGCGGCGGACTGGAGCGGGCCTTCATGGAATGGGCGCAGACCGATGGCAGCGTGGCCGCCTTTTGCAAGATCAGCGAGACCCGGCACGATTTTGCCCGGCTGCGCTACGTGAAGGAGGACGGCCTACCGGCCTTCTACTCGCCGGATTTCCTGGTGCGCGCGGAGAAGGCGATCTATCTGGTGGAAACCAAGGCCCAGCAACAGACGATCCATCCGAACGTGCAGCGCAAGTTTAAGGCCGCCACCGCCTGGTGCGAGCGCATCAACGAACTGGCGCCCGAGTATCGGGATCAACGCGAGTGGCGCTACGTGCTGCTCGGCGAGGCGATGTTTTACGACTGGCGTGGCAAGGGCGGACGACTGGCCGAGTTGCTCGACTATGCCCGAGTGCGGTTGGCTGGCGATGCGAGCGCGCAGCTGTCGCTGGTCTGATTATCCGCCGTATCGCCAGCGCCGACTTTTCTGTCAGCGCGCCAGCCCCGGCGCGCCGAGGAGGGTGAGCGCGCCGGTGACGATGAAGACCCCGGCCGCGATCCAGCGAATGGTGGTCAGCGGCAGCTTCCGCGCGAGCCGTTCCCCGATCAGCACGGCCGGCACGTTGGCCAGCATCATGCCGAGGGTGGTGCCCATGACGACGGCGACCAAGGCGCCTTGAAACTGCGCGCCCAGCGCCACGGTGGCCAATTGCGTCTTGTCGCCCATCTCGGCGATGAAGAAGGCGATGGTGGCGGTGACGAAGGCGCCGGCACGGTGCATCTTGGGGTCGTCGTCGAGCGAGTCCGGGTGCAGGGCCCACAGGCCGAAGCCGATGAACACCATGCCGGTGATCCAGGGCAGCCAGTGCGGCGAAATCATTTGCGCCAGCCAGACGCCGACCGAGCCGGCCAGGGCGTGGTTGAGGACGGTGGCGACGAAAATGCCGGCGACGATGGCGCCGGGCTTCCTCAGCCTTGCGGCGAGGACGAAGGAGAGCAACTGGGTCTTGTCGCCGATTTCGGCGAGCGCGACCAGTGTCGTCGAGGTCAGGAAGGCTTCGAGCATGGAATGCTTGCGTCAGCGCGCCTTGCGGTGCGGGCAGTCGGGCTTCTGGCAGTCGACGTAGAGCATCAGCGCGTGGTCGCGCACGACGAAGCCGTGCCGCCTGGCGATGCGCGCCTGGCGCTTCTCGATTTCCTCGTCGAAGAATTCCTCGACGTGGCCGCATTGCAGGCAGACCAGGTGGTCGTGGTGGCCGCCGCCGTCGAGCTCGAACACGGCCTTGCCCGACTCGAAAAAGTGGCGCCTGAGCAGGCCGGCCTGCTCGAACTGGGTGAGCACGCGATAGACGGTGGCCAGCCCGACATCCATGTTCTCGGCCAGCAGCAGGCGATAGACGTCCTCGGCCGTGAGGTGGCGCGTGTCGTCCTTCTCCCGCGCCTTCTGGAACAGTTCGAGAATCTTGATGCGCGGGCCGGTGGCCTTGAGGCCCATGCTCTTGAGGTTGTCGGACTGGGTCATCGCGTGATTCACGTGGGCCGCTATCGGCAAGTTGGTGTTCGCTAATGATATAGTTTCCCATTGCCATCGACCCAATAACCATGACCCGAATTCTCGCCATCGCCATTTCGCTGCTGCTCGCCGCCTGTTCCAGTGCGCCGTCGGTGCAGCCCTACCGCATCGACGTGCGCCAGGGCAATGTCATCACCCAGGACATGGTCGCCCAGCTCAAGCCGGGCCTGACGCGGGATCAGGTGAAGTTCATCCTCGGCTCGCCCCTGGTCGCCGACATGTTCCACACCGACCGTTGGGACTACGTCTACCACTTCCAGCCGGGCAAGGGCGAGGTCCAGCGCCGCCGCCTGACGGTGATTTTCGATGACAACAAGCTGTCGCGCCTCGCCGGCGACGTGGTGGCCGGCGACGGCTGGCTCGAAGGCCCGCAGACCCAACAGCCCACCACCCGGATCATCGATATTCCCGCTGCCCCGAAAAAGTAAGCCGCCTGGAAGAATACACATGGAACCGATACGCTTCGCCATCGCCGGCGCCGGCGGCCGCATGGGCCGTACCCTGATCGAGGCCGTGCTCAAGGCCGACGATGCGCGGCTGGCCGCCGCGCTGGAACAGCCCGGCAACCCGCTGCTGGGCAAGGATGCCGGCGAACTGGTCGGCCAGCCCTGTGGCGTGGCGATCAGCGCCGACGTCGAGGCCGCGCTGGCGCAGGCCGACTGCCTGATCGACTTCACCCGCCCCGAGGGCACGCTGCGGCACCTCGAGATTGCTCGCCGCCGCGGCGTGCATATGGTGATCGGCACCACCGGCTTTTCGACCGAGCAGAAGCTGACCATCCAGGATGCATCGCGCGATATCCCCGTCGTTTTCGCGCCGAACATGGCGGTGGGCGTCAATGCCGTGTTCAAGCTGCTCGACGTGGCGGCGCGCATCCTCAACGAGGGTTACGACGTCGAGGTGATCGAGGCGCATCATCGCCACAAGGTCGATGCACCTTCGGGTACCGCGCTGCGCATGGGCGAGGTGGTGGCCGACGCGCTGGGCCGCGATCTGGCCGAGTGCGCGGTCTATGGCCGCGAGGGCCATACGGGCGAGCGGCCGGCGCCGCAGATCGGTTTTTCCACCATTCGCGGTGGCGACATCGTCGGCGACCACACGGTGCTCTTTGCCGGCACCGGCGAGCGGGTCGAGATCACCCACAAGGCGGCCAGCCGCATGCCCTACGCGCAAGGCAGCCTGCGCGCGGCGCGCTTCATGCGCGGCAAGGCGCGCGGTCTGTTCGACATGCAGGACGTGCTGGGTCTGCGCTGAAACCGGCGTGGCGGCGCTCGCCGCCGGGGCAGTCGCCCAATCTTCACCAGGCAAGGCCATGACTTTCCAGACCCTCTCCCTCGAACCGGGGTTGCCCCCGGTTTCCGATCCCGAACCCATCGTCGGTGGGCGGGTCGAGCTGCAACTCCTGACGACCCTCAAGTGCAACCTTAAATGCACCTACTGCTCGCTCGGCGTCGGCGAGGTGCTCGGCTCGCAGACCGAGCTGAAATACGACATCGATCAGCTCGCTGCTTTCGTCGACAGGCATCTCGCCGGCAAGGAGGTTTACGTCACCTTCTATGGCGGCGAACCGACGCTCAACATGCGCATGATGCAGGACGTGATGACGCGTTTTCCGCACTTCCGCTTCCAGCTCCAGACCAACGGCACGCTGCTCGACGACATGCCGGAGTGGATGCTGGCGAAGCTTTCGAACATCCTCGTCTCCATCGACGGCGGCGAGGCGATCACCGACGGCTATCGCGGGCGCGGCATCTGGCGCCAGGTGATCCGCAACGTCAGCCACGTGCGCGACAAGGTCGGCGGTACCATCACGGCGCGCGTTACCTGGGGCAATCCGGACACCAGTTTCGAGGAGCTCGACGAACTCGCCACCGCCGAGGACGCTTTCGACTACCTCTACTGGCAGTTCGTCGCCGACGAAATGTACGGCGGCGATTCGGTGGAGAAGCGACAGGCGGTGCTGGTCAGACTGATCGACAGGTTCTTCGCCGCCACCGACACGCTCTATCCGCTGATTCCGCTGATGGGCATCGTCCGCAACAAGGTGCTGCCGACGCGCGCTCGCGAACTCTATGCCGGCCTCACCCAGTGCCGCGTTTCCACGCACCTCATCAACGTCATGCCCAATGGGCAGATATATCCCTGTCCCGACATGATGTATGCGCATCACATGCAGATGGGCGAGATCCAGGGCAACTGGCTGAAGAAAAGCCCCCTGCAGCCGACGCCAGACATGCCCTGCGAGACTTGCGAGGCATTCTCCTGGTGCCGCCGCAACTGCATGAAGAATCTCTATCTGGGCTATGTCAAGCAGGACGAGCGTTACCGGCGAAACGTCGTCGAGCCGATCTGCGAACTGCTCAGGTTCATGGGGCGCGAGATCGACCGGCGCGATCCGCACGGCTGGTTCGCCGGCCTGCCCGTGCCTGTCCGCAAGCGCCTGGTCGATGCCGAGGTGTACGAGTACGTCGAGATCATGCCGTAGCCCGTGGGTGGCGCATCTCCGCGTCGCATCTGCATTGATTGATGCTGCGTCGCAAGGTACAATTGAAAAGTTTGCCAAGGCAGCCAGAAACACAACCGCCTTGCGCTTTTCCGGATGATGCGCTGACCCACAGGAGCCCGCTTGTGCCCCCCGCGACCCAGTTTCCGCCTGCCCTCCTAGCACTCGCAGACGGAACGGTATTCCGCGGCAAAGGCATCGGCGCCAGCGGCGGCAGCGTCGGCGAGGTGGTATTCAATACCGCCCTCACCGGCTACCAGGAAATCCTCACCGATCCGTCCTACACGCGGCAGATCGTCACCCTGACCTACCCCCACATCGGCAATGTCGGCGTCAATCGCGAGGATTGCGAGGCGGCGAAGGTCTACGCGGCCGGCCTGGTGATCCGCGACCTGCCGCTGGTGGCCTCGAATTTCCGTTCCGAGCAGACCCTCGACGCCTACCTCAAGGCCGAGAACATCGTCGCCATCGCCGACATCGACACCCGCAAGCTCACCCGCATCCTGCGCGAGAAGGGCGCCCAGGCCGGTTGTCTGATGACGGGCGATACGCTCGACGCCGATGCCGCCATCGCCCAGGCGCGCGCCTTCCCCGGCCTCGCCGGCATGGACCTGGCCAAGGTGGTCACGGTCGACAAGGCCTACACCTGGACGGAAGGCGAATGGAAACTCGGCGCTGGCTATACGGCGCTGGCGAATGCCCGCTTCCATGTCGTCGCCTACGACTTCGGCGTCAAGCGCAACATCCTGCGCATGCTGGCCGAGCGGGGCTGCAAGCTCACCGTCGTGCCGGCGCAGACGAAGGCCGCGGACGTGCTGGCGCTCAAGCCCGACGGCGTCTTCCTCTCCAACGGCCCGGGCGACCCCGAACCCTGCGACTATGCCATCGCCGCCATCCGCGAACTGCTCGACACGAAACTGCCAGTCTTCGGCATCTGCCTCGGCCACCAGCTCATGGGCCTGGCCGCCGGCGGCAAGACCCTGAAAATGAAATTCGGCCACCACGGCGCCAACCATCCGGTCAAGGATCTCGAGTCCGGCCAGGTGATGATCACCAGCCAGAACCACGGCTTCGCCGTCGATCCGGCCACGCTGCCGGGCAACGTCAAGGTGACGCATGTCTCGCTGTTCGACGGCAGCCTGCAAGGGCTCGCCTGGACCGACCGCCCGGCGCTGTGCTTCCAGGGCCACCCCGAAGCCAGCCCCGGTCCGCATGACGTCTCCTACCTATTCGACCGGTTTATAGGCCTAATGGAAAAGCATGCCTAAAAGAACCGACATCCACTCCATCCTCATCATCGGCGCCGGCCCGATCATCATCGGCCAGGCCTGCGAGTTCGACTATTCCGGCGCCCAGGCCTGCAAGGCGCTGCGCGAGGAGGGCTACAAGGTCATCCTGGTCAATTCCAATCCGGCGACGATCATGACCGACCCCGACATGGCGGACGTGACCTACATCGAGCCGATCACCTGGCAGGTGCTGGAAAACATCATCGCCAAGGAGCGGCCGGACGCGGTGCTGCCGACCATGGGCGGGCAGACCGCGCTCAACTGCGCGCTCGATCTCGCCAAACACGGCGTGCTGGAAAAGTACGGCGTCGAGATGATCGGCGCCAGCAAGGAAGCCATCGACAAGGCCGAGGACCGCGAGAAGTTCAAGCAGGCCATGACCAAGATCGGCTTGGGCAGTGCCCGCTCGGCCATCGCCCATAGCATGGAGGAAGCGCTGCAGGTGCAGGCGGCGCTGGGCTTCCCGGCCATCATCCGGCCGTCATTCACCATGGGCGGCAGCGGCGGCGGCATCGCCTACAACCAGGAAGAATTCGTCGAGATCTGCAAGCGCGGCCTCGAGGCCAGCCCGACCCGGGAACTGCTGATCGAGGAATCGCTGCTCGGCTGGAAGGAATTCGAGATGGAGGTCGTGCGCGATCGCGCCGACAACTGCATCATCGTCTGCTCCATCGAGAACTTCGATCCGATGGGCGTGCACACCGGCGACTCGATTACCGTCGCGCCGGCGCAGACGCTGACCGACAAGGAATACCAGATCATGCGCAACGCCAGCATCGCGGTGCTGCGCGAGATCGGCGTCGATACCGGCGGTTCCAACGTGCAGTTCGCCATCAATCCGGAAAACGGCGCGATGGTGGTCATCGAGATGAATCCGCGCGTGTCGCGCTCCTCGGCGCTGGCGTCGAAGGCCACCGGTTTCCCCATCGCCAAGATCGCCGCCAAGCTCGCCGTCGGCTTCACCCTCGACGAACTGAAGAACGACATCACCGGCGGTGCGACGCCGGCTTCGTTCGAACCGTCCATCGACTACGTCGTCACCAAGGTGCCGCGCTTCGCCTTCGAGAAATTCCCCACCGCCAACGACCGCCTGACCACCCAGATGAAGTCGGTGGGCGAGGTGATGGCCATGGGCCGAACCTTCCAGGAATCGCTGCAGAAGGCCTTGCGCGGGCTGGAAGTCAGCGTCTACGGCCTCGACGAGATCGAAGCCGAACGCGAGGAAATCGCCCACGAGCTGGCCAACCCGGGCGCCCAGCGCATCTGGTACCTGGGGCAGGCCTTCCGCTCCGGGTTCACTTTCGACGAGATTTTTCAACTCACGAAAATCGATCCCTGGTTTCTGGTGCAGATCGAGGAAATCGTGAACATCGAGGGCGAGATATCGGGCCGTGCGCTCGACAGCTTCGGCGCCGAGGAACTGCGCGGCTTGAAGCGCAAGGGTTTTTCCGACCGCCGCATCGCGCAAAAAGTCAGCGTGACCGAAGGGAATCCCCGTGGGACTGGCGACACGGTGACCGAGACGGCGGTGCGCGAGCGTCGTCATGCGCTGGGCGTGCGTCCAGTGTTCAAGCGCGTCGACACCTGCGCGGCCGAATTCGCCACCTCGACGGCCTACATGTACTCGACCTACGAGGATGAGTGCGAGTCGCGGCCGACCGACAAAAAGAAGATCATGGTGCTCGGTGGCGGGCCCAACCGCATCGGCCAGGGCATCGAGTTCGACTACTGCTGCGTCCATGCCGCGCTGGCGCTGCGCGAGGACGGCTTCGAGACCATCATGGTCAACTGCAACCCCGAGACCGTGTCGACCGACTACGACACCTCGGACCGCCTCTATTTCGAGCCGCTGACGCTGGAGGACATCCTCGAAATCGTCCATGTCGAGAAGCCGGTCGGCGTGATCGTGCAGTTTGGCGGGCAGACGCCGCTGAAACGCGCCCGCGACCTCGAGGCCTTTGGGGTGCCCATCATCGGCACCAGCCCCGACATGATCGACGCCGCCGAGGATCGCGAGCGCTTCCAGAAATTGTTGCACGACCTCAAGCTCAAGCAGCCGCCCAACCGCACGGCGCGCACCGAAGAGGATGCCATTCGGCTGGCCGCCGAGATCGGCTACCCGCTGGTGGTGCGGCCCTCCTATGTGCTCGGCGGTCGCGCCATGGAAATCGTCCATGAGCAATCGGGCCTCGAACGCTACATGCGCGACGCCATCAAGGTTTCCAACGATTCGCCGGTGCTGCTCGACCGCTTTCTCAACGACGCCACCGAGGTCGACGTCGATGCGCTGTCCGACGGCCGGCAGGTGCTCATCGGCGGCATCATGGAACACATCGAACAGGCCGGCGTGCATTCGGGCGACTCGGCCTGCTCGCTGCCGCCCCATACGCTCTGCCCGGAAATCCAGGACGAGATGCGCCGCCAGACCGAGCAGATGGCCCGGGGCCTCAATGTCGTCGGCCTGATGAACGTGCAGTTTGCCATCCAGGGGCGCGGCGACGATGCCATCGTCTATGTGCTCGAAGTGAACCCGCGCGCCTCGCGCACCGTGCCCTTCGTTTCCAAGGCCACCGGCCTGCCGCTGGCCAAGATCGCCGCGCGCTGCATGGCCGGCCGCAGCCTGGCCGACCAGGGGGTGACGCAGGAAGTGATCCCGCCCTACTACTCGGTGAAGGAGGCGGTGTTCCCCTTCATCAAGTTTCCCGGCGTCGATACCATCCTCGGCCCGGAAATGAAGTCGACCGGCGAGGTGATGGGCATCGGTCGCACTTTCGGCGAGGCCTACGTCAAGTCGCAGGTCGCCTCGGGCACCCGGCTGCCCAAGTCGGGCAAGGCCTTCATCAGCGTCAAGCCGGCGGACAAGACCAAGGCAGTCGACCTGGCCCGCCAGTTGCACGCGCTGGGCTTCACCCTGCTGGCCACGCGCGGCACGGCGGCGACCATCGCCGAGGCCGGCATTCCGGTGACGGCGGTGCACAAGGTCAATGAAGGCCGCCCGAATGTGGTCGACATGATCAAGAACAACGAGATTGTCTTCATCGTCAATACGGTGGAGGAGAAGCGCACGGCCATCGTCGATTCGCGCTCCATCCGCACCTCGGCGCTGGCGCAGAAGGTGACGCTGTTCACCACCGTCGAGGGCGGGCTGGCGGCCTGCGAGGGCATGCGCCACGCGGGCTTCGAAACCTATTCCCTCCAGGCGCTTCACACAGAGTTGCAATGAGCAAAATTCCGTTGACACTGCGCGGCGCCGGGCTACTGCGCGAAGAATTGAAGCGACTCAAGTCCGTGGATCGGCCCGCCGTCGTGGCGGCCATCGCCGAGGCGCGCTCGCACGGTGACCTTTCCGAGAACGCCGAGTATGACGCCGCCAAGGAGCGCCAGGGCTTCATCGAGGGGCGCATCCAGGACGTCGAGGGCAAGCTGGGCAACGCCCAGATCATCGACCCCAAGTCGCTCGATGCCGACGGCCGCGTGGTCTTCGGCGCCACCGTCGATCTGGAGGACATGGACAGCGGCGACAGCGTGACCTACCAGATCGTCGGCGACGACGAGGCCGACATCAAGCAGGGCAGGATCTCGCTCAACTCGCCGGTGGCGCGCGCGCTGATCGGCAAGTACGCCGGCGATGTCGCCGAGGTGCACACGCCGGGCGGCAAGCGCGAATACGAAATTCTCGATGTGAAATACGAGTGAATCGGTTCGCCGACGCGCTCTATTCCATCGCTATCACCCTCTGGGTCGGCGGCCTCTGGGCCATCGGCTACCTCGCGGCCCCGACACTTTTCGCCGAACTCTCCGACCGCATGCTGGCCGGGCAGCTCGCCGGCGCGATGTTCAAGTGGATCGCCTACGCGGGTTTCGCCTGCGGCGGCTACATGCTCATCTTCCTGCTGGCGCGACGCGGTTGGCGCGCTTTCAAGACCGGTGCATTCTGGCTGGTTCTGTTGATGCTGCTGCTCACCGCCGCCAGCCACTTCGGCATCCAGCCGATCCTGGCCCAGATCAAGGCCGATGCCCTGCCGCGACAGGTGATGGAAAGCGTGCTGCGCGACCGCTTTGCCATGTGGCACGGCGTGTCGAGTGGGCTGTATCTGGTGCAGAGTTTGCTGGGAATCGCCCTTGTGCTGATGCAGGAGCGCGGAAGGCGTTAGCGGAAGCTATTCAAGCTCACGGACGCCTCCAAGCAGGTGAAGCCCGCTGCTGACTTCGAACTTATCACCTGGCGGGTCATCAAGGCGCCGGATTGAATTATTGCTGGCATGGGAATACCATAAAACCCGTAATCCCATATTTACGGAGTCCCTAAAATGAAAACCACCATCGAAATGCCCGATGACCTCTTCCGCCGGGCCAAGGCCGTTGCGGCCCTGCAAGGGCTGAGCATGAAGGAATGGCTGACGAACCTGTTGCGCCGAGAAGTCGGCGCTGGCATCACGGCGCCGCCTGGTGATAAACAGCAAGAGATCGAAGCGTTCAACCGCGAACTTGATCGACTGTCGAAGAAAATTTCCGCCGCATGGCAGGGGCCGCAGGATGCTGTCGCCGCGATCCGCGAACAGCGACGGGACCTCGGCGCATGATTGTCGACGCCTCCGTATGGGTCGCCAGATTTCTTGATGCCGACAAGCATCATGGTGTTGCCATGGCCTGCATCCACTGCCCTGCTGGAACGTGAATCTCGCCTCGTCATTCCCGTATTGGCCTGGCCCGAGGTTGCTGGCGCGATCGCCCGACGCACTGGCGCTGCCGAGGATGGCCACGATGCAGTCGACATCATCCGTGCATTGCGCTGGATCGAGAGTATCCCGATGGACCCGTCGCTTGCGCACGAAGCGGCGAAAATCGCCGGTTCCAGAAGACTGCGCGGCGCCGATGCCGTTTATGTCGCCCTCGCGGTCACCCGCCGGATGCCATTGCTTACCCTGGACGCGGAAATGCTCGAACGCGCCCGTGGCGTGGCGGAAGTGTTCACCCCCGAACAGTGGCTACAGACCCATTGACCCTGTCTGTCGGCAACCTCTTCGCCGGACGCGGCGGCAAGCTTGCCGATGCCGCAAGGCAGGTGAAGCACGCCGCTGACTTCGATCTCATCACTTGGCTTGCGATAAAGTAGCTACGCATTCATACATATTTTGAGGCCATCATGTTAGCTACCGCCAAACTGTTCAAGACCGGCAGCAGCCAGGCCGTGCGCCTGCCCAAAGCTTGCCGACTGCCGGGCGATGAGGTCTGGGCGCACAGGAACGAGGTTACCGGTGTCGTCACCCTCACCCCCAAGAAGCACACCACCGATGGTCTGGATGAAATGTTCCGCATCATCCGGGAGGCGGAAATTCCGGAAGAATTCATGGCGAAGCGCGACAACCCGGCGGGCGAGTTCCGGGAAATCTTCTGATGCTGCGATACCTGCTCGATACCGATATTTGCAGCTACGCCATCAAGCGCAAGCAGTCGGAGCTATTGGAAAAGATACGCGCCGGGCTGATGGCGGAAGAGATCGCCATATCCGCCATCATGCGGCGCGCAAAAACTGACTGGCGACCTTGTCGGGCAACTGGCGCTGGCTGGCGCAGGTGGGCCTACCGCTTGCTGCGGCGGCTGGAGTGCTAGCGCTTGGCGGCGTCCAGCTTGGTTTTCTTGACGACGCGGCGGCGGCGCTCGCTGGCGGCCGCGGCCTGCTTCTTGGTCAGCGGCTTGCTGCCGCGCCGTGTCGCCAGCGCCGACTTTTCGTCGTCTTCGCTCTTCTCGCGCCACAGCACGAGCAGATTGCCGATATGCTGCACTTGGGCGCAATCCAGACTGGTGCAGATCTCGGCGAAGAGCGTGTCGCGGTCGGCGCGCTCGATGCCGTACAGTCGCACCTTGATGAGTTCGTGCGCCTTGAGGCAGTTGTCGATTTCCTTGAGCACCGTCGGTGTCAGGCCCTTCTGGGCGATGCTGACGACGGGGTTCAGGTGGTGGGCGGCGGCGCGCAGGGCGCGGCGCTGTTCTAGCGTAAGTTCGATCATAGCGGCCTATTTTACCCGGATAACCCCTTGACCCAGAAGAGCAAGCGGCACAAGAAGAGCCAGGTGTGGATACACCAGCACATCAACGACCCCTGGGTGCAGCGCGCCCAGGCCGAGGGCTGGCGCGCGCGCGCCGCCTTCAAACTGATCGAGATCGACGAGAAGGCGCGGCTGCTCAAGCCGGGCATGACGGTGGTCGATCTCGGCGCGGCTCCCGGTAGCTGGTGCCAGTATGCGGCGAAGAAGATCCAGCCCGGCGGGCGGCTGATCGCGCTCGATCTGCTCGAAATGGACGGGCTGGCGGGGGTCGAGTTCATCCAGGGCGATTTCCGCGAGGACGAGGTGCTGGCGCGGCTGGAGCAGACCTTGGGCGGCCGTCCGATCGACCTTGTGCTTTCCGACATGGCCCCCAATATGACGGGTATTGCCGCCACCGATCAGGCGCGGGTGATGTACCTGACCGAACTGGCGCTGGAATTTGCCCGGGCGCATCTCAAGCCGGGCGGCGACATGCTGGTGAAGGTGTTCCAGGGGGCCGGGTTCATGCAATTGCGCGACGCGGCGATGCAACTATTCGAGACCGTGCAGGTCAAGAAACCGGCAGCCTCGCGTGACCGCAGTGCCGAAACCTACCTGCTGGGGCGAAAAAAACGCGGATAATGGCGGTTTGCAGGCAGACATGACCGACTCTGGAATCAAACGACTCCGGAATCAAACAACGCAGCTAACGTGATGAGGCAAGCCCTTGAATAACATGTTCAAAAATCTCGCGGTGTGGATGGTGATCGGCATCGTGCTGATGACGGTGTTCAACCAGTTCAACACCCGCCATACGACGCAGACGACGATGGACTATTCCCAGTTCCTCGAGCAGGTGCGCCAGGGCCAGATCACCAAGGTGCTGATTCAGGGCCGCACGCTCGATGCGACGACCACCGACGGCAAGAAGATCATCTCCTACGCCCCGGCCGACCTGTGGATGGTCTCCGACCTGCTCAAGTACAACGTGCAGGTCGTCGCCAAGCCCGAGGAGGAGCAGTCCTTCCTCATGAGCATTTTCGTGTCGTGGTTCCCGATGCTGCTGCTGATCGGCGTCTGGGTCTTCTTCATGCGCCAGATGCAGGGCGGCGGGCGCGGTGGCGCCTTCTCCTTCGGCAAAAGCAAGGCGCGCATGACGGATGAGAACAGCAACACCGTCACCTTCGCCGATGTTGCCGGCTGCGAGGAAGCCAAGGAAGAAGTGTCCGAACTGGTGGACTTCCTGCGCGATCCCTCCAAGTTCCAGAAGCTCGGCGGCCGCATTCCGCGTGGCGTGCTCATGGTCGGCAGCCCCGGCACCGGCAAGACGCTGCTGGCAAGAGCCATCGCCGGCGAGGCCAAGGTGCCGTTCTTCTCTATTTCCGGTTCCGACTTCGTCGAGATGTTCGTCGGTGTTGGCGCCGCCCGCGTGCGCGACATGTTTGAGCAGGCCAAGAAGGCCTCGCCCTGCATCATCTTCATCGACGAGATCGACGCCGTCGGTCGTCAGCGCGGCGCCGGCCTCGGTGGCGGCAACGACGAACGCGAGCAGACGCTGAATGCCTTGCTGGTGGAGATGGACGGCTTCGAGGCCAACGTCGGCGTCATCGTCATCGCCGCCACCAACCGCCCCGACGTGCTCGACCCGGCGCTGCTGCGTCCGGGCCGCTTCGATCGCCAGGTGGTGGTGCCGCTGCCCGACATCCGCGGCCGCGAGCAGATACTCAAGGTGCATATGCGCAAGGTGCCGCTGGCGCAGGACGTCGACGCCTACGTGCTGGCGCGCGGCTGCCCCGGTTTCGCCGGCGCCGACCTCGCCAACCTGGTGAACGAAGCCGCCCTGTTCGCCGCCCGCGGCAACAAGCGCGTGGTCGACATGGACGACTTCGAGCGCGCCAAGGACAAGATCATGATGGGCGCCGAGCGCCGCTCCATGGTCATGCCCGAGGAGGAGCGCAAGAACACCGCCTACCACGAGTCCGGCCACGCCGTCGTCGCCAAGCTGCTACCGAAGACCGATCCGGTGCACAAGGTGACCATCATCCCGCGCGGCCGCGCGCTGGGCGTCACCATGCAGTTGCCGACCGAAGACCGCTACAGCCAGGATCGCGTGCGTCTGCTCAACACCATTACCGTGCTCTTCGG
This sequence comes from Sulfurisoma sp., assembly GCA_030691075.1. GTDB lineage: Bacteria > Pseudomonadota > Gammaproteobacteria > Burkholderiales > Rhodocyclaceae > Sulfurisoma. The sequence continues at coordinate 20,596 of JAUYFI010000174.1, read as the reverse complement.
CGGCCGCATCGCCGAAGAACTGTTCATGAACCAGATGACCACCGGCGCCTCCAACGACTTCCAGCGCGCCACCGATCTCGCGCGCCGCATGGTGACGCAGTGGGGCATGTCCGACGTCCTCGGGCCGATGGTTTATGGCGAGGAGGAGGGCGAGATTTTCCTCGGTCGCTCGGTCACCACGCACAAGAACATGTCGGAAGCCTCGCTGCAGACCGTCGATGCCGAGATTCGCCGCATCATCGACGAGCAATATGCGTTGGCGCGGCGTCTGCTCGAAGAGAATCGCGACAAGGTCGAAGCCATGACCGCCGCGCTGCTCGAATTGGAAACCATCGACGCCGATCAGATCAACGACATCATGGACGGCAAGCCGCCGCGTCCGCCCAAGCAGCCGTCGTCGGCAGCGCCCAAGCCGGCGGACGCGCCGCCCGGTGCCGCGCCCAACGCCGCCGCGCCGGCCTGATACATCCACGGGAGCCTGGCTCCCGTTTTTTTATGCCAACTGGCCCTCTCGGCTAAAATCATGTTCGCATGAGCGCCCTGCATTGCGGCCGTTTCCGCCTTTCTCTCGACCGCCCACTGATCATGGGCATCGTCAATCTCACGCCGGACTCGTTTTCCGGCGACGGGGTGGGCGATGACGTCGCGCGCGCGATCGCCCATGCCCGTGTCCAGCTCGAGGCCGGTGCCGACATTCTCGATCTCGGCGCCGAATCCTCGCGGCCCGGCGCGCCGCCGGTGGCCGCGCGCGACGAGCTGGCGCGGCTGCTGCCGGTGCTGCGCGCGCTGCGCGACTGCGGCGTGCCCGTTTCCATCGACACCATCAAGCCCGAGGTGATGCGCGCGGCGCTGGCCGAGGGCGCGGCGATGATCAACGATATCGCGGCGCTGACCGCGCCCGGCGCGATCGAGGCCGTGGCCGCGTCGGACGCCGCCGTCTGCCTGATGCACATGCAGAATGATCCGCACACCATGCAGCAGAATCCGCACTATGGCGACGTCGTGGCCGAGGTCGCGGCCTTCCTGCGGGCGCGCGCCGCGGCTTGCGAGGCGGCCGGCATCGACGGCTCCCGCATCGTGCTCGATCCGGGTTTCGGCTTCGGCAAGACGCTGGAGCACAATCTGGCGCTGCTGCGTGCTTTTCCCGATCTGGCGGCGCTCGGCTACCCGGTGCTTGCCGGTCTCTCGCGCAAGTCCATGCTCGGCGCCATCACCGGCCGCCCGGTCGAGCAGCGGGCGCCTGCCAGCATCGCCGCCGCGATGCTCGCGGTGCAGAAGGGCGCGGCCATCGTGCGCGTGCATGACGTGGCGGCAACGAAAGATGCGCTGTCCGTATTGAACACCGTGGAGAACAAATAGATGTCTCGTAAATACTTCGGTACCGACGGGGTGCGTGGCCGCGTCGGCCAGTCGCCGATCACGCCCGATTTCGTCATGCGCCTCGGCTACGCCGCCGGCACCACGCTGGTGGCGCGCGAGCACCTGCCCCCGGGCGAACATCCCGCCGTGCTGATCGGCAAGGACACGCGCATTTCCGGCTACATGCTCGAAGCCGCGCTGGAAGCCGGCTTCGCCGCCGCCGGCGTGGACGTGATGCTGTGCGGGCCGATGCCGACGCCCGCCATCGCGTATCTCACGCGCGCGCTGCGGCTGCAGGCCGGCGTGGTGATCTCGGCCTCGCATAATCCCCATGCCGACAACGGCATCAAGTTTTTCTCCGCCGCCGGCACCAAGCTGCCGGATGCCATCGAGCACGAGATCGAGGCGCGCCTCGACGAGCCGATGGGCTGCATGGATTCGGCCCGGCTCGGCAAGGCGCGGCGCATCGACGACGCCGCCGGCCGCTACATCGAGTTCTGCAAGAGCACCTTCCCCAACGCGTTCGACCTGCGCGGCCTCAAGCTCGCCGTCGACTGCGCCCACGGCGCCGCCTATCACATCGCGCCCAAGGTCTTCCACGAACTCGGCGCCGAAATAGTCGGCGTTGGCGTGACGCCGAATGGCATGAACATCAACGAGGGTGTCGGCGCCACCGCGCCCGACGCCCTGCGCCGCGCCGTGCGCGAGCACCATGCTGACATCGGCATCGCGCTCGACGGCGACGCCGACCGCGTGCTGATGGTCGATGCCGACGGCAATCTCTACGACGGCGATCAGTTGCTCTATGTCATCGCCCGCCACCGCCAGACCAGCCAGCCGGTCGCGGGGGTGGTCGGCACGTTGATGACCAACCTCGGCTTCGAGCACGCGCTGGCCAAGCTGGGCATTCCGTTCGCCCGCGCCAGGGTCGGTGACCGCTACGTTCTGGAAATGATGCTGGAGAAGGGCTGGCTCTACGGCGGCGAGAATTCCGGCCACATCCTCTGCCTCGACAAGCACAGCACCGGCGACGGTATCGTCTCGGCGCTGCAAGTGCTCGAAGCCCTGCGCGCGCGCGGCGAGACGCTGGCACAGGCCTGTGCCGATCTAACCATGTATCCGCAGAAACTCATCAACGTGCGGATGAACACCGGCTTCGACTGGAAGAGCGACCCCGGCATCGCGACCGCTGTCGCGGCCGCCGAAGCGGCGCTCGACGGCAACGGCCGCGTGCTGCTGCGCCCGTCGGGTACCGAACCGCTGCTGCGCGTGATGGTGGAAGGCAGGGACGGCGCACTGGTCATGGCGCAGGCCGAAGCCATCGCGGCGGCCGTGCGCGCGGCCGCCGAACACTGATGCAAAGAGAGCCCGGCATGGCTACGCAGGGGCTGCCCGGCCGTATCCTGACGGTAGCGGCGGGCGCAGTGCTGCTCGTCCTCGCGCTGATGTTCTCGCTGCTGCTCTTCGCCGTGGTGGCAGCCGGCGCGGTGCTGGTCTGGCTTTACCTGTGGTGGAAGACCCGGGGCCCGCGGCGGCAAATGCGCGAACAGCCGCCGGGCGGGCGCGTGTTCGAGGGCGAAGTCATCCGCGAGCAGGAACCCGGAGCAAGCGTACCGCCCATCGCGCAGCGGCCCGAAAACTGATCGAAATCCCGATAACCGGAGAATCCCCGATGAATCTGCGTCTTGCTTTCTGCGTCCTCCTGCTCGGCCCGCTCGCACTGGCCGCCCGGGCGGAAGCTGTCTCCTGCCCCGACCTGGCCGCCGCCGTGCAGGTCGGCACCTGTCCGGCGGAGGAAGAACTGCGCCACACCTACACCGGCTATTGCAGCGACGACGCGCGCATGTATCGCGGCGACAGCGACGTCTGCGCCGACTATCGCCGCTACCGCAAGCTGAAGAATGTGGTGCTGTGGGAATCGGCCGACGGCGTCTTCCAGGGCTATGTTTCCTGCGACCTGCCGGCGGCGACGCTGCGGCAGGCCAAGGTCGCCGCCATGACGGTGGCGAAGCAGGGCAAGATCACGCGACTGGTTTGCAGCTACGGCGACGGCCTTGCGCTCACCTACCGCACGCGGGCCGAGTGCAAGGTCCAGGGCGCCGGCAACTGCGCCGCCGATGCCGGCGCCTGCACGGCAAACTGTAACTGAACGACGGCGCGGCGTTCGCCGAATCAGTCGCGCATGAAGTGCCGCGCGTAGCGCGGGCTGAGGCGATCCATCGGCAACAGCAGCGGCAGGTCGGCGGTGTTGAAATCCGGGTCCCAGGCCGGATCGCCGCAGATCCAGGCGCCGGCGCGCAGGTAGCCCTTGAGCAGCGGCGGCACCTCGGCGGCATGGCCGGTGACCAGCCGCTCGAAGGGCAGGCGGTCGCGCGGGAAGACGCGATATTCGAGCGGCGCGATGTGGGCGTCGAGCAGTTGCACGAACAGGTTGGCGGCGTTGTGGCCGCCGTCGGCCATGCCGATCGAGGCGCAGCCGATCAGGTAGCGATACTCGTTCTTCAGCATGAACTCGGCGAGTTTGCCCCAGAGCAGCGCGATCACCGCGCCGCCGCGGTAGTCGGGGTGGATGCAGGAGCGGCCGACCTCGACCATGCCCGCGCGCAGGTGCTGCAGGCGGGTGAGATCGAACTCGTTTTCGGTGTAGTAGTTGCCGACCTTGGTGGCGGCCTCGGGCGTCAGGATGCGGTAGGTGCCGACGACCTTGCCGGCTTGCTCGTCGCGGACGATGAGGTGCTCGCAATGCGGATCGTAGAAGTCGGCATCGACGCCGGCGACGCGCGGGCGAATCCTGGCGCCGAGTTCCTCGGCGAAGACGCGGTAACGCAGGCGCTGGGCCTCCTCGATCTCGCGCTCGTTGAGGGCGAGGCCGACCGAGTAGTGTTGATGGTGATTGCGACCGTTGTCCTTGGCTCGTCCTTCCTGGGTGTGCAGCATGCTCTGCTCCTTGTTTGCCGTTGTGTGTGGTGGCATTGTCGGGAGGAGCGGTTACAGGCTGGTTTCACCCGCGTTGCGCCGCAATGAATTTCGTCCGCGCGGCGCACCGTTACGGATGCGTGACCGAGTGGACGCCGTATTCCCGGTGGCGCGGCAGGTGCAGCACCTTGGCCGTCCGCGCCGTGTGCCAGGCTGGCGGCGCATCGAGAAAGTCGGCGTACCAATCGGCGGCTGCTTCGGCTTCGAGCGGCGGGCTCAACAGATAGCCCTGGATCACGTCGCAGTTGTGGCGTTGCAGGAATTCGAGTTGCTCCACCGTCTCCACCCCTTCGGCGACGGTCGTGAGTTTGAGCCCGCGGGCGATGCCGATGATGGCCTGGGTGATTTGGGCGTCGTCCTCGTCGATACCGAGGTCGTCGACGAAGGACTTGTCGATCTTGAGAATGTCGATGGGAAAATTCTTCAGATAGGCGAGTGACGAGTAGCCGGTGCCGAAGTCATCGATGGCCAGGCCGACCCCGAGCGCCTTCAGTCCCTCCATGATGTGCAGGCTACCGGTCGGGTCGATCAAGGCCGTCTCGGTAATTTCCAGCTTGAGCAGGGACGGTGGCAGGCCGCTGTCGCGCAGCGCGCCATCGACGATAGCGACGATGTCGCCGCGATGGAACTGCTTGGGCGAGAGGTTAACGGCCATCATGACCGGCGTTTCGAAGCGCCGCTGCCACTCGACAGCGAGGCGGCATGACTCGCGCAGCACCCAGGCGCCGACCTCGATGATCGTTCCCGTGTCTTCCAGCACCGGGATGAATTCGACGGGCGGCACGCCGCGCCCGTGGGCATCGCGCCAGCGCAGCAGGGCCTCGAAGCCGTGCAGCATGCCGCTGGCGATATCGAGCTGCGGTTGCATCGCGATGCGAAACTCGCCGCGCTCGAGGGCGCCGTGGAGCGCGGTCTCGAGGGCGAGGCGGTCCTTGGCGCGTTCATTGTGTGCCGCGGTATGGAAGCGGAAGGTATTGCGGCCGTGCTCCTTCGCCCGGTACATCGCGATGTCGGCGTTGCGCAGCAACTGGTCGATCTGGTGGCCGTCGTCGGGGTAGAGGGTGATGCCGATGCTTGCGGTGACGAACACGTCCTTCTGTTCCAGCAGAAATGCCTTGTCCAGCGCGGCGAGAATCTTGGTGGCGACCCGGGCAGCATCCTGTTGGTCGTCGACATTCTCGATCAGGGCCGTGAATTCGTCGCCGCCGAGGCGAGCCACCGTGTCGATTTTGCGCACCGAATGGTGCAGACGCTCGGCCACCTGCTTGAGCAGTTCGTCGCCGGTGCCGTGGCCGAGCGTGTCGTTGATGGTCTTGAAACGGTCGAGGTCGATGAACAGCAGCCCGACCCGGGTCGAGGCGCGGTCGGCCTTCAGCAACGCGTGGCCGAGGCGGTCCTGGAACAGGTAGCGGTTGGGCAGGCCGGTCAGCGCGTCGAAGTTGGCCAGATGGGTGAGCCGTTCCTCGGTCTCGCGGCGGACGGTGATGTCCTGGATGGTCCCGACGATGTGGTTCGGCAGGCCGTTCTCGCCGATGGCCACTTCGCCAAGCAATTGCATTGTGCGTTCGACGCCGTCGCCACGGACGATGCGGAACTCCTCGGACAGGTTCGGGTCCCGTGCCTGTCCGGTATGAAACAACGCCTCGATGCGTTCGCGGTCGGCCGGATGGACGAAGCTCATCACCGTTTCGTGCCGCGGATGCAGTTCGCCCGCGGGCGCGCCCAGCATGCGGCTGCACTCCTCCGTCCAGCGAAATCGGCTCAGCCTCGGGTTGTATTCCCAGGCGCCGACGCCGGAAATTTCCCGGGCCTTGGCCAGCATGCGCGAGTTTTTCCAGAGTTCCTCGGCCATTTTGTTGAACGAACCGCCGAGACGGCCAATTTCGTCCCTGGAACGAATCTTGATGCGGCGGGCATAGTTGCCGTGGGCGAAGGCACGCACGGCGCGATCCATCTCGACCAGGGGCCGCGTCAGCCGGCGCGAGACGAGCCAGCTGACGCCGCCGCCAACCAGCAACGACGCCATCAGGGCGAATGCCGCCAGCGCGAACATGCCCTCGCGCAGCCTGTCCCAGATCAGGTCGAGCAATCCGGCGGTGCGCTCGACGGACGACAAAAAGGCGGCGTCGGACAGCATGATGCGGGCGTAACCGGCGACATGCGCCTGGCCGCGAATGGGGAAGACCACGCCCGTGCCCTCGGGCAGGCTGAAGGCGTGGGGCGTCTCGATCTTGAAGCTGTCGAGGCGCGAGTCGTCGAGCTTGTCACCGTAACGCAGATTCCGCGGGGAGCCATCGGTGACGATGCGGTAATCGGCATCGACGATCTCGATGGCGTCGATGGGCAGCCACGAACGGATGCCGGCGATCTCGCGGTTGAGCCCGGCGACGTCGAGATTGTCGAGCGGGTTGAGCAGACGCTCGCCGATATAGGCACCTGTCGCCGCGAGCCGCTCGTGCTGGTCGAGCACGAGGTTGAGGCGCAGGTCTTGGCGCATCAGCTTCTTGCTTTTCTCGAGCTGACCGGCGGCGTAATAGCCGGTCAGGCCGATGGTCAGCATGGCGACCAGGCCCATGGTCAGCGAGAAAGACAGCGCCAGGCGCCAAGTCAGCTTCATTTGGGCTCCAATACAAACGAGACGGTCGCCGGCGGGCCCACTCAGCGGTCCGGCGATCCGAAGGCCGGCAGGCCGCCGAGGTAGCCGATGCTGCCGCGCTGGTCGATCTTCTTGCGCAGTTCGACCTTGATCGCGTCGGGATACTTCTTGAGATCGTTGGCCGCGCCCGGGTGCTGGATGTTGCCCATGATGTAGGTGTGGCCGCCGAGATTCGGCGCCACCTGCAGGCCGGTGTGTTCGCCGCCGGCCGGGGCCGACAGCAGGCGCGCCAGATTGCCCGAATCGAGATTCAGCGCCCAGAGGAAGTTGTTGAGGTGGTTGCCCGAATCCTCGCCGATGAACAGCGTGCGCATTTCCGCCGAATACTTGATATTGTCGGGGTTGGCGACGCGCTCGGTATCGCACTTGTCGTAAGCGCCCTGGGGCTGGCCGAAGGGTTTCTTCGCCCCGAGCAACAGGGCATCCATGGTCACGGCGACCCATTCGCTCTTGATCGCTTCGCCCGCGTTGTCCCGCTGTGCGCCCGAGAGGTGGGCCTGGTAGATGCCGCCGCAGACGAGATCCTTGGCGTCGCCCTTGAGCTTGATGTGGTCCTGCGGCCGCTCGCCGTTGCCGCCGTCGAGCATGCCGGCCTCGACGTAGGACATGGCGAGGTAGAGCTTGCGGTCGTCGGCGTTGTGCGTCACGCCTTCCATCTTGGTGAACTCGCTGGTGGCGCCGAGCAGGGCGCCGTAGCGGCGCGATTCGAGGAAGGCGGCGGCCGTTTCCATGCCGGGCTTGAGCTTGAGCCAGGTGACTTCCTGTTTCGCCCCCGAGCCGGGTGCGCCCTTGCCGCCCTGGCCTTCATAGACGAACACCGGCTTGAAGTCCTTGAACTGCTCCGGGCTGGCCTTTACATCCGCCGGCGTGGCGGTTTCGAAGATGTCGGAGAACTTGATGCCGCGGTCGACCAGGGTCTTGATCGTCGCTTCCGTGGTGTGGCCGAGGCGCAGCCATTTGAGGTTGGCGGAACCGCCGTTGTCGGCCGAACGCTGTTCCCATTTCGCGGCATAGAGCGTGCCGGCGGAAAGGTCGCGCGGCCTGTCGGCGACGAACATGAACAGCATGGTATCGCGGCCGTCGTCGCCCATGTAGGCGGTGCGCTCGTCGGGCATCACGTCGGCCAGTTCGGTGGCCAGCCGCCCCATGGCGTAGCGCTTGGTCACCTCCGCCGTGCCGCCAGTCCCACGGGGATTTCCTTCGGTCACGCCGACTCTTGCCGCGCCGGGCCGCCCCAAGCCGGCAAGCGCCCCCTCCGGGGGCAGCGAGCCGCCGTTGCGAGCGTGGGGGAGCAATTTCACCTCGACCAGGTGGCCATAACGGTAGGGGTTGGCGCCACCCTCGTCGGCGCGCTTGCCGGGCGTGCCGAGGTAGAGGTTCATCGACTCCAGCGGCTGCGTCTCGAACTGGCGCGCGTTGGGCTCGTATTCCTCGCCGGCGAGGTGGGTGTTCCACGGCGTGAGCGACGCGGCGCAGGGAATCCACAGGCCGCCGATGCCGCTCATGTCGATGTTGGCAAGCGCGGTCGCCTTGAGCGAACCGCTCTTGCGATTCTGCGCCAGCGTCGCCAGGCTCATCGACGCCGGCAGTTGGGCGTAAAGCTCCATCGTGCCCTTGCCCGAGACCAGCGGCGCCTCGGTGTGATATTCGTACTGGGTGACCAGGAACAGCTTCTCGACCTTGCCGTCCTTCACGCGAATCAGCGAGTTGGCGTCGGGCGCATAGGCGTGGAACGGCCCCCTGGCCTGTTCGCCCCTGTCGTCGGGCGCGGAGGCCATGACCGGCTTGCCGGCATGATCGACGACGAGTCCGGCTTCGCCGCTACCGATGCGCTCGCCCGAACGGAACAGCGTGTGATGGGTCAGCGGGAAGACGCGGCGGCTGCCGTCGCTGTAGCTGAGAATCGCCGCCGATCGGGTGTACGCGACGGCCATTTCGGCCGCGCTCCTCGGCGCCGGGGTCGAGGTGAATTCGACGGCAGTGACCTTGTTGGCGCTTGCGGGTCCGGCGGCATGTGCGGCAAGGGCGGCAAGGGAGGCAAGGGAGGCAAGGGAGGCCGAGACGGCGAGGGCGAGCGGGCGAATTTTCATTTTCGATCCTGCGGAATGGAAAGGATCGCGTAGTTTCCGTCACCGATGTTTCAGCGATGTTGCACCGCCGCCATCGCCGGCTCGGCCTCGCGCGGCCGCGGGAACGGCGCCCGCGGCGGAAACTGGATCGCCGGAGCGATCACGGCCCGCGGCAGGCGTTGCGGTGCCGGCGCGTGATGCTGGATCAGCTCCATGCGGCCGTCGAGATGTTCGACGATGGCCGTGCAACTATCGACCCAGTCGCCGCAGTTGATGTAGGCGATGCCGTCGGCCTCGCGGAGCGTGGCGCTGTGAATGTGGCCGCAGATCACGCCGTCCATGCCACGTTCGCGGGCGGCGCGGATCACCGAGTCCTCGAAGTCGAAAATGAAGCTTACCGCCGTCTTCACCTTGCGTTTGGCATAGCCGGCGAGCGACCAGTAGCCGGGGCGGTTGAGGCGGCGGCGCAGCCACGACAGCCAGGAATTGATGCGCACCAGGCCGTTGTAGCCGATGTCGCCGAGCACGGCGAGCCAGCGGTGGTAGCGCGTCACCTGATCGAACTCGTCGCCGTGGATCAGCAGGTAGCGCCTGCCGTCGGCGGCGGTGTGGATGTATTCGCGCACCACCTGGATGTCGCCGAAGGCCGTGTCGTCGTATTCGCGCAGGGCTTCGTCGTGGTTGCCCGGAATGAGAAAGATCTTCTCGCCGTGGCGGGCGCGGCGCAGCAGCTTCTGCACCACGGTGTTCTGCGCCGCCGACCAGTGGATGCCGCGGCTCATGGCCCAGAAATCGACGATGTCGCCGACCAGGAAAATGTATTCCGCTTCGTGCTCGCGCAGGAAGTCGAGCAGGCGCTCGGCCTGGCAGCCGCGCGTGCCGAGGTGGATGTCGGAAAGGAATATCGCGCGAACCTTGGCGCTCATGTTTCCGTTGCCAGCTGCTCAATCCGGCGCAACGGCGATGATACTGTCGGCATATTGCTGCCTCCGTTGCCGTGTCAGCACGAGCTCTTCGAGAACGCCGGAAAAGGCGTCGTGAATCGCGTCCCAGCCGAGGCGGGCGACCCGCGCCGAGGCGCGCAGGCGCAGGCGCGCAAGCAGGCCGGGGTCGGCGGCGAGCGTGGCGGCGGCCTGGATGAAGCGGCGCTCGTCGCCGGGCGGCGCCAGCAGGCCGTCGATGCCGTCGTCGATGAGCTCAAAAGCGGCGGCGCTGGCATAGGCGACGACGCCCAGCCCGCTGGCCAGCGCCTCCAGGGTGACGTTGCCGAAAGTCTCGGTGAGGCTGGGCAGCAGGAAGATGTCGGCCGAGGCGTAGTGCGAGGCGAGATCCTCGCCGTGACGCATGCCGGCGAAGATGTGCTCGGGGTGGCGTGCCGCCAGCGCCGACTTTTGCGGGCCGTCGCCGACGAAGACCATCCTCGCGTTCGGGTAGGCGCGGCGCAGGCCCTCAAAAGCGACGACGGCGAGGTCGAGGTTCTTCTCGGCCGCCATCCGGCCGACGGTGGCGACGACCAGCGTGTTCTCGTCCGCGCCCCATTGCCGGCGCAAATCTTCGCAGCGCCGTTGCGGATTGAACAGCGCGGTATCGACGCCGCGCGCCATCACCATCAGGTTGCGGAAGCCGGCGCCGGCGAGGCGATGGGCCAGTCCCTGGGTCGGTACCAGCGTGACCTGGCCGCGGTTGTGGAAGTGGCGCAGGTAGCGCTCGATGCTGCCGCGCATCCAGCCGATGCCATAGTGGCCACTGTAGGCGTCGAAATTGGTATGGAAGCTGGAACTCACCGGCAGTCCGAGCCGCCGCGCCGCGGCCAGCGCCGACCAGCCCAGCGGGCCCTCGGTGGCGACATGGACGATGTCCGGGCGCTGCTCGCGCCAGGCCTTGAGCAGCGCGCCTTGCGCCGGCAGGCCGAAGCGCAGGCCGGGATAGCGCGGCAGCGGCAGGCTGCCCACCAGCAGTTCACAGAAGTTTGCCTCCGTCGCCGGTGATTCCCCCCGATGCTGGCGCGGACGCACCAGGTGCAGGGCGTGGCCGCGACGGCGCAGGCCGTCGGCGAGCCGGCCCAGCGTCATGGCGACGCCATTGACTTCGGGCGGATAGGTCTCGGTGACGAGGGCGACGCGCATGATCGCGCATGCTGCGGACGCCGTGCGACAGCGTGATGACGCCCGGATTACAACTGAGTTAAGGCGGCCTGCCCCCCTCGCCGACGGCGTGCGCGATGGCGCGGTGGGCGTGGGCGGCGAGGTGGCGGCGATCGGTGATAAGCGAGGGAAGCGGCGGCAGTACCTCGATGTGCGCCACCAGGCCGTCGGCGGCGGCGATGGCGCGCAGGCACTGCCACAGCGTGATGGCGTCGACGTAGGCTGGTGCTGCGCTGCGGCGGCCGTCGCGGCTCGTGTAGCGCAACGCCAGCGGCGTGACCGGCGCGCCGGCGTCGATGGCGGCCTGGAACAGGGCGCCGTGGAAGGGCAGGACTCTGTCGCCGATCGTCGTCGTGCCCTCGGGGAACACCGCCGCGCGCCGGCCCGCGCGCAACTGCTCGACGAGCCTGGCGCGGGCATGTTGCGCGGCGGCGCGGCTGCCGCGTTCGAGGAATATCGTGTCGGTTCGCGTCGCCAGCCAGCCGATCAGCGGCCAGCCGCGCACGTCGTCTTTGGAGACGAAGGCCGCCGGCGCCACCGCGTTGATGACGAAAATGTCGAGAAAGGAAATGTGGTTGGCGACGAGCAGCCCATCGGCCGCCGTGCCGGAGACGCGCAGCTCGATGCCGAGTCCGCGCAACAGGCGCCGCGACCAGCGCTGCGTGAGTGAAAGCCGGTGCGACGGGGAGGCCCACGGATAGACGAGAGCCACGGTCGCGGCGCCCGCGAGCAGATGCAGGGCGAGATACGCCAGGCGCGCGCCCGCGCGCAGCGCGATCGGCATCAGGGTGCGGCTGGAGCGGAGGGTGGCGGGGGCAGGGCCAGCGGGACCGGCCGTTCGAGAGCGACGGCCAGCGAACTGTTGGCATAGCGTTGGTCGTGGCTCACGTCGTCGCCCAGCCAGTCGGGCTTGATGAAGGGCTGCTCGGCGTGATCGAGCTCGATCTCGGCCAGCACCAGACCTTCGAGGCGGCCGTCGAAGACGTCGAGCTCGATGGTGTGGACGCCATTGGGGATGCGGTAGCGCGTCTTGGTGACGATGCGCCCGCCGCAGTGGCGCTCGATCAGTTCCCGCGCCATGCGCGGGTCGATGGGAAATTCGTATTCGTCGCGCTCGATGCCCGTCGCCTTGCTCTTGAGCGTGAGAAAGGCCTCGGCCTCGATGATCCGCACCCGCACGGTCATCGGCTCGGAGGCGATGTAACCCTGCACGATGCGCGAGCCGACGCGGCCTTTGATGACGCCGCTGTCGCGGACGAGAAACTTGCGTTCGATTTCCTTGGCCATGGCCGGATTATCGCAGGCCCGGGTCGCCGGTCGAAACGGGGGCGCGGGTTGCCAGCACTTCATCGACGCGATTGTGGTCCATGTCCACGATTTCGAACTGCCATTCGCCGTGGCGGAATTTTTCCGCGCGTTTGGGAATCTTGCCCATTCGCGCCACGACGAAGCCGCCGACCGTGTGATACAGCCCCTGCGTGTCGTCGCCGAATCCGCCCAGTCCGAGCCTTTCCCGCATTGCGTCGATGGGCAGCAGGCCGTCGAGCAGCCACGAACCGTCCTCGCGCTGCACGGCCAGGGCCAGCGCCGGGTCGTCGGCGCCCGGCATCATGTCGCCGGCCATGGTCTGAAACAGATCGCCGATGGTGACGACGCCCTCGGTCACGCCGAACTCATTGACCACGAGGGCAAAGTCGGCGCTGTGCCGGCGGAAGGTCCGCAGCAACTCGATCAGCGTCAGCGCGACCGGTACATAGAGCGGCGGCGTCATCGGCAGGTCGACGAAACTCAATTCGCCGGAGAGGGCCGCGCGCAGCAGCGTGCGGCTTTCGGCCAGGCCGATCACCTGTTGCAGGTTGCCCCGGCAGACCGGATAGCGACCATGCGGCAGGTCGCGCAGGACGTGCAGATTCTCGTTGTGGGAACGATCGAGGTCGATGAAGGCCACATCCTTGAGCGGCGTCATCACCGCGGCGATATGCCGGTCTTCCAGCAGGAAGATGTTGCCGAGCAGATGGCTTTCCTCGGGAGCGATGGAACCGGACCGCTCGCCTTCGTCCACGACCGCGAGAATATCCTCGATGCTGGTCACCTCCGGCGCGGAGCGGATGGGCAGAAGTTTCAGCACCATGTCCGCCGACCACGACAGCAGGCGAATCGCCGGCGACAGCCCGCGGATGAAAATATCCATGAACGGCGCGACCCGGATCGCCACCTGTTCCGGGTAGGCCAGGGCAATTCGCTTGGGCACGATTTCGCCGAAGACGATGGCGAACGCGGTGACCACCACGATCGTCGTCGTGATCGCCACCTCGCCGCGGATCGGGTTCAGGAAGGGCAGCGAGACCGCGATGAAATGCTCGACATGGCCGGCCAGGGCATTTTCGCCGAAGATGCCGGCCAGCAGGCTCGCCGCCGTCAGGCCGGTCTGGGTGGCGGCGAGGAAGCGCGACGGCATGGCCTTGATCCGCAGCGCCCGCGCCGCCGCGAGGCTGCCGCTGTCCGCCAGCAACTGCAAGCGGGACCGCCGCGACGAGGCCAGCGCCATTTCGGCCAGGGCAAAGAAGCCGCAGATCAGAATGAGCAGAACAAGGATGGCGAGCGCGTTCATGAGTGGGAGCTTACCGAAGAACCGGGCTTGGCCGCTCGTCGGCGCAGCGATGCCTACTTCAGCTTGGGCAGGCGCAGCTTGCGCACGATGTCGAGTTGTTCCGGCACCGCGCCGAGCAGCGCGGCGTGGCGCGGGCCGTGCCAGCCGCCGATCAGCGCCACCGCCTCGCGCAGGTTGGGGTCGGTTCCGGCGCAGACCATCAGCACCGCGCCGGCGTTGGCGAGATCGTTGAGCTGGCCGAGCTTGTCCTGCAGCGTCGCCAGCCGCTTGGCGGCCGCGGCGAAAGAGCGCTTGGGCAGCAGGGGGCCGAAGAACTCGAGCGCGTAGCGCAGACGCTTGATGGCGATGCGCAGGGCATGCAGCGAAGGCGGGTCGTCGGTGCGCGCGAGCTCGGCCAGATGATGCGTGCGTTCCTGCAGCTTGCGCAGGCGGCGCTGGGCGAATTCGTGCAGGGTGGCGCAGCGCTCGTCGGCCAGCGGCGCCGGCTCGGCCAGTTCTTCGCCGTGCAGCAGCGAGGCCGCCAGCAACATCAGCTTGCCGTAGCCGGGGCGGGCGAGAAAGGCTTCGGTTTCGCCCCGGGTGGCGTAAAGCCGGTCGGTGAGAATGCCGGCCAGCGCCGAGATGCGCGGGTCGTCGGCCAGCGCCGCGCTGACGGGGCCGACGATCTCGGACAGCAGCACGTCGAGATCGCGCGTGCGACCGAGCGCGGCCATCAGATCGCGCAGGGGTGGCACCAGTTGCTCGGCGAAATCCGCCGGCAGCACCGGCGCGAACATGCGCATCGCCGCGCGCAGCCGCCGCGTCGCCACGCGCATCTGGTGCACGTACTCCGGGTCGTCGCCGAGCAGGGCGCCGGCGTGATTGTGGTGCAGGTGCGCCAGGCAGTTGAGGGCGATGGCGCGAAATGCGATCAGGGGATGGGCATCCGCGGCGATGGGCGCGGCGGTGGCGCGCACCGGCAGCGGCCGGGTGCCGGCGGCAAGGCGGTAGCCGCGCTCGGCCTTGGAGACGAGTTCCGGTGTCAGGGGGACGCGCGCGGCGAGATCGCTGGCGACCTCGTAGAGTTGTGCCTTTGATCCGCTGACCAGTTCGAGTTCGACCTCGGAGATCGGCGCGCGGCGGCCGTTCGAGGCGATCCAGCCGCGGTCGAGCATCACCAGCACCGTCGTGCCGGGCGCCGGCTGCAGCCGCCAGGTGATGCGGCGGAAACTGGTTTCGAACAGGGCGGTGAGGCCTTGGGTCACCTTGGGTTTTTCCAGCAGACGCCGCACCGCTTCGGCGTCGATGGCGGAGAAGTCGAAATGGTTGAGATAGGGGGCGTCCCATTCCGGCCGCGTGGTGAGCCCGGCTTCGGAGTCGACGTTGTGCTTGACCGTCTGCAGCCAGCCGCCGCCGTGCTTGCGCAGCCGCAGGGTGATGGCCTGCCGGTGCAGGTCGAGGCGGCGCGTGTCGTAATAGATGCTGACCAGCGACTCGACGTGGCGACTGGCGGCGCGCCGCAGCAGCGGGTGGCGCAGGAACAGAGCCTGCGCGGATTCGGGCAGGCCGAGCTTGAGCGCGATCTGGGTAGACATCGAATGGGGGCGCGTAATACGAAAGGTAGGCGAAGGCGAAGTCTAACCTGTTGCCCCCGAAAAGATTATTACAGTCACCGAATGGCCGGCTTCCTCGCCGTCGGCGGCGCGCTTCAGCGCGTCACGACCTGGCAGAGATCGTGAATGGCCCGGGCCGTCGCGTGGTCCGCGTCGCGGTGGGGGTTGTACTCGACGATTTCCATCGCCCCGAGGCGGGGGTCGTTGCGCACCTTTTCCATCGCGGCCAGCACATCCGCCCTGAAAAGTCCTCCGGCCACCGGCGTACCGGTGGCCGCTTCCTCGCTCGGATCGAAGGCATCGAGGTCGAAGCTGATGCCGAAACTCGCGGTGTTGGCCGTGACGTGATCGATAGCCTCGTCGAGGATGGTCGCTACGCCGCGCTCGCGGATTTCCGGCATGAAATAGATGCGCGCCCCCAGGGTCTTGAGCAATTCCATCTCCTTCCATTCGAAGCTGCGCGCGCCGATAAGGCAGATGTCGTCGGCCAGAACCTTCGGCCCGGGGCCGGCGATTGTCGTCAGCGCCGCCTCGCCGCGGCCGAGAAGGCAGGCCAGAGGCATGCCGTGGATGGCGCGCGTCGGCGTCGTGGCGAAGGTGTGGCTGTCGAGGTGCGCGTCTATCCACAGCAGGCCGAGGCGCTGGTCGCGCGGCAGCGAGGCCCGCACTCCCGACCAGGTACCGATCGCAATCGAATGATCGCCGCCGATGACCAGCGGAAAGTCGTTGCGGCGGATCACCGCTTGCACGCGCTCGGCGACCTGGGTCGCGATGTCGGCGACAGCCGCCACCGCGCCGCTGGCGGGATGGCCGCGACCGCGGATCGGTTCCTCCCAGACGAGAGGAGTCGCCGGTGTTTGCAGGTCGGCGAGCACGCCGGCGATTTGCAGCGATTCGGGACCATCGGCGCAGCCCGGATCGCGTGCTCCGGCGCCGCTGGCGACACCGATGATGGCGGTCTTGCGCACGGCCCGGACCTCAGCCTTTCAAGCGCGGCTGGAACTCGCCGCACCAGTTGTGCTGCTGAACGAGCGGATGCTTCCAGCGGTGTTTCTCGTTGGGTATGCCGTCGCCCGCGAAACTCGGCGGAAAGCGATGGCAGTCGCCGGAACCGGGCGAGTGCTCGTGAAAACAGCGGCAGCGCTGGCAAGACGTTGCCACATGCTCGTCGGGGGTTTCCTGGCTCATGGGTCGTGGTTATGCCGCATGCCCGTTACGGGAACATGACGGAATCCGGGAAATTTGTCTTGAGGGCCGCCGTGCCGCCAGCGTCATCGAGTTGTCATGCGCCTGTTACATGGAGCGGCAATAGTGGCGGTCTTTCCGCTCAACCGCCCCTTATCCCGAGGTGACCCGATGGACATGCACGTGCCCCCGAGCAACGAAACGATACCGGCGACGGCGCCGAACGCCGAAGAACTCGCCCGCATCGACGCCTACTGGCGCGCCTGCAACTACCTGGCGGCGGGCATGATCTACCTGCGTGACAACCCGCTGCTGAGGGAGCCGCTGAAGCCGGAGCACATCAAGAACCGCCTGCTCGGCCACTGGGGCGCGAGTCCCGGCCTGGCCTTTGCCTACGTGCATATGAACCGGCTGATCGACAAGTACGACCTCGACGCCATCTTCCTGGCCGGCCCCGGCCACGGCGCGCCCGGCGTGCTGGGGCCGGTGTATCTGGAAGGCACCTACAGCGAGATCTACCCGAACAAGAGCGAGGATGCCGAGGGCATGCGCCAGTTCTTCAAGGAGTTCTCCTTCCCCGGCGGCATCGGCAGCCATTGCACGCCGGAAACGCCGGGCTCGGTGCATGAGGGCGGCGAGCTGGGTTACTCGGTTTCGCACGCCTTCGGCTGCGCCTACGACAACCCCGACCTCATCGTCACCGTGATGGTCGGCGATGGCGAATCGGAGACGGCGCCGCTGGCCACCTCCTGGCATTCCAACAAGTTCCTCAACCCCATCCGCGACGGCGCGGTGCTGCCGATCCTGCATCTCAATGGCTACAAGATCAACAACCCGACCATCCTCTCGCGCGTCTCGCATGAGGAACTGGAAAACCTGTTCAAGGGCTACGGCTGGACGCCGCATTTCGTCGAGGGCGAGGACCCGATGGAAATGCACGCCAAGATGGCGGCGACCATGGAGGCTTGCGTGCGCGACATCCGCCGCATCCAGACCGACGCCCGCTTGTCGGGCGTGCCGGCGCGGCCGCGCTGGCCGATGATCGTGCTGCGCTCGCCCAAGGGCTGGACCGGGCCGAAGGAGGTCAATGGCCACCAGGTCGAGGGTTCCTGGCGCGCCCATCAGGTGCCGATGGGCGACGTCAAGTCCAAGCCCGAGAACATGGCCAGGCTCGAAGCCTGGCTGAAGAGCTATCGTCCCGAGGAACTGTTCGACGCCGACGGCCGGCTGGTGGCGGAACTCAAGGCGCTGGCGCCGCGCGGCCACAAGCGCATGAGCGCCAGCCCCCACGCCAACGGCGGCCAGATCAGGAAGGCGCTGCGCATGCCGGATTTCCGCGCCTATGCCGCCGAGCTGCCCGGCCCCGGCAAGACCGTGGCCGAGAACACCCGGCCGCTCGGTAAACTCTTGCGCGACATCATGGCGCAGAACATGAGCAACTTCCGCGTCTTCGGTCCCGACGAGAACAGCTCGAACAAGCTCGACGACGTCTATGCCGTCAGCAAGAAGACCTGGATGGCCGATATGTTGCCCTCCGACGCCGACGGCGGCGAGCTGTCGCCCGACGGCCGCGTCATGGAGATGCTGTCGGAACACACGCTGGAAGGCTGGCTGGAAGGCTATCTCTTGACCGGTCGCCACGGCTTCTTCTCCACTTACGAAGCCTTCGTCCATGTCATCGACTCGATGTTCAACCAGCATGCCAAGTGGCTGGCGATGGCGAAGGAAGTGCCATGGCGCGCTTCGGTGTCCTCGCTCAACCTGCTGATAACGTCCACCGTCTGGCGCCAGGACCACAATGGCTTCACCCATCAGGACCCCGGCTTCCTCGACCTGGTGGTGAACAAGAGCCCCGACGTCACCCGCATCTACCTGCCGCCGGACGTGAACTGCCTGCTGTCGGTGGCCGACCACTGCCTGAAGAGCACCGACTACATCAACGTCATCGTCTGCGACAAGCAGAAGCACCTGCAATACCTGGACATGGACGCGGCCGTCAAGCACTGCACCAAGGGCATCGGCATCTGGGACTGGGCGAGTAACGACGAGGGCGGGGAACCCGACGTGGTGATGGCCTCGGCCGGCGACATTCCGACCAAGGAGGCGCTGGCCGCCACCGTGCTGCTGCGCGAGGCATTTCCGCGGATCAAGATACGCTTCATCAACGTGGTCGACCTCTATCGTCTGACGCCGTCTTCCGAGCACCCGCACGGGCTCTCGGACAAGGATTTCGACAGCCTGTTCACCACCGACAAGCCGGTGATTTTCAACTTCCATGGCTATCCGTGGCTGATTCACCGCCTGGCCTATCGCCGCACCAACCACAAGAATTTCCATGTGCGCGGCTACAAGGAGAAGGGCAGCATCAACACGCCGCTGGAGCTGGCGATCCAGAACGAGATCGACCGTTTCTCGCTGGCCATCGACGTCATCGACCGCATCCCCGCCTTGCGGGTGGCCGGCGCCCACGTCAAGGAGAAGCTGCGCGACCGCCAGCTCGACTGCCGTCAATATGCCTACGAACACGGTGTCGACCTGCCGGAAGTCGACAACTGGACCTGGCCGTACTGAACGGGAGAGCGACGAGGGGAAACCGGGATATTTTTGCCACCGAAGGCCTGGGGGACGGGAGTATCGAGCACACCCGCACCGGCCAAGTCTGGCGCGTGCCGCCGGTGCCGATAAAACTGTAGGTGAATGGAAACAAGGGGCGCCATCGGGCGCCCCTTTGTTCTCGTGCGCCCGACAAGGGGTTCCATGAGCAAGGCGACGGGTATAATGCTGCAATGCAACAATCCATTGCCCGAAGGTCCTGACCATGGACGAGAAGTGGAAGGACGAAGTCCATCGCCAACGAGCGCGGTTGGCAACCTCATTGCACGACCCGATGGCGCGGCTGGCCGGCTTATGCGTGCGCGCCTGGGGCGAACGGCTGCGGCTCAACGATTTTCTCTCGGTCGGCTTCGCCGGCATTCCCCACGCCACCTATCTTTATGCCCTGGACGACAAGGGCGTGCAGGTCAGCGACAACGTCGCCGCGAGCCGTCTTGCCCTCGGTTACTTCGGCCGCGATCGTTCGCAGCGGCCCTACATGCGGGAGCCGGTGCCGTCGTGGGGATTCCTGCTTTCCGACGCCTATGTGAGCCTGTCGGGGCGGCCGTCGCTTACCGCCTTGCACGTGGTGCGCGACGGCGAGAACCTGTTGGGTTATCTCGGCGCCGACTTCGATCTGCGCGATCTGCCGGCCGCCGCGGCGCGACACGAGGAGTCGCGCGAGTGGCGGCAGATCAAGGGCGATCCGTCGATTCGCGGCACGGTGTTCCTGCAGAAGCGCGTCGAGAGCCCGATGGACCGGCGCATCGCGCAGGCCATGTCGATACTCGAGGAACTGATCACCGAACGCGGCATGTTCCAGGTGGTCATTCATTTCTCCAGCAGCCGCGCCACGGGCTGGTTCGTCGACGATCCCTTCCGCTACCGCATCATCGAGCACGAGGCGCTGGCCGATCCCGACGTCTGCCTGCTTTATCCGCCGCAGCCCTGGCCGGCCGACGCGCAAATGTCGCGCGAGCGGGTGAAGCCGATGCTCGACGCCATGCGCGAACTGCGCCTGGCCGACCAGAACATCTACCTGCGCTCGGCCTCGATCAACATCTTCAACGGCATGGTCAGTCTGACCTTTTCCTGCGACGGCTCGCATTACATGAGCTGCGACGAGTTCCTCGATCGCCAGGGCGATTTCTGGTCGGCGATCGGGGGTTAGCGAGGGGGTGTTGTAACAAAAGTTTCACGCGGGCGCGCATGACGCTGTCGGGGGCCTCTGGTAAAGATACGGCCTTTGTATTCCGACAGCAGGCACACCATGGTTTTTTTCGAGCTTTTCACCCGCGACCCCGATCTCATCAAGCTGCAGACTGGAGAAATCCTGTTCAAGGAGGGCGATACCGGCGAACATATGTACGTCCTGGTCAGCGGCACGGCCGACATCGTCGTCAAGGGCAAGC
>JAUYFI010000173.1 GCA_030691075.1 Sulfurisoma sp. | reverse complement strand
TCCTTGGGGCGGCCCGGCGGGCGGCGCTCATGGCGTTCCGCCTCCGTACTCGGCGGTCAGTTGCGAAAAGCTGTTGCGGATGTGCTCGCGGCGCGCGCCGAGTTCGGCCATTGCCGCGTTGCCGTAGGCGGTCTTGTAGCGCCTCGCCTCGGCCAGCAGCGGCAGCGCGAGCAGTTGCTGCACCGGCACCCCCAGGGCGAGCAGGTCATTGCCCTGGCGGCGGATTTCCAGCATCAGTTCGAGCAGCAGGAACTGCCGCGCCGGCGCGCAGTAGGCGTCCACCTCGTCCATGGCGTTCTGCTGCAGGACGCCCTCGCGGATCAGTGCCGCACTCTCCAGTGCCCAGCGCTGCGCCGGCGACAGCGCGTCGGCGCCGACCAGGTTGACGATGCGCACCAGTTCCTCGGCTTCGGCGAGGAGGCCGAGGGCCTCGGCGCAGCGGGCGGCCCAGGTCGGCGCGACGCCGGCATGCCACCAGCGCGCGGCGGCCGCGACTTCGCCGGAAAAGCTGTCGAGCCAGCCGATCGCCGGATAGTGGCGGGCGTCGGCGAGTTCCTTGGTGAGCCCCCAGAAGACCTCGACGATCTCCTTCGTGTGGCTGGTGACCGGCTCCGAGAAATCGCCGCCGGGCGGCGAGACGGCGCCGATCAATGTCACCGAGCCGGTGCCGCCGCCGAGGGTGTCGACGCGGCCGGCGCGCTCATAGAAAGCGGCGAGGCGCGAGGCGAGATAGGCCGGATAGCCGTCCTCCACCGGCATCTCGCCGAGCCGGCTGCTGACTTCGCGCAGGGCCTCGGCCCAGCGGCTGGTCGAGTCGGCGACGAGCAGCACGTCGTGGCCCTGGTCGCGGAAATATTCGGCGATGGTGATGCCGACGTAGATCGACGCCTCGCGCGCGACGACCGGCATGTTCGAGGTGTTGGCGATCAGCAGGGTGCGCTCGGCAAGCGGCCGGCCGCTGGTCGGGTCGGTCAGGCGCGGGATGTTGTCGAGCACATCGACCAGTTCGTTGCCACGCTCGCCGCAGCCGACGAAAATCACGATGCCGGCATTGCACCAGCGGGTGATGGACTGCAGCAGCATGGTCTTGCCGGCGCCGAAAGGGCCGGGGATGGCGGCCTTGCCGCCCTTCATCAGCGGGAAGAAGGTGTCGAGCACGCGCTGGCCGGTCAAGAGCGGCTCGCTGGCAGGCTGCCGGCGCAGGTAGGGACGGGGAATGCGCACCGGCCAGCGCTGCATCAGCGACAGTTTGCGGAACTGGCCGCCGGCTTCGCCGATCAGCGCGACCGT
>JAUYFI010000165.1 GCA_030691075.1 Sulfurisoma sp. | reverse complement strand
ACGATCTTGCACTCTCTTTCCCTACACGACTCCTTGCGATCTTGTCACGCATGTTATATAGAGCGATTTAACAGAACATTTCAGAATATATTATACAAGTTCTTAGATGAATATAAAACAACGCTCGGTATATTTGCTGCTTCAGGTAATTATATAGTTCTTATCCCGAAATCTGATACAAAACCTATAGACAGTAAAAAAACACACCAGTTTTCATTGCTTGGAAAATTGAAAGTAGTAGGTAAATCATTACTAAAGTGTGTTAGAGCATTTTCACTATATTTTCGCGTGCACGAATTCAAGAAAACTGTAATATGAAACTCATCCATAATTGTTATTAAAAACTTTTAGTTACATCACTTGCATCAACCCATGAATTATATGTTATGTCGTAACCCATCCACTTAACAAAATATTGCAATTTTCCTCTATATTTACGTTGCTTTATAACTTTTTCAACTTTGAAAATGTCTGAATTTACAGGGGTTATTTCGTGTGCATAAAACCCTCCCTTTAACTTTTCTTTCTTGTCATAACTTTCAAGGAGATATAAAGGTTTAGGTAGTGTTTCCTTTATATCATATATATTGAAAACCTCATAACTACTTTGCTCCTTATATCCTCTATGAAAAACCCCTTTTTGCAGTGATATTCTAACAAGCTGATCAATCTGAAATTTTGGTTTTTCTTTTTTTATCCTTTCGTGATAAGCATTCATTAGGACTGAAACTTTTTCATGATTTTTCGCCTTTTCCGCTTCTTCAGGGCTTAAATTTATCATACGGTGCTCTCTATTATTATACGAATTAACAAAGTCTTGCAAATTATCTATGTAACGTCTCGTTTCATATTCATCTAAGAACTTATATAATATATTCTGAAATGTTCTGTTAAATCGCTCGATATAGGACGCATGACCTGATGTGAAATTGTGAAAAAAATTAATTTTCTTTTCTTTACAAAATGCTGCAAATTTTTTGTTTTTTACTTCGCAACCTTGATCAGCAACTAAAGTCAATGGCGGTTTTTTAGCACGTCTTATTATCGATTTAAAAGAAAGAAGCACCGTATCCGCTGACTTATCTTTACACGGGCTTACCCATGCTTTTCTTGTGAATGTGTCAATACACGAAAGAATATATTTAAAATTATCATTCCATCTTGAAAGTTGTTGTATGTCTATTAAATCAATTTGGAATTGATATCTTTTAAAATGCGAATATGAAGGGTTACGTCTTAAATTTTTATACTCCTTTCTAAGTGTGTACGAATCAACGCTAGCTAGAAGTTTTTCTATGTCATTTTTCTTCAACAAACCTTTGTAATATTTATATATATTTGTAACTCCACTAAAAGCGATAGGGTGTGATGGATTTTTATAAATTTTTTTAAAGTCTTTAATACAGCCTTCTTTACTTGAACAATTCATTTTTCTAATCTAGCAGGTGGCGATGCGGGATTTGGCGAAAAAGTGTGCACTCGCGAAAACGGTGCAACCTGTGTTTGCAAGTGACTCTGTTCACTTGCCTTCAGAACAAAACGGCGGATGGGGCAGGGGTTTCGTCACCACTTTTCAGTATGTCCAGTCATGAAGCTTTGCCCCCGTGCAATAAACGAGCCCTGCTCTCTCCGCCATTTTTTGGTGTGGGCAATGTGGTATTTGATGAAAAAGCATGAGTGTGTGAAAATGGTGCAACTGGCATTTGCAAGTGACCCCGTTTGTTTGCCTTCAGAACAAAATGGCGGATGGGGCAGGGGTCGCATCACCACTTTTCAGTATGTCCGGTCATGGGGCTTTGCCCCCGCGCAATAAATGAGCCCTGCTCTCTCCGCCATTTTGCAGCGGTGGCGATGCGGGATTTGGCGAAAAAGCGTGCACTCGCGAAAACGGTGTAACCTGTGTTTGCAAGTGACTCTGTTCACTTGCCTTCAGAACAAAACGGCGGATGGGGCAGGGGTTGCATCACCACTTTTCAGTATGGTCATGGGGCTTTGCCCCCCCACAGAAAAACGGCGGAGAGAGCAGGGCTTGTTTATTGTGCTGGGGCAAAGCCCCATGACCGGACA
>JAUYFI010000156.1 GCA_030691075.1 Sulfurisoma sp. | reverse complement strand
CGAAGGCCTGGAACAGCCGGGACAATTTCTCGGGGTCGATGCCGATGCCCGTGTCTTGCACTTCGAAGCGCAGCAGAAGCTGGTCGGCGTTCTCCTCCAACAGTCTGGCGCGCCGGGTGATGGTGCCCTGCTCGGTGAACTTGACGGCGTTGCCGGCGTAGTTGAGCAGGGACTGGCGCAGCCGGGTCGGGTCGCCGCGCAGCCAGAGGGGCACGGCGTTGGCATCCACCTCGATGCTCAACTCCTTGGCCCGGGCCTGCTCGCCGACGAGGGAGCGGACGTTGTCCAGTATGGTGGAGAGATGGAAGTCGGTGCTTTCCAGTTGCAGTCGGCCGGCCTCGATCTTGGAGAGGTCGAGAATGTCGTTGATGATGGACAGCAGGTGGTGGCCGGCGCCGTCGATCTTGCCGAGGCGCTCGATCTGTTCGGGCGTCGCCCCGGCGCGCTTCATCAGGTGGGTTAAGCCGATGATGGCGTTCATCGGGGTCCTGATCTCGTGGCTCATGTTGGCGAGGAAGGCGCTCTTGGCGATGTTGGCGGCTTCGGCGGCGACCTTGGCATCCACCAGCTCGGCCGTGCGCAGCAGCACCAGTTCTTCGAGATGGTGGCGATGGCGGTCGAGTTCCGCGCCGACAAGTTTCTTCTCGGTGATGTCTTCCTTCACCGCGATGTAATGGGTGATGCGGCCGTCGGGCTGGCGGATGGGCGTAATGATGGCGAATTCGACGTATTCGCTGCCGTCCTTGCGCTGGTTGATGAACTCGCCCTTCCACGGCTCGCCGTGGGTCAGCGCGTCCCACAACGCCACATAGGTTTCCGGCGGCGTCTTGCCGGATTGCAGAATGCGCGGGTTCTGGCCGATGACTTCCTCGCGGCTGTAGCCGGTGACCTGGACGAAGGATTCGTTCACGTATTCGACAGTGGCGTTGAGGTTGGTGATGACGATGCTCTCCGGGCTCTGCTCGACGGCCAGCGAGAGCTTGCGGATTTCCTCTTCGGCCGCCTTGCGCTCCGTGACATCGCGGAAGCTGACCACCGCCCCTACCAGCTCGCCATGCTCGTCGCGCAGGGGCGTGCTGACATACTCGACCGGGAAGCTCGTGCCGTCCTTGCGCCAGAACACCTCGTCGGCCTCGCGATGGACGATGCCGTCGCGGTAGGCGGCGTAAATCGGGCAGGTCCCGGTCGGATAGGGCGTGCCGTCGGCTTTCGTGTGGTGATGCAGGGCATGGAAGTCCTGGTTGGCGATTTCTTCCGCCGTCCATTGCAGCATCGCCGTGCCGGCCGGGTTGATGAAGGTGGCGTGCCCTTTCAGGTCCAGGCCGAAGATGCCCTCGCCGGCCGCATCGAGGATGAGCGTGTTTTGTCTTTCCAGTTGTTTCAGTTCGATCTTCGCGCGTCGCGTACCGATGCCATAGGCCAAGTCGCCCGCCGCCTCGCCGAGCAGTTCGATCACGTCCTCGTCGAAGGCATCCAGCTCGGCGGCGCAGATGGTGAGCGCGCCGATGACGGCGCCGTCGAGCCGCAGCGGCAGGGCCAGCGACGAGGCCGAACCCAAGCGTTGCGCCCGCTCCCGCCAGGGCGCGAAATTCGGGTCGGTCAGGACATCGTCGCATGCAACGGGCATGCCGCGGCGGATCGCCGTGCCGGTCGGCCCGAGGCCGGTTGCGGTTTCGTCCCAGGTAACGTTCAGGCCATCGAGGAAATTCGCCGCGCCCCAGGAGGCCACCGGCCGCACGCGCTTGTCGTGTTCGGTCAGCCCCACCCAGGCCATGCGATAGCCGCCGGCCTCGACGATGGCCCGGCACATCTCCGTCATCAGCTCCTGCTCGTCCCCGGTGCGCACCAGGGCCTGATTGCCGGCGGAAAGAACGCGTAGCGCCTGGTTGGCGCGGGCGAGACGACGCTCCCGGTCCTCGATGGCGGCGGCGGATTTATCCAGCATCCGCGCCAGCCGCCCGATTTCGTCGTTGGTGTGCGG
>JAUYFI010000154.1 GCA_030691075.1 Sulfurisoma sp. | reverse complement strand
CGCGTTCTTGTCGTCCCAGGTCCGGGCTTGGGTACCTGTGAGACCGTTGTTGTAGCGGCCGAGCATGCGCGAGACGATCACGTCGGCATCGGTATTGACCTAGGCCGTGCTCGCCACGGTGTCGGCGGTCTTCTGCTTGTTGGCCAGCGAGGCGTCGATCCATTTGCCGGCATCGATGATCGCCGCCGTCATGGCGCGCGCCGTGGTGGGGTTCTTCGCCGTCCATTCGGCGGTGGTGCCGAGCACCTTCTCCGGGTGGTCCACCCAGATGTCCTGTGTCGTCACCGCCGTGAAGCCGATGTTGTCCACGATGGCGCGGTTGCCCCAGGGCTCGCCGACGCAGTAGCCGTCCATGTTGCCGACGCGCATGTTGGCCACCATCTGCGGCGGCGGCACGGTGATGGTCTTGACGTCCTTGAAGGGGTTGATGCCATGCGCCGCCATCCAGTAATACAACCACATGGCGTGGGTGCCGGTGGGAAAGGTATGGGCGAAGGTGTATTCCCTTTCCTTCTTCGCCACCAGCTTGGCCAGCGAGGCGCCATCGGTGGCGCCCTTGTCCCTGAGCTGGTTCGACAGCGTGATGGCCTGGCCGTTCTGGTTGAGCGTCATCAGCACATTCATGTCCTTCTTCGGCCCGCCGATGCCGAGCTGCACGCCATACACCAGGCCGTAGAGCACATGCGCCGCGTCGAGTTCGCCGTTGACCAGCTTGTCGCGCACCGAGGCCCATGAGGCTTCCTTGGTCGGGATGATCTTGATGCCGTATTTCTCGTCGAACTTGTTCACCGCCGCCATGACCACGGACGAGCAGTCGGTCAGCGGGATGAAGCCGATGCGCACTTCCTTCTTCTCCGGCGCGTCGGAGCCCGCGGCCCAGGCGCCCGAACGGACTCCCGGCGGCACCATGGCCATCAGTCCCGCGCCCGCCGAGGCGAGCAGAAAGTCACGGCGATTGAAATTGCGTTTGTCATCCATGATCGACTCCTTGTCATTGCGAACCAAAAAAACGAAAAGGTGTCCACCACCACCGGAAGACCCTCTGGGGCAATGGACGCCGTTGTCCGATGCGGATCGTCATCGACCCGTGCTTGTTGTCATATCAGCAATGGCCGTGCCAGTTGTATGGGAAAGTCTGGAAAGCCCCGTGGCGACTGGATCGGCGTGTCGCCAGCGCCGACTTTTCCGCGACCTGGACTGATTGGTGCGCCGCACCCTTGCGGTGCATGCGCCGTTCGACACGCACCAGGATGACCGCCGCTACGGCAGCACCCTGGCCATCTCGATCAGCGGCTGCAGGCGCCTTCCGGACGCCCTTACAATTCCCCCCATGAATCCCCTGCGCGCGGCTTGGCTGCGTCTGAAACCCGATCCGTCCGGCGTGGCCGCCGCCGAGCAGTGGCGCTCCGCGCTGGCGGCGGCGCTGGCCGTCTTCGTCACGGCGTGGGTATCGTGGCAGGTGCCGGGCACGCCGCCGTTCGTGGTGGCCTCGATCGGCGCCTCGGCGGTAATCCTTTTCGTGCTGCCGGGCAGTCCCTTCGCCCAGCCGTGGGCGGTGGTGGGCGGCTATCTCGTTGCCGCCGCCGCCGGCGTCCTGGCGGCTTCGTGGGTGCCGGGCGTCGTGCCGGCGCTGGCGCTGGCCATCGGCCTGACCATCCTCGGCATGCTCGCGCTGCGCTGCCTGCACCCGCCGGGCGGCGCCGTGGCCCTCTATGCCGTGCTCGGCGGCGAACCGGTGCGCGCGCTGGGCTGGCAGTTCCTGCTGACGCCGGTGTTGGTCAATGCGCTGCTGCTGGTTGCCGTGGCGCTGCTGGTCAATAATCTGCTGCCGGGTCGCCGTTACCCGCGGCCGCCGCCGACGGCGGTGCCGGGCAAGCGCGAAGCCGAGCCGCTCGATCGCACGGGTCTGCGCCGGCGCGACCTGCAAGCCGCGTTGCGCGGCTACGGCCACCTGGTGGATGTCGGCAACGAGGAACTCGACGAGATCGTCGCCCTGGCCGAGCGCCACGCCTTTCGCCGCGACTTCGGCGAACTGAGCTGCGGCGACATCATGAGCCGCGTCCTCGTCACCGTGCGCCCGCAAGCGACGCTGCTCGAGGCCTGGCGGCGGCTGCGCCAGCAGCGCCTGGTCATGCTGCTGGTGGTCGACGCTCTCGAGCGCGTCGAGGGCGTCGTCGCGCTCGAGGACTTTGTCCGCGCCGCGAAAGCGGAGACCGTGCGCGGCCTGCGCCAGCGCCTGTTCCGACTGCTGCGGCTCAACTTCGCGCGCGACGCCACGGTCGGCTCGATCATGCGCCGCGAGGTGTTGACCGTGGCAGCCGGCGATCATGTGGCCGAGTTGGTGGCGCCGATGTCGCGCGGAATTCACCAGGCGGCGGTGGTCGACGCCGAGCGCCGGCTGCTCGGCGTCGTCACCCAGTCCGACCTCGTCGCGGCGCTCTACCGGGGCCGACTGCTGCAACCCCGGGAAAGTCCCGCTTCGGCCGCCCCGGATTCCCTATAATAAACAGGCTCCCCCTCCCTCCGACGTTGCCTATCCAGTGATCCATAAGCCTCTGTCGAGTCTTCAGGTTCGCGTCACCCTGACCGTGGTGATGCTGGTGCTCGTCGGCCTCTGGGCCTTTGCCCTGATCGTCGCCGACAGGCAGGAAAGCCGGCTGCGGCAGCTGCTGGCCACCGAGCAATCCGCTTCGCTGGCCTACATTGCCGAAAGCCTCGACGGCGTCGTCCGGCTGCGGCTCGACGCTCTGGCTCAGGTGGTGCCGTCGATCCCGCTGGCGCAGCTCGGGGACCGGGCGGCGCTGACCGAGACGCTGCGCAGCCGCCCCGTCCTGCAAGGCCTCTTCAATTCCGGCATCATCGTCGCGCGCCCCGACGGCAACGGCGCCTTCGCCGACTATCCGCCGCTGCCGGGTCGCGGCGAGGCGAACTTCAGCGGCCTCGACTCCTTCCGGAATGCCCTGTTCCAGGGGCGCACGACGATGAGCAAGCCCTTTCTCGGCCGCTTCCTCGACAAGCCCGTGATTGCGTTCGCCACGCCTCTGTATGCGCCCGACAAAAGTGTCGCCGCAGTGCTCATCGGCATCACCACGCTGGACGCTCCCAATTTCCTCGACCTGGTCGGCAAGCGGCGGCCGGCCGCGGCCGGCGATCTGCTGGTGGCGGCGCCCGGCCACGGCATCTTCGTCACCGGCAGCGACCCTTCCTTCATGTTGAGGCCCATGCCGTCGGCGGACGACCATCCCCTGGTGGGGCATATCAAGGCCGGTTTCGAGGGAACGCTCGTCGCCGCGTCGCCCGACGACGGCGTCGAGCGCCTGATGTCCGTGCGTCGCGTTCCCGCCGCCGACTGGGTCGTGGTGGCGCGGCTTCCGGCCAAGGATGCCTTCGCCTCGGTGCGCGAGAACAGCCGCTTCGTCTTTTCCGGCGCGGCGGGGCTGTCGTTGCTGATCGGCTTTCTCGCCGCCTATTTCCTGCGGCGTGCCCTCGGTCCGCTCGGCCAGGCGGCGGCCATGCTGGACGCGATTTCCCAGGGCCAGGCCAGTCTGTCGCCCCTGCCGGTGCGGCGCCAGGACGAGGTCGGTCGGCTGATGGAAAGCTTCAACCGCCTGCAGGAGCGGCTGACGCGGGAATCCGCGGCCCTGCGCGACAGCGAGGCCCATCTCAATCGCGCCCAGGCCGTCGCCCACATCGGCAGCTGGCACCTCGACCTGGGGCACAAGCTGCTTCACTGGTCGCCGGAGACCTATCGCATCTTCGGCGTCAAGCCCGGCACGCCGGTGAGCTATGAAATCTTTCTCGAACTCGTCCATCCGGACGACCGCGACGCGGTGGATCACGCCTGGCGGGCAGCAGTGGCCGGCGCGTCGTACGACGTGGAACATCGCATCGTGGTGGACGACGGAATCAAGTGGGTGCAGGAGCGGTCCGAGCTGGAATTCGATGCCGGAGGCCGCCTGCTGCACGGCGTCGGCACGGTGCTCGACATCACCGGGCGCAAGCAGGCGGAGGACCGGCTGCGCCTGGCCGGCAGCGTGTTCGAGAACACCCACGAGGGCGTCACCATCGCCGACGCCGCGGGCAACATTCTCGACGTGAACCCGGCCTTCTGCGAGATCACGGGCTACAGCCGCGAGGAAGTGCTGGGCCGGAATCCGCGGATTCTCAATTCCGGCCGCCAGGGGCCCGAATTCTACGAGGCCATGTGGCAGGCGATCCTGGGCCGGGGCTACTGGCGCGGCGAGATCTGGAACCGGCGCAAGGACGGCGATATCTATCCGGAATTTCTGACCGTGTCGGCCGTGCGCGACGCGCACGGCGCGGTGAGCCATTTCGTCGGCGTGTTCTCCGACATCACGCAGCTCAAACAGCACGAGCGGCGGCTGGAGCGCATGGCGCACTACGATGCCCTGACCGGCGTTCCCAACCGGGTGCTGCTGGCCGACCGCATGCACCAGGCCATCGCCCAGACGCTGCGGGCGGGGCATCTGATGGCCGTCTGCTACCTCGACCTGGACAATTTCAAGCCGGTCAATGACACCCACGGCCACGAGGCGGGCGACCGCCTGCTGGTGGAGATGGCGCAGCGACTGAAGGACTGCCTGCGCGGCGGCGACACGGTGGCGCGACTGGGCGGCGACGAATTTGTGCTGCTGCTGCCGGAGCTGGAACAGATCGAGGAATGCGAAGCGGTGCTCGGCCGCGTGCTCGAAGCGGCGGCCAGGCCGGTCATCGTGGCCGGCCAGTCGGTGAACGTTTCCGCCAGTATCGGTCTTACCCTCTTTCCCTTCGACGACGCCGACCCGGACACCCTGCTGCGCCACGCCGACCAGGCCATGTACCAGGCCAAGCAGGCCGGCCGCAACCGCTATCACCTGTTCGATGCCGAACACGACCGGCGCGCCCGCGCCCACCACGAGGCGCTGGGCCGCGTCGAGGAAGCCCTGCGCCAGCGGGAGTTCGTCCTCCACTACCAGCCCAAGGTCGATATGCGCCTGGGCCGGGTGGTGGGCGCCGAGGCGCTGATCCGCTGGCTGCACCCCGAGCGCGGCCTGCTGTCGCCGGGCGAGTTCCTGCCGGCCATCGAGGACACCGACCTGATCGTGGCCCTGGGCGACTGGGTGATCGATACCGCGCTGGCGCAGATGTCCGTCTGGCGGGCCGCGGGGCTGGACCTGGAGGTGAGCGTCAACGTCGCCGCGCGCCATCTACAGCGGGACGACTTCGTTTCCCGCCTCAAGGAACTGCTGGCCGCCCATCCGGACACGCCGGCGGAGTACTTGGAGCTGGAGGTGCTGGAAACGGCGGCGCTGGAAGACATGGGCCGGGTGTCGCGGGTCATCGAGGAATGCCGCGACCTCGGCATCGGCTTCGCCATCGACGACTTCGGCACCGGCTACTCGTCGCTGACCTACTTCAAGGCCCTGCCGGCGGATACCCTCAAGATCGACCAGTCCTTCATCCGCGACATGCTGAAGGACCCGGACGACCTGGCCATCGTCGAGGGCATCATCGGCCTGACCGAGGTGTTCCGGCGCAAGGTCATCGCCGAGGGCGTCGAAACCGTCGAGCATGGCATCGCCCTGCTGGGCCTGGGCTGCGATCTGGCCCAGGGCTACGGCATTGCCCGGCCCATGCCGGCCGCCGATCTGGCCGGCTGGGTACAAACCTGGCGGCCCGACCCGGCCTGGGCCCAGGTCGGCAAGGTCCGCTGGCCGCGCGAGGATCTGCAACTGCTGGTGGCGGAGAACGACCACCGGCGCTGGGTCGATGACGTCGCGGCCCGGGTGGAGGGCGTCGGCGGCGGCGAGGCGCCGCAAATCAGCACCCATGCCTGCCGTTTCGGTCACTGGTACTACGGCACCGGCCAGAGCCACCATGGCCAGTTGCCGGAGTTCTCCATCATCGAACCCATCCACGAGCGCATCCACGCCGTCGGCGTGCAGGCGCTGGCGCTGTGCGAACAGGGCCGGCGGGAAGAGGCGCATCCCCTGCTGCCGGAACTCTTTCGCCTGCGCGAAGAGCTGGTGGAGCGTCTCCACGCGCTTCAGTCCTCGGTCAGGCGTTAGGATAGCGGCATTTCCCCGCCATCCAAGGACGGCAAGAACCGCTGGCTGATGTTCGACGCGATCAGCCGCTGACGGCGAAGGCCTGCTCGTCCGCGGCTAGCGGCTCGTCCCAGACGAGCTGGTTTTCCAGCACCGCCACCGTCGCCTCCGAGGCGTCGCCCTGGCGCGACGCGACTCGCTGCCGCAGCTCGTTGGCGGAGGCGGCACACTCGATGATGGCGAACGGCAGTCCGCGCGCCGAGGCGATGGCGCGAAAGGCGGCACGCTCGGCACGTTTCAGGAAAGCCGCGTCCACGATCACCGACCAGCCGGCATCGAGCGCGGCCGCCGCCAGCTCCGCCAGCCGCGCATAGGTACGTTCGTTGGCCTCGGGCGTGTAGATGCCGCCGTCCCGCGGCGACCGGCTTGGTTCGAGCGCGGCCAGATCGAACAGGCGTTTTCTTTCGACGTCCGAGCGCAGGCGAACGGTGGCGCAGCGCGGGTCGGCCAGCAGACGGCGCGTGCTGGCCGTGGTCTTGCCCGAGCCGGAAACGCCGTGGGTGATGCAAAAAGTTATGCGGAGCGGTATCCCTTGGGACGGCGCCGCCGGGACGGCGATGGCGCCGGCCAGCGCCAGGTAATCGCGCACCTCGGGGCAGTCGGCGGGATGGGCGTCGTTACGCTGGCAGGCGCGGATCGCCGCCACCTTGGCGCGCACCAGCGCGCGGTAGGTCATGTAGAAGCGCAGCACTTGCAGCGCATCGAAGTCGCCGGTTTCCACCAGCCACTCGTTGAGCAGCCAGCAGGCGAGGCCCGGCTGGCCGTGGTCGAGCAGGTCGACGAGGGTGAAAGCGATCTCGCTGGCGACGTCGATCCAGCGGAAGTCGTCGTTGAACTCGATGGCGTCGAAGGGCGTGACCTGGTTATCGAGCAGCACCAGGTTGCCCAGATGCAGGTCGCCGTGGCACTCGCGGATGAAGCCGGCGGCCCGGCGTGCGGCGAAGGTGGTTTCGAGGCGGGCGAATTCGGCGCGCGTCCATGCGTCGAGGCTATCGAGTTCGTCATCGAGCGAGCCGCGCGTCAGTTCGCGCAGTTCGGTGAAATTTTCCAGGGCCGCATCCAGTACCCGCGCCGGCGTGCCGAAAAAAGTCGGCGCTGGCGCCACGGCGATTCGGGCGTGAAAGCGCGCCAGCGCGCTGGCCAGGCCCGAGAGGTGCGCGGGCGTCAGCGCACCGCGCTTGCAGACATGGTCGAGCCGCGCGGCCTCGTCGAAGCGCCGCATTTTCACCGCCGGCTCACCGTCGAAGTCGACCACGTCGAGATAAAGCCCCGGCGCGAGGCGGCGATTGAGGCGCAGTTCCGCGGAGCACGCGGCGCGGCGCTTGTCGACCGTGCCGTAGTCGAGGAAGGGCAGGACGATCGGTTTCTTGATCTTCCAGGCGAACTCGCCGGCCAGCAGCACCCACGAGGCGTGGGTCTCGACCAGCTCGATGCGGGCCGCGCCGAGCTTTGAGCGCGCGGGATCGAGCAGGGTCCGGATCAGTGGCGGCAGGGCGTCGGACATGGCGGCCATTATGAGCTTCTGTCTCCATGCCGGGTTGCCGTGGATAGCAACTGGCTATCATGACAATACTTACAATTTATTCGATTTATCGCTGGCCGCTCTCTACCATGCGAAGCGTCAACGCATTCATCAACTCACGCAAGGAGACGCAACCATGAACGGCAAGCCCATCACCCCGCAGAACCTCGAATCCGCCTTCGCCGGCGAGTCGATGGCCCACATCAAGTACCGCTACTTCGCCAAACTCTGCCGCGCCGCCGGCGACGAGGCGACAGCGCGGGTGTTCGAGGAAACCGCCGACCAGGAAGTGCGGCACGCCTTCGGCCACCTTGATTTGCTCTACCCCGCCGCCACCTTGAATCCGGCCAGGTGCCTCGAAATGGCCATCGCCGGAGAGACCTACGAATACACCGAGATGTACCCGTCGTTCCGCCAGGCGGCCGAGGCGGAATCCAATGCCCTCGCCGTGACCGAGATCGACGAGCAGATCGCCGAGTCGAAGGAGCATGCCGAACGCTTCGCCAAGGCCGCCAAACGCTTCGCCGCGCTGGCCCGCGTCGAGGAGAAGCACGCCGGTCACTACCGCGACCAGTTGAACAAAATTGGCGCCTGACCCCCAACCCCAATCAGAGAGGAAAATGAAAATGACCAAATATGTGTGCATCGTCTGCGGCTGGGTCTACGATGAAGCGGCCGGCGACCCCGGGCACGGCATCGCCCCCGGCACCAAGTGGGAAGACGTACCCGCGGCGTGGTCCTGCCCCGACTGCGGCGTGGCCAAGGCGGATTTCGAGATGGTGGCGGTGTAGGATGAAAAAGCCTGTCGTCATTGTCGGCAGCGGGCTCGCGGGCGTCACCGTTGCCCGCGAGCTGCGCAAGCTCGACGCGGACAAGCCTGTCGTCATCGTCAGCGCCGACGACGGCGGCTTCTATTCCAAGCCCAGCCTCTCCAACGCGCTGGCCGCCGGCAAGAGCCCGGCGCAGCTTCTTCTCACCCCGCGCGAGACGCTGGCCATGCAGTTGAAAGCCGAGATCCGGCCGCACGCGCGGGTGACGCAACTGTTGCCCGCCGAGCGCGCCATCGAGATCGCCGGCGGCCGTACCCCAAGGCTAGCTCCCGCGGGGCGCATCGAGTACGAACAGCTCGTCCTCGCCCTCGGCGCGCAGCCGATCCGGCTGCCCATCGAGGGCGACGGCGCGGCGGGCGTGCTGGCGGTGAACAACCTCGCCGATTACGCCGCGTTCCGTGCCAGGCTCGAAGGCAAAAGGCGTGTTGCCATTCTCGGCGCCGGTCTCATCGGCTGCGAGTTCGCCAATGACCTGCGCCTTGCCGGTTTCGCGGTCGATGTTTTCGACATCGCGCCGCAACCGCTCGGCCGCCTGCTGCCGCCGGTCACCGCTGCCTTCTTCCGCCAGAAGCTCGCGGCGGCCGGCGTGTGCTTCCATTTTGTCGCCGGCGTTGTGCGCATCGAGCGTGACGGCGAAACATTCCGGCTGACGGACAACGGCGGTGGCGGCCATGCGGCCGACATCGTCCTGTCCGCCGTCGGCCTCAAGCCGGAAACCGCGCTGGCGCGGGCGGCGGGACTCGCGGTCAATCGCGGCATCGTCACCGCGCGGTCGCTGGCCACGTCCGACCCGCGCATCTTCGCGCTGGGCGACTGCGCCGAGATCGAAGGCATGGTGCTGCCCTTCGTCATGCCCATCATGGCGGCGGCCAGGGCACTGGCGAAGACGCTCGCCGGCACGCCGACCGACGTCGCCTACCCGGCCATGCCGGTGGTGGTGAAGACGCCCGCCTGCCCGACGGCGGTGTGCCCGCCGCCTGCGGGCAGCGCGGGAGCCTGGCGCGAAGAGGCGACGGCCGACGGCGTCAAGGCGCTGTTCGAGGATGCCGCCGGCCGGCCGCTCGGCTTCGCCCTGGCGGGCAGCCCGGCGGCCGAGCGCCAGGCGCTGGGCGAGCAAATGCCGGCCTGGCTCTAGCGATCAGCACGGAGTGAAATGCACCCGGCGCCGGGTCGCGCCAAGCCGGCAAGCGCCCCTTCCGGAGGCAGCGAGCTGCTATGCGATCGGGATGACGTCAGGCCCAGGCGGCGCGGATGGCGGCGATGCCATGTGCACCTTTGATCCGGGCTGATTCCATGTCGCCGGGCCGCAGGCCGCCGAGCGCGAAAACCGGCAGCGAATAGTTTTCGATCATTCCCGCAAGAACCTGCCAGCCCATGCCTGTCTGCCCCGGGTGGCTTGCTGTCGGCAGCACGGGTCCGAGGACAACGAAGTCGAGGCCGAGCGTGGCGGCGTGCGCCAGTTCGTGCGCGTCGTGGCAGGAGGCGGCAACGAGCGGTAGTTCCGGCCGCTGACGGCAGCGCATCAATTGCTCGGCCGGCAGGTGCGCGCCGTCGGCGCCGACGGCCCAGGCGAGCTGTGCGTCGCCGTTGATCAGCACCCTCGCGCCGTGCCGATGGCAGAGGGCGACCGCCCGCGCGGCGAAGCTCTCGCGCGCCAGCTCGGGCAGGTTGGCCTCGCGCAATTGCACCAGCTTCAGTCCGTTTTCCAGCGCGCGCACCAGTGCCGCCAGCTGCACGTCGATGCCGACGGCATGTGCGTGGGTGATGGCGTAGAAGTCGGGCAGGGCCAGTGCCTTCAGCACCGGCGCGTTCGCCGGCAGCATCGGCGCCACGTCGATCCGGTCGGCGTGTTGCCAGGCCAGCGCCGAGTGCACGTGGTCACGCAAATCGCCGTGCCAGGCGATGACGCGGAAGAAGTGCAGGCGAACGTGGGCATGCTCATAGACATGCTCACGCACGATCCAGGGGTAGGCGGTATCGACCTCGATGCCGAGTTCTTCGCGCAGCTCGCGCACCAGCGCATCGCGCGGCGTCTCGCCGGCCTCGACCTTGCCGCCGGGAAATTCCCAGTAGCCGGGATAGAAGGTGTCGGACGCGCGCTGGCCGAGCAGGAAGGAACCGTCGGGCCGCAGGATGACGGCCGCGGCGACGTCGACCTTCTTCATGCGCGCTTCGCTTTTCCCGAGTAGTCGCGGGCGAACTGCCAGGCCACGCGGCCGCTGCGCGAGCCGCGCTCGAGCGCCCATTGCAGTGCTTCCTGCCGTGTCGCCAGCGCCGTCCCGGGGGATACCGCCGCGCATAACTTTTCGTCGACACCGAATTGAGCGAGCCAGTGCTCGCAGATGGCGAGGTAGCGGTCCTGGTCGAAGGGGTAGAACGAGAGCCAGAGGCCGAAGCGCTCGGACAGGGATATCTTTTCCTCCACCGCCTCGCCCGGGTGGATCTCGTCGCCGACGCGCTGCGTCTCGAGGTTCTCGGCCATGGTCTCGGGCATCAAGTGGCGGCGGTTGGAGGTGGCGTAGATGAGCACGTTGTCCGGCGTGCCGGCGATGCTGCCGTCGAGGATGCTCTTCAGTGCCTTGTAGCCGGGCTCGGAAGCTTCGAAGGAGAGGTCGTCGCAGAAGACGATGAAGCGCTCGGGGCGGGGCGCGATCAGGTCGACGATGTCCGGCAGATGCATCAGGTCGGTCTTGTCGACCTCGATCAGGCGCAGGCCCTTGCCCGCGTACTTCAGCAGCACGCCCTTGATCAGCGAAGACTTGCCGGTGCCGCGCGCGCCCGTGAGCAGCACGTTGTTCGCGCCGCGGCCCTCGACGAACTGGCGCGTGTTGCGTTCGATGCGTGTCTTCTGCTCGTCGATGCCTTTAAGGTCGGCGAGGCGGATGCGGTGCGGATGGCGCACGACTTCGAGACAGCCGCGGTCGTTGCGGCTGCGCCAGCGATAGGCGGTGGCCGTCCAGTCGGGTTCGGCTGGCGCGGCGGGCAGCAGCGCTTCAACGCGAACCAGCAGCGCCTCGGCGCGCGCGAGAAATTTGGCGAGATCGGTCATTTTTGCGGTTAAGCTTGGGTGAATTTTCTGCCGGGAAAGTATCTCATGTTGCGCCCCGTTCTCGCTGTCTGCTTCACCCTGTTGTTGTCTGCCTGCGCCGCGCCCCCGCAGCGGCCCGATACCTGCCCGCCGTGCCCGGCCTGCCCGGTTTGTCCGGCGGTGGAACCGGTGAAGCCCGCCGAGAAGCCGCTGCAGCCCGCCGCCTGGGAGGACCTGCCGGGCTGGACCGAGGACGACGTGCTGCCGGCGCTCGACGCCTTTCGTGCCTCCTGCGCGACGCTGGAAAGGCAGGCCGCCTGGCGCCCTGCCTGCGCCGCTCTGCGCGACGCAAAACTCGGCGAGAGCGGCATGAAATCATCCGAAGGGGTGACGGCGCGCGCCTGGCTCGAAGCCAATCTCGTTCCCTGGCAACTCGTCAATCCGGACGGCGCCCGCGAGGGCCTGATCACCGGCTACTACGAACCCGTGGTCAAGGGCAGCCGGACGAAGAAGAAACCCTATCTGCACCCGGTGTTCGGTCCGCCCGAAGATCTGGTCGTGGTCGATCTGACCGAGATTTATCCCGAGCTCAAGCACATGCGGCTGCGTGGCCGGCTGGAAGGCAGAAAGCTCGTGCCCTACTACTCGCGCGGCGAGTGGGCCGAGGAGGAATCGCGCCGCGCCGGCCAGGCGCTGCTGTGGATCGACGACGCCATCGACTTGTTCTTTCTGCAGATCCAGGGTTCGGGCCAGGTCGAACTGGCCGATGGCGGCCGCGTGCGCATCAACTACGCCGACCAGAACGGCCATCCCTACCGCTCGATCGGCCGCTGGCTGATCGATCAGGGCGAGCTCAAGTCGCACGAGGCCTCGATGCAGGGCATCAAGGCCTGGGCTCGCGCCAATCCGAAGCGCCTGCCGGAAATGCTCAACGCCAACCCGAGCCTGGTGTTCTTCCGCGAGATGGCGGTCGAGGGCAGCGGCCCGCAGGGCGCGCTGGGCCTGCCATTGACGCCGCGCCGCTCGATCGCCGTCGATCCGCGCCATGTGCCGCTGGGCGCGCCGGTGTTCCTCGATACCACCTGGCCCAATGACAGCAAGCCTCTGCGGCAGATGATGCTGGCGCAGGACACCGGCGGGGCGATCCGCGGCGTGGTGCGCGCCGACTTCTACTGGGGCAGCGGTGCGGAGGCGGGTAGCCTCGCCGGCAAGATGCGGCAGAAGGGCCGCCTGTGGGTGCTGCTGCCGCGCGGCCATGTGCCGGACGGCAGCAAATAATCGCGATCGCCGTCCCGCCAGCGCCGACTTTTTGCTAGATTAAGCGATCTTTCGCGCGGACAATCCATGAAACTCAACGACAAGACCCTGGTGTTTTTCGGCGCCATCACGGCGCTGTTGGTCGTCGTGCTGACGGTGTTGAGCGCCTACAGCTTCCGCAGCTTCTCGCTGTTCATGGCGGAGCGCCATGCCCGCTCCGTGGCCGAAACCGTCAAGGTCGGCCTCACCGAGAGCATGATCAACGGCATCATCGGCAAGCGCCAGCAGTTCCTCGCGCGCCTGGCCGACGTGCCCGGAGTGCAGGCGGTGCGCGTCGTGCGCGGGCCGGCCGTGGTGAAGCAATTCGGCGCCGGCCTGGCCCAAGAGACCGGCGCCGACGCCTCCGTGGAGACGGTTTTCGGTAGCGGTCGCGAGGCATTCGAGGTGCGTGACACGGATCGTGGCCCGATATTTCATGCCGTGATTCCCTATGTCGCCACGGATCATGGAATGCCCAACTGCCTGCAGTGCCACACCGTGGCGAACGACACGGTGCTCGGCGCGGTAACCATCGATATCTCCCTGACCGAGGTTCGTCAGCAGGGCATCATCGCCGTGATCCTGGTGAGCGTATCGGTACTTGGCGCGGCTCTGCTCGGACTGCTGTTTCTGCGGCGCATGCTGAAACCGCTGTCGGAGACGGCCGAGGCCGTGAAGGGCGTGACGACGCTGGCGGTCGGCGGCGATTTCGGCAAGCGCATCACCCAGCGTTCCTCGGACGAAGTCGGCGAGATCGCCGGCAACATCAACCGGCTGATGGATTTCCTCGAGTGCGAGGTCGGCACCATCCGCGACCGCGTCGGCCAGCTCATGGGGCAGCACGCCGCCGACGGTGGCAACCAGCTGGTGCATACCGCCGAGATGGTCGAGGGCCTGGTCGAGGCCTTCCAGTTCAAACAGGCGATCGAGGAAGACCAGAACAAGATCGAGATTTACCAGCGGCTGGCCGAGGTGCTGGAGAAAAAATACGACTATCGCCACTACTCGCTCTATGAGGTCGCGTCGAGCAAGAACCACATGACGCCCATCATCGTCGACGGCGAGGTGGGTGGTGGCTGCCGCTGGTGCGATCAGCAGGTGCTGGTCGATGCCACCGCCTGCCGCGCCCGCCGCACCGGCCGCGAGGTCAATGGCGTGGACATGCCCGGCATCTGCACCATGTTCCGGCCCACCGCCGGCGAGAACCATATCTGTCTGCCGATCAACCAGTCGGGGACGGCCGGTGCCATCGTGCAGATCGTGGTGTCGCCCGAGGAGGCGCCGCTGGCCAAGTGCATGGTGCCCTTCGTTGCCGTCTATCTGCGCGAGGCCGGCCCGGTGATCGAGGCCAAGCGGCTGATGGAGCACCTGCGCGAGAATTCGATGCGCGACGCCATGACCGGTCTCTACAACCGCCGCTTCCTCGAGGAGTATGTTACCCAGCTGGTCAGCGGCAGCCAGCGGCGCAAGGCGCCGTTCTCGGTGCTGATGCTCGACCTCGACTACTTCAAGCAGGTCAATGACACCCATGGCCACGAGGCCGGCGACAAGGTCATCAAGGCGCTCGCCGAGATCCTCGTGCGCAATGTTCGCGCGTCCGACATGGCGGTGCGCTACGGCGGCGAGGAGTTTCTCATGGTGCTGATGGACACCGGCGCCGAGGCGGGGATGCAGGTCGCGGAGAAAATTCGCGGCGAGGTCGAGGCCACCAAGGTCGCGCTGCCCGGCATGGTGTTGCAGAAGACCATTTCCATCGGCGTCTCCGAGTTTCCGGGCGATTCCGAGACCTTCTGGCAGGTCGTCAAATTTGCCGACGTCGCGCTCTACCAGGCCAAGACCCAGGGACGCAACCGCGTGGTGCGGTTCGCCCGGGAAATGTGGAACGAGGACGGGCACTACTGATATTTAGCGCACCGCCACGGTGCGCGTAGAGCCCCATCATGGTGCTTGTGCGGCGCGCAAAATCCGTCGTTGAATCAGTAATTAATTGATATTCAAGCGAGTTTTTGCGGGAATGGTTGTTGCTAACGGGTTCCCCCATTTCGCCCTATTCGTGACTCGGGAGCACCAACATGGACAACCTCAAGACCTCCGCCGACGTACTGTTCATCCTGCTCGGCGCCATCATGATCCTCGCCATGCACGCCGGCTTCGCCTTCCTCGAATTGGGCACCGTGCGGCGCAAGAACCAGGTCAATGCGCTGGTCAAGATCCTCTGCGACTTCTCGGTATCGACGCTGGCCTACTTCTTCATCGGCTACGGCATCGCCTACGGCGTGCATTTCTTCGCCGGGGCCGAGACGCTGACGCAGAAGAGCGGCTTCGAGCTGACCAAGTTTTTCTTCCTGCTCACCTTCGCCGCCGC
The DNA here is from genome assembly GCA_030691075.1 of Sulfurisoma sp. Taxonomy (GTDB): domain Bacteria; phylum Pseudomonadota; class Gammaproteobacteria; order Burkholderiales; family Rhodocyclaceae; genus Sulfurisoma. The sequence continues at coordinate 3,466 of JAUYFI010000154.1, read as the reverse complement.
CATACCCGCCATCGTTTCCGGCGGCATCGCCGAGCGCGCGCGCTTCGGGCCGCAACTGGCGGCCAGCTTCCTGCTGGTCGGCTTTGTCTATCCCTTCTTCGAGGGTATCGCCTGGAACCAGGCCTTCGGTATTCAAGCCTGGCTCAAGGCAAGTTTCGGCGCCGAATTCCACGACTTCGCCGGTTCGGTGGTGGTGCATGCGGTGGGCGGCTGGATCGGCCTCGCCGCCGTGCTGCTGCTCGGCGCCCGCCGGGGGCGTTATCACAAGGACGGCGGCATTGCCGGCGCGCATCCGCCGTCCTCCATTCCCTTCCTCGCGCTGGGCGCCTGGATACTCATCGTCGGCTGGTTCGGCTTCAACGTCATGAGCGCGCAGACGCTGGACAAGATCTCGGGTCTCGTCGCCATGAACTCGCTGCTGGCCATGGTCGGCGGAACGCTGGTGGCCATGGTGATGGGCAAGAACGACCCGGGCTTCGTCCATAACGGCCCGCTCGCCGGCCTGGTCGCCGTCTGCGCCGGTTCCGACCTGATGCACCCGCTGGGCGCGCTGGTGACCGGCGGCATCGCCGGCGGTCTCTTCGTGGTGATGTTCACCCTGACGCAGAACCGCTGGAAGATCGACGATGTGCTCGGCGTCTGGCCGCTGCACGGCCTCTGCGGTGCCTGGGGCGGCGTCAGTGCAGGCATCTTCGGCGCCAAGGCGCTGGGCGGCCTGGGCGGCGTCGCCTTCATGAGCCAACTGCTCGGCACGCTGCTCGGCGTGACCATCGCCTTCGCCGGCGGCCTCGCCGTCTATGGCGCGATCAAGAAGATCGTGGGCATCCGCCTCGACGCCGAGGATGAATTCAATGGCGCCGACCTGACCATCCACAAAATCTCGTCCGGCGCCGAGCGCGAGACGCTGTGGTGATCTAGTTCCCGGCGGCGGCGATGGCCTTCTCGAGCTGCGCCACCGGCATGTAGCCCGGCGCGCGACTGCCGTCGGTGAAGAAGATGGTCGGCGTGCCGCGGATGTTGAGTTTCTGTCCGAACGCCACGGTCTTGTCGACGGCGCTGGCGTCGCACTTGGCGGCGGCCGGCGCGCTGCCGTTCACCATCCAGTCGTTCCAGCTCTTGGCCTTGTCCGACGCGCACCAGATGTTCTTCGACTTCTCCAGCGAATCCGGCGAGAGGATGGGGTAGAGGAAGGTGTAGATCGTCACGTCGGTCATGCCCACGAGTTCCTTCGCCAGCTTCTTGCAGTAGCCGCAGTTCGGATCCTCGAAGGTGGCGACGATGCGCTTGCCATTGCCCTTGATCTGCTTGATGGCGAGGTCGAGCGGCAGGTCGGAGAACTTGATCTGCGCCAGCTTGAGCTTGCGCTCCTCGGTCAAATCCTTCTTCGCCTTCACGTCGACGATGTTGCCGAAGATGAGGTAGCCGGCCTTTTCGTCGACATAGACGATTTCGCCGCCGACCACGACTTCGTAAAGACCGAGCACGCCGGCCTTGCGCACGCTGTCCACCCTGGCGTTCTTGCCGAGGACGGATTCGACCGCCTTCTTCACGTCGGCTTCGTCGGCGTGGGCGGAGGCGGCGAACAGCAGGCCGGCGGAAATGGCCAGCGCGATTATTTTTTTGAACATGAAAACTCCGGGGGTGGGGGGGGTAGAGGGAAATTCCGGGATCGGCGTCAGCCGATGGCGTAGCGGACCAGTGCGTCGCGTATGACCGGCAGATGCCCGGTAAGGTTCAATCCGGCGTTGCGCAGGGCCGCCAGCGGCGCCGAGGGCGCGCCGAACAGCCGCTGCAGGCCATCGGTGACGGATTGTAGCGCGACGACTTCCTCCTTGCGAACGCGCTCGAAGCGGCGCAGCCATTGCACGTCGCCGCAGCCGATGTGGTCGGGCTTGGCGGCCAGCGTCTCCGCCAGCACGCGCGCATCCTGGAAACCGAGATTGATGCCGTGGCCCGAGAGCGGGTGGATGGCGTGGGCGGCGTCGCCGATCAGCGCCAGCCGCGGCGCCACGGTGCGCGGCGCGCGCATCAGCCGCAGCGGAAAGCCGGCTGCCGGCGTTACCGGCTTGAGTTCGCCGAAGCGATGCTCGCCGGCCTCGGCCACGCGCGCGCAGAGCTCGGCGGCGGGCAGGGCGACCAACTCGCCGGCGTGGTCTTCCGGCGTCGACCAGACCATCGACATGAGATTGCCGGGCAGCGGCAGCCAAGCCAGCACGCCATCGTGGCGGAACCACTGGCAGGCGCCGCCGCGATGCGGCTTCGCGCACTCGAAGTTGGCCACCACGCCGTCCTGGCCGTAGGGCTGGAATTGCACCTCGATGCCGGCGGCATTGCGCGTCCACGAATCGGCGCCGTCGGCGGCGACAATCAGCTGCGCCGACAGCGTGCGGCCGTCGGTAAGCCGCAGCGCCGCCTGGTCGGCGGCGAAGCCCAGCGCCGCCGGTTGTGCCGGGCAGAACAGCGTCACGTTGCCCTGGCGCTTCGCCGTCTCCCACAGCTCGCGCTGCAGCAGCGACGCCTCGACGATCCAGGCCAGTTCGCCGATGCCGCTGTCGTAGGCGGAGAAGCGCATGTGGCCGCCCGCGTCGCCGAAGATATCCATGGTCTCGACCGCCTGCAGGCGCGCGTGGTCGAGGTGATGCCAGATGCCGCTGCCTTCGAGAAAACGGGCGTTGCCTGGGCTGATGGCGTAGATGCGCGTGTCCCAGCCTTCGGGCCTGACAGGCGCGCGCCCCTCGACGACGGCGATGGAATAGGGTGTCTTGCGCAGGGAAGTGGCCAGTGCCAGCCCGGCCAGCCCGCCGCCGACGATGACGATGTCGAATGCCGTGTTGGTTTGCATCGGCGCATTGTCCCCCAAGAGGACTTCCTTCGGGGCGTCCCCGACCCGGGGCACCAGTCACCTTGACAAGGGTGCCGCTCCAATCGGATAATCTCGCCCCTTTCGCGGCCAAGTCACGATTCGCGCTTCTTCGTGCGGGCTCGCGTGGACGGTGATGTAGCTCAGTCGGTTAGAGCATCGGATTCATAATCCGGGGGTCGGTGGTTCAAGTCCACCCATCACCACCAGTCATACCAAGGCCTCGCAGGGTTTCATACCTTCGGGGCCTTTCCTTTTGGCACACTGGCGGCACAGTGCCGGCCCGCAACTGACAACGATTTGGTTTCGCCATCGAGGGGCACCGGAAAATCGCCGAACCGCGCCCGCGCATCTGTGGATAACTCGTGCTTTTCGGGGTTGAGTGTGCCGCAACTGTGCCGCTGAGTTTCTTGAATGCGCGAAAGTCAGTGATACCAAGGTTCGGCAAAAATACAACGTCGAATTAACCTAAAAACCTGAGTTGCCCGCATGCAAAGTAGCCTGAAATGAGGCAGGCTGCGGGTTTCGAGTCGATTGAGGGAGCCACCCGATGGGTGAGTCGAAACTGAAGCTGGCGAAACGCGAAGAAATGCTGCTGTCGTGCGC
>JAUYFI010000153.1 GCA_030691075.1 Sulfurisoma sp. | reverse complement strand
CGCACGACATAAGCATTTCTTTGCTCTTCACCAGCTTATTCTTCGACTCACCCATTGGGTGGCTCCTCTGATAGTTGTGTATCCCACAGCCTGCCTGAGTTTCAGGCAGATTGCACGGGGGCAACTCAGGTTTCTAGGTTCAATCCTCGCCCACCCCGGAGGGCGGGCGCTACGCAGTAGGATTGCCGGCCTCGTCACCACCAACAGGTTTCAATCCTCGCCCACCCCGGAGGGCGGGCGCTACTCGGTGTAAATCGCTTCCAGGCTGGGGAACAGCGGGTTTCAATCCTCGCCCACCCCGGAGGGCGGGCGCTACATGTGGTCTGGATGGCCGAGAGCAGATCATAGAGCGTTTCAATCCTCGCCCACCCCGGAGGGCGGGCGCTACATAATCGCCATCGCCGACGCGCTACCGGATGCGCGTTTCAATCCTCGCCCACCCCGGAGGGCGGGCGCTACGAATATGCCGATGCCTTCGCGGGGCGCCGCATGCTGTTTCAATCCTCGCCCACCCCGGAGGGCGGGCGCTACGGGCAGATTCATTCGGCTATCCATCAGTAGATGTGTTTCAATCCTCGCCCACCCCGGAGGGCGGGCGCTACGTCATCCAATTCAGCTACAACCAACTATCTACCGGTTTCAATCCTCGCCCACCCCGGAGGGCGGGCGCTACGACGCTGCCGTTCAAACCGCAAGCCAGCTAATAAGTGTTTCAATCCTCGCCCACCCCGGAGGGCGGGCGCTACACACCTTTCGGAATGTGGTGCCCATGCAGTTGGTGTTTCAATCCTCGCCCACCCCGGAGGGCGGGCGCTACTGGGCGGGGGAGGGGCTGGGGGAGAGGGTCTATCGGTTTCAATCCTCGCCCACCCCGGAGGGCGGGCGCTACGTGTTATGGCTTCCGTGGCGACCAGGGTGGCCGCGTCGTTTCAATCCTCGCCCACCCCGGAGGGCGGGCGCTACTTACTACGGGTGAGCGCCAACTCCACCTTGTAGAAGTTTCAATCCTCGCCCACCCCGGAGGGCGGGCGCTACGTGGTTGGGCTGGCTGGTGTCGTGGGCGTGCCATCGTTTCAATCCTCGCCCACCCCGGAGGGCGGGCGCTACCCGCTGCGCCGCGGTGATGGTGACGCTCACCTGGTCGTTTCAATCCTCGCCCACCCCGGAGGGCGGGCGCTACGCCACCCAGCCTCGCCGGCGGCGTGGTCGTTCATGTTTCAATCCTCGCCCACCCCGGAGGGCGGGCGCTACCCGCGTCACGGGCGGCATACTGCACGCCGGAAACGCTGGTTTCAATCCTCGCCCACCCCGGAGGGCGGGCGCTACAAGCTGCATAAGACGCGAACCGCCGTTTTCTTTGGTTTCAATCCTCGCCCACCCCGGAGGGCGGGCGCTACCAGGAATTTTCTGGGATATACCAGGGCAAACCGATGTTTCAATCCTCGCCCACCCCGGAGGGCGGGCGCTACCGGTAGATGATGCGATTACGGCCATACGGTCGTAGTTTCAATCCTCGCCCACCCCGGAGGGCGGGCGCTACCCCGGTAATGATGCCTGTCACGATTGATTGTCCGGTTTCAATCCTCGCCCACCCCGGAGGGCGGGCGCTACTTTTAGACATAAACGCAC
>JAUYFI010000149.1 GCA_030691075.1 Sulfurisoma sp. | reverse complement strand
CAGCTTTGCTGCCGCTCCCGGCGGGGACGCCCCTAGCGGGTGCAAGCCGCTTGTTGTGAATGACACAACCGCGCGTCTTGCGCCTTGGCCTGCGCCCAAAGCGGCCCCAGCGTATGCCACAGTTATTCATTAACGAGCCCTAAGCTTATTGCACCCTTGACCCCCCGGTGTCAGGCTAGTTCGGTAAAGCTTGGTATACACTTTCAATGATTTTCCACGAAGGAGAACATCATGCAAGCCATCACCCCTGTCATCGCCGCCACCGACTTTTCCGCCGCCGCCGGGCGGGCGGTGCGGCGCGCCGCGCTGATCGCACAACAGCTCGGCGCGGAAATGCACCTGCTGCACGTGGTGCATCCCCTGGATCTGTATCCGGGGCCGGACCCCGCAGCCGATTTCCGGCTGAACCATGAGCAGGCATTGCAAGACGCGGGCAAAAAACGGCTCGATAGCCTGGCCGCCAGCCTGCGCAAGGATTTCGCTATCCCGGTGCTGACCGCCACGCGCATCGGCCGCGCCCACACGGAGATCGCCGGCTATGCCGCAGCCAAGGCCGCCGGCTTGGTGGTGGCCGGCGCGCGCGGCGAGAACACCCTGCTGGACTTGCTGATTGGCTCCACCGCCTCCCGCCTGTTGCGGCTGGCGACCTGCCCGGTGCTGATCGTCAAGAACGCGGAGGTGAAACCCTATCAAAGCGCCATCGCAGCGGTGGATTTTTCGCCGGGATCGATGCATGCCCTGGAACTCGCCCGCGCCGTGGCATCGGGTGCGCGGATCGAGGTGCTGCATGTTTACGATACCGATCATGATGAGCGGATGCGCCAGTCGGGGATGGACGAGGCGTTCATCCTGGATCGTCAGACACGCGTCCTGAAGGATGCGGAAAACCGGCTGGATATCGAACTGGCTGGACTGAACGACGGGAAGCTCACGCGCCACGTCATGGCGGCCTATCCCGCCGCCGCCATCTGCGACCGCGCCACGACCCTGCGCGCCGACCTGATCGTCCTTGGCCGCCACGGCAAGAGCGGCATGCAGGAATTGCTGCTGGGCAGCGTCAGCAAGGACGTGGCCAGCGCGGTGGACTGCGACGTGCTGTTGTGCTACTGAACCCGCGCCGCGAGAGCCCGATGAATTTAAGCCGCGGTTCAATTTAACCAGGTTTAACCTAGAAAAAGCAGTTAACCACGGAGTTCACGGAGAACACGGAGTAAAAACAATAGATTGCATGATGTTTGGCATTCACCCGTTGGGTGAGGCCATAAATGACCGCAAACTGCCTCTCTCCGTGCCCTCCGTGCCCTCCGTGGTTATCGAACTGAGATTTTTAGGTTTAAGCA